>JBJEUF010000066.1:0-3833 GCA_051883695.1 Aristaeellaceae bacterium
CCCCTTCGGCCGCATTTGTGTTTGTTTTTCGTTTTGAATGAGGTCGCCCTGCCGGGCAGATACGCTGGCACCCATGGCCCGATCAGGACAAAGGAGCAAAGTCCATGAAATAACTGCGGGAGGTGAGGGCGGACTGTGATCTGTTATGGATGAAGCTGTCCCTGCCGGGGAGAGCGGATGACCAAATTGGTCAATGAATGTCCGCTCAGGGTAAACAGCGGGAAAACTTGACGGACGAGGAAAATAGGGGTATGATGACAGCAACAGCAGGGCAATGGTGCAGTTGCCCTGCTGTTTGCTTTTGGCAGGACATCGGGGCAGAGCTCACCCGGTGGGTCATGCCACACGGAAGGAGGAGCATATGGCATGAGGAACAATCGGAGATGGTTCGCCGCTGCGGTGCTGCTGGCGGTACTGACGATGGTGATGTGCAATATCGCCTGGGCGGAAAGCGCGACGGTTGAGGACGCGATTCTCTACACAGTGGACGAAACGGGCATTTCGTATAATGTGGTATATCAGGCGCAGTTCGCTGCGGGCGTGACGGTGGCGGATGAAACGGGCAACGGCATTGACTCGCTGGAGGCGCTGACCGCCGTGCTGGGCAAGGCTCCCGATCTGGAAGCAGCGGCCTGCGTGCCCGGCGATACGGTAGGCGGGGAGCTGGGCCTGGCGGTCCGGGCGGCGCTGACGCTGGAGGACGGGGTTGTGACGGGCATCACCGTCACCTCTGTCGGAGAGCGCCCCATGATTGGTATCTCCTGGAAGAAAGACAGCATCGGCAACGACTATCTGGGCTTTGCGGAGGCCTACCTGCGCGGCGGCGCCCGGGTGACCTTCATGACGCGGGTGACCACTGAGGCGGAGGCGGAAGCCATGCTGGCGCAGGTGGACGGCATCTTTATGACCGGCGGCGAGGACGTGAACCCCGCTCTTTATGGGGAGGAAGCCTACCCGCACGGCTCCTCCGGCTGGAACGACGCCCGGGACACCTCCGATATTCTGATGATCCGGGCGGCCATTGCGGCGGATGTGCCCATGCTTGCCGTGTGCCGCGGGGAGCAGATCTTCAACGTCGCCATGGGCGGCGGGCTGATTCAGGATATTCCCTCCTACCTGGGTTCGCTGGTGGCGAGCGGCGAGATCGACCCGGCCCGTGCGCAGTGGTTGCCGGATACCGGCCTGCGCACCTGGACTGCGGACGGCCCTGTGACCACCCCCTGTTTGCCCACCCATTACCGGGTGACGGTCGACGGTCTGGTGCACAGCGGCGGCACCGGCTATCACGTTCTGGGCGATGACGAGTTCCTCGCCATCGACGAGAGCTCCCGGTGGTTCTATGACATCGCCGGCGGGCCCAATCTGACGCTGGTTGCCACCGCCCACCATCAGGCGGTGAACCCCGAAAAGCTCGGTGAAGGCCTGACCATCGTTGCCCACAGCTCCGACGGTATCGTCGAGGGCATTGAGTATCAGGGCAACCTGTTCGCCCTGGGCATTCAGTTCCACCCCGAACGGGATGCCCTGCGGGACACCCGCAGCGTGGACATCAGTCAGGACGAGTGCAACCGCTTCCTGGGCGCGCTGGTGCATTATGCGGCGGTGTACGCTTCAGGAAAGTAAACCTATATGGTGGGGATCGCCACGGGCACGGCCTGCGGCGATCCCTTTTTCTGAGCATGAAAAAGCGGGCGCGGAGCCCGCTCAGCGTGTCGAAAAAAGTGTTAAGCATATTTGGGCAAGCTGCGGCAGGCATCACGCCTGCTTTTTCATTTGCGCATTCAGCTGGCGGTAGGTCAAGCCGATGACGGCGGCAGATACCAACGCGGTCAGCGCATCGGATACCGGCATGGAATAGAGCACGCCGTCCAGGCCGAAGAACCGGGGCAGCAGCAGCGCAAAGCCCACGCCAAAGATGATTTCGCGCACCATCGACAGCATGGTGGACGCCGCCGCCTTGCCCATCGCCTGCAGGAAGATGAACGCGGCCTTGTTCACGCAGGCGAAGATGACCATGCACAGGTAGACGCGGAAGGCGCGGATGGCAAAGCTGGTGTAGTGCACGCTTTCGTTGGCGGCACCGAAAATCCCGATCAGCTGCCGCGGGAAGCCTTCGACGATCACCAGCGCCGCAACGCCCACCAGCGCCTCCGCAAGCAGCAGCCGGGTGAACAGCTTTTTCACCCGGTCATAGCGCATCGCGCCCATGTTGTAGCCCACCAGCGGTATGCATCCGGCGGACATGCCCACCACGATGGAAATGACGATCTGGAAGAACTTCATGACGATGCCCACCACCGCCATGGGAATCTGGGCGTACTGCTCCTGGGAGAAGATCTCGTCCATCGCGCCATATTTGCGGATCATGTTGTTGATGGCCGCCATGGCCGCCACCAGCGAAATCTGCGAGAAGAAGCTGCACAGGCCCAGCAGCAGCGTGCGGCCCGCAATGCGCGGATGGGGCGCGAAGTCCTTCCGGGACAGCTTCACCGTCCGCATGTGCAGGAGATACCACACCGCCAGCGCCGCCGTGATCACCTGACCGATGACGGTTGCCAGCGCCGCACCCATCATGCCCCAGCGGAAGGCGAAAATGAAGATCGGGTCCAGAATGATGTTTGCCACAGCGCCCGAAAGCGTGGAAACCATGGCGAATTTCGGGCTGCCGTCTGCGCGGATCACCGGATTCATGGCCTGGCCGAACATATAGAACGGAATCCCCAGGGTGATCCAGAAGAAATACTCCTGCGCGTGATGGTATGTGCCCTCATTAACTGTGCCGCCGAACATGGCGATGATTGCATCGGAAAAGACGAGGTAGATCAGCGTCAGGATGGCGCCGGCGAGGAGCGTCATGCCCACCGCGTTGCCCACGCTGCGGCTGGCCTGCTCCGTGTCCCTTTTGCCAAGGCTCAGGCTGACGAAGGCGCAGCAGCCGTCGCCCACCATCACGGCGATGGCCAGCGCTATCACCGTCAGCGGGAACACCACGGTGTTGGCGGCGTTGCCATAGGAGCCAAGATAGGCAGCGTTGGCAATGAAGATCTGGTCAACGATGTTGTACAGCGCGCCGACCAGCAGCGAAATGATGCAGGGCACGGCGTACTTGCCCATGAGCTTGCCGATGCGCTCGGTACCAAGGTGATTCTGTGTTTGTTCCATAGGAATTCCCTCCTGCCTGTTGATGAGCACAAAAAAACTGCGCAGGTCCATGTCCGGACTTACGCAGATGCTGCTCGACCTGAGCATTTTACCACATTTTCTTTCGGATTTGCAAGCGTTTTTTTTGAGAGTGAATTCCCCAAGTAAATACCACAGTGGCATTTGAAGTGGCGTTTAGTCTGGGAAACCTACAGCTTAGAAGCACAGCCGCTTCTTTTGTTTTCTCTTGAGCTAAGGAACCTTTGCATGACACTCAACAGTCGGGTCATAAGGCAGTATTTGCGCAGCACCACGCCCAGTCATTGGTCATACGAAGCTATATCCATCCCCAATCCGCAACTGATCTGCCCCTTTGCAGGGCTGCGGACAGAAAAGACGAGGAATCTCACGGAATTCGGTTCAAAATGATCAATATCTGGGTATAATACTGAGTATATGCCGCCTTTTCCCAAATTACTGGATGCGATTCAGAGGTTCCCGAGAGATCATGTTCACCTTTTGCGTGAAATGTTGTTTGCCATTGGAAAAAAGCCGCTCCGCCTGTGTCTAAGAAGGTGCAAGGAGGGAATGAACAATGACCGACAAGGCGATGAACCCTCGCACGGCCTGCGGATGCCCGCCGCTGCCATCGGCGAGGGACGAGCTCCTGTCCGAATGGCTGGAAGCATATG
>JBJEUF010000067.1:0-15402 GCA_051883695.1 Aristaeellaceae bacterium
AGGCCAGCGCGGGCGCGGTCATCGAGAAGATCGGCCGCCGCCGCGGCGTGCTGGAATCCATGTCCGGTCTGGATCGCGTGCGCCTGGAGTTCCTCGTTCCCTCCCGTGGCCTGTTCGGCTACCGGAGCGAGTTCATGACCGACACCCGCGGCGAGGGCATCATGTCCAGCGTGTTCGAGCGGTACGAGCCCGTCAAGGGCGATATCCCCCACCGTTCCGCCGGTGCGATGATCTGCTTCGAGACCGGCGTCAGCTCCTCCTACGGCCTGTTCTACGCCCAGGAGCGCGGCACGCTCTTCATCGGCGCGGGTCAGGAGGTTTACATGGGCATGATCTGCGGTCAGAACGCCCACAACATGGATCTGGCCGTCAACGTCTGCAAGCAGAAGCATGTCACCAACATGCGCAATGCCTCCGCCTCCGAGGATGCGATGCGCCTGATTTCCGTCCACCCCCTGTCTCTGGAGGAGTGCCTGGAATTCATCGACGATGACGAGCTGCTGGAGATTACGCCCAAGTCGCTGCGGATGCGCAAAAAGATCCTCGATCATCAGCAGCGCAGCCGCGCCAACCGGCCCAATCAGCAGAAGTGATCACATGCGTCCACCGTACAGACCAATGCTGCCTGTACGGTGGATTTTTTATCGTCTCAGCCGGTTTGCGCTCAGGGTGACCCGCTCCTGCAGCCTGCACAGGAACTCCCGGTTGGTCGGCTTGCCCTTGTCCGGATCGACGGAGCTGCCGAAGAACCGTTCCAGCGCGGTCAGGCTGCCCCGGCTCCAGGTTGATTCCACACACAGGCGCAGGCTGCGTTCCACCGCGCCGGCCGTCATGCCGCATCTGCGGCCGGTCAGCGGATACAGCCCGTGCTGCAGATCCGTCAGCATCGGCGGATGCACGGCGGTCATCGCCACCATGCCCGGCAGGAAATCCCATGCCCGCAGGCGCGGCGACACGCCCAACGCCCGCAGCAGTCCCACCGCCAGCGTCTCGGCTGCCGGCAGCTGCCCTGCACACAGGAACGGCAGATGCCCGTCGCATTTCCACTTCCGCAGCCGGCCGGGCAGCGCCTCCAGCGGCGGCAGCTCGCCATCCTGCGCGGAAAAGCCGTCGCCCAGCACATAGGGCGGCGCCAGAAGGGGCCGCGCCGTCAGGATGCTCATCAGCGCCTGCGTTTCCGCGCCGGGGGAGGCGATCACCAGCCCCGCATATCGCTCCCGCATCCGTGAGATCGCCTGGCTGGCCTGCCAGACCGGCGTACAGCGCCAGTCGGCGCCAAGGTTTTCCGTCTGCCACTGCAGCGCCGTTCGCCGCTCCTCCGAGGCCGACAGCACGATGCATTCCATCCCGATCCCTCCCCATACAGGATAGCATGGCTTGCGCACCCGTTTCGTCTTTCCGACACGAAAAGACCGGAGGTGTCGTGCCTCCGGTCTCAGGGAGTCAATTTGCCGCCAGCTCGGCGTTCTTGTAGGCAGGATCGTGGGTCACCTCGCGGATCACATGCAGCTGCGGCGGGAAATCAATCGGCTCGTTCTCGTCGGACAGCTCAATCTCCACGATGGCCTTGTCCTGCCAGAAGGGATACACGTCAATCTCGAAGTACTGGATCCCCCACGTCAGGCAATAGCGGGTTTTGCGGATCTGGCGGCGCGTCACGTCCGCTTCCATCAGCGCGAGCAGATACTCGTCCTTGGTCAGCCGCTTCTCGACCTCCACGCGCTTCAGGCCGTCGATGGCCCGCTTGGTGGTCAGGGAAAAGAGGTAGTGCCCGCCGGAGCCGCGCTGACGGACGCGGCGTTCCTCGCCCTCGGGAGCGGTCAGGTAGGTCTGGATGACGTCAAGGCGGTTGCAGTTGGGCAGGCTCTCCAGCCATGCCAGATCCGGGTATTCAATCAGGTACTTCCGCTCGATTTCCAGCGGCTCCGGCCCGCCCAGGAAGGTCGCGATCTCCCGGATCAGCCGCCGCATCTTCTCCTCGAAGTCCGTCTCGTTGTTCACCACGCGGAAGTGCGGATGTCCCGTCCAGGCCGCGATGATCCGGTTGTCCATCTCCACCGCCTGCTCCACCGTCTCGATGCGGGCGCTGTTGTTGGCGGTGGTGTAGAACTCCTCCGCGCCCTTGGCGGCGGTGACGAGATGGAACACCGCGTCATACCCGTCGCGCAGCTCAACCTCGTTTGCGCCGATCTGTTCCATCACCCACGCCATTTCCTCATCGTTCATATAGGCGCAGTTGTCCAGCATCCCCCGGTCACACACGATGAGGATGCGCTCCCCGGGCATGGTGCGGGCCGCCTGCTCAAAGAGGCGCTCCTTTTCCCGCTGCAGGGACATCTGGACGACCTGATACTCCGCGTTGGAGCCGCAGGTCCAGGGCGCCACGCCGCCGGAAATAAACTCGGTGGCGGTCTCCGGGACAAACAGGGTCGTCCAGCCCTGCTGGCTGAAATGCTTCTGAATCCAGCTCAGCGCGGTGGATTTGCCCGCGCAGGGGCCGCCGGTGATCACAATTTTCACGATCTGCTGCGTCATGGGTGCAGTTCCTCCTTCGGGCGTACAGGCGCGCTTCACACCACGAAACGGTATCCGATGCCGCGCACATTCTGGATATAGCGGGGGCTGGCAGGATTGTCCTCAATCTTCTGCCGCAGCCGGTTGATATAGACCATGATGGCGTTTTCGTCAATGACCGCCTCGCCCCAGATCAGATCGTAGAGCATGTCCTTGGAGAAGATGCGGTTCACATTGTCGATAAAGAGCTTCATCATCGCGTTTTCCTTGGCGGAGAGCGCGATTTCCATCCCGTTCTTGTACAGCCGCAGGGTCGAGGTGTTGTAGGTGAAGGGCCCGGCGGTGATCGTCGTTTCCGAGCCCGCAGGGCTGCCGGATTGACGGCTGCGGCGGATCAGCGCCTTGATTTTCGCGCCCAGCGTGACGGGGTTGAAGGGCTTGGTGATGTAGTCGTCCGCGCCGATGTCCAGCCCGTAGAGAGTATCCAGATCCGTTTTGCGCCCGCTGACGATGATGATGGGCGTGGTGATGCCCTTGCGCCGGATGGTTTCCACGGCTTCAAAGCCGTCCATGCCGCGCAGGTTCACATCCATCAGGATCAGATCATAGGAACGAGCCGACAGCATTTCCAGCGCCTTCTCCGCGCTGTCCGCGCAATCCGAGGTCAATCCGCTGGAACGGATGACCTTGGTCAGCATGGTCAGCACGGTCGCGTCGTCATCCACGATCAGTACGATATCCGCCATGAAAAGTCTCCTTCATTGGGGACGGTTCTGTCCCTTTACAAGATGCCTGGTTTCCGATATGATAATGATACACGAAAACACATGCATTTGGCAAGGGGGCAACGGAATTGAAAGGCTCCAGATGCGGAAAGCGCTGTTTTTTTCTCCTGTTTGCGGCAGCCATCCTGCTGGTGATCGTTGGCGTGGGGATGCTGGCGCAGGTTTTCACCCATTACAACGAGCTGTCGATGGCGCGTCAGGACAGCCAGCTGCAGAGCATGGCGAAGGCGGCGGACAGGAGCATCGCCAATTTGCTGGACAACCTGAGGACCGATCTGTCCTATGTGCTGTCCCGGCGAGGCTTTGCGCAGGCCGAAGCAGAGTGGGCTCAAGACGGCGAAACGGACGATCTGCGCTACCGAATGGAGGAGAACCTCATCTCCCGGAATTCCTACATCCACGCCATGCTGGCGATCCGTGAGGAGGAACTTCTCCTGTCCACCGACGGCTGTACCGATTATACCTTTCCAGCCAGCCGCCGGGGCTCCCTGCAGCCCTGCTTCGCCGGGGATGGCACGATGTATCTTGCGCTGATCGAGGAAACCTCCCGCTTGAAGTACGCGGCGCTGATCGACCTGAGCGAGTGGTACGAGGAGCTTGCGGGGCTCATCAACACGGACGGTATCCGCCTGATGCTGCTGGACAGCGATGACAAACTCCTGCTGCACGCGTGGGCGGACGGAACGCACGTCACCGGCGTGGAAGCGCTGACGGAAAGCAGCTGTGATGTACAGGCTGTTCGCTTCATGATGGAAAGTCGGAATGCCGGCCGGAGCATGACGGTCTCCTATACCCTCACCGATCCCTGCAGCGGCGATGTGCATGACATGCGCATGGCTGTCATCCCGACGAACGAGTCCGCCAACGGGTATTTCATCGTCGGGATCACCGGCGACTATGACGAGATCATCACCCCCATGCAGCGCGCAGCCATCCAGCTGATTATCTTCGGCGGCATGATGGTGCTGGGTGTGCTGCTGACCGTCGTGCTGACGCTGCACATCATCCGCCGGAACCGGCAGACCGACCGGGAGCTGCAGAGGCTGGTAAAGAAGAACGAGGAAACGCAGAAGCTGCTGGAAAAGACGCAGACGCTGGCTCACCATCAGCGGCTGGAAACCATCGGCACCATGGCTTCCAGCATCGCGCACGAAATCAACAATCTGCTCACGCCCATCATGGGCTATGCCATCCTGACGCTGGAGGGACTGCCGGAGGGCTGTGACGAGCTGGCGGACAATGTGACGGAAATCTACGAAGCTTCCCGCAAGGCTAAGACCATCATCTCCCGCCTGAACGATCTGGCGCGCAAGAACGCCGGGGAGACCTTTCACCCCGTCTCCCTGCCCGCGCTGGCGCAAAAGACGCTGGATGTCGCCGCTCCGGCACGGCCCGACCATGTGACGGTCAGCCTTGACTGTACCGATCCCGATCTGTTGGTCGAGGGCAACGAAACCCAGCTTTCCCAGCTGCTGCTGAACCTGATTCTCAACGCCTTCCACGCTATGGAGGAGACCGGCGGTACGCTGGCGCTTTCCATGGCCCGGGAGAAAAACGAAGCGGTGCTCCGCGTCGCGGATACGGGCATCGGTATCCCGCCGGAGGTGCTGCCCCACATCTTCGAGCCCTTCTTCACCACCCGGGAATCCGGAAAGGGGACCGGCCTCGGGCTGGCTATCGTGCATCAGATTGTGGAGAGCCATCATGGGGTGATTGCCGTGGACAGCACCCCCGGACAGGGCGCCGCATTCACGCTCTGGTTTCCTCTGGCGGGCGCCGGGAGCGGGGATCAGCTGAGATGACGAAATCTTAACAAATATTCAGACTTCGTTTATACACTGTTAAGACAAACCGTCTATAATAGCCATACAGATGCTTGCAAAAGCAAATCGAAAAATGGAGGTACATCTGTATGCGCAAGATTCTCTCTCTCGTGCTGAGCCTGATGCTGCTCGTGAGCTGCATCCCCGCGATGGCTGAAGACGCCGAGCCCGTCAAGACCGGCCTGTCCTTCGTGACCAGCGTCGCCAAGTCCAAGGACGGCACCGCCCAGACCAACATTGCCCTGACCGCCGTGACCGTGGACGACAACGGCGTGATCACCGCCTGCGTGATCGACAGCATCCAGGCCAAGATCGGCTTTGATGCCACCGGCAAGCTGACCACCGACAAGGCGACCACCTTCCAGTCCAAGAATGAGCTGGGCGACGGCTACGGGATGCGCGGCGCTTCTTCCATCCAGAAGGAGTGGAATGAGCAGGCTGCTGCCTTCGCCGCCTACTGCGTCGGCAAGACCATCGAAGAGCTCAAGGCCATGCCTCTGGACGAGGCCGGCAAGCCCGTGGATCTGGTGACCAGCTGCACCCTGGAAGCCAACGACTTCCTGCCCGGCGTGGAGGACGCGGTGAACAATGCCGCTCACATGGGCGCGAAGAAGGGCGACGCCCTGAAGCTGACCCAGGTGTCCACCATGTCCAAGTCCAAGGACGCGACCGAGACCGCCAACGGTCAGGCGCAGGTCTATGCCCATGTGGCAGCCATCACCCTGGATGCTGACGTGATCACCTCCTGCTACATCGACGCCGTGCAGGCGACCGTGAAGTTCGACGCCGAGGGCAAGATCACCAGCGACGTGACCGCTCCCGTGCAGTCCAAGAACGTCATCAAGGAAGGCTACGGCATGAAGGACGTCTCCCCCATCAAGAAGGAATGGTATGAGCAGGCTGCTGCCTTCTGCTCCTTCGTGACCGGCAAGACCCTGTCCGAAGCCTGTGGCATGTCCCTGACCGAGAAGGGCAGCCCCGCCGACGTGGATCTGGCGACCAGCTGCACCATCGGCGTGACTGATTTCATCAAGCTGCTCATCAAGGCGGCCCAGTAATCCTGATCGCACAGAAAGCCTCCTCCCGGGAACCCGGGAGGAGGCTCAGACTATCAATAAACCCATGGGTGGCGTCGGAGGGCCTGCAGGCCCTTCGACTTTAGATCGAAAATCGGCGACATGCGCGGCGATTTTCGCGCGATTTCGTCAGAAATCGCCTCCTTACACGAACGAACGGCCGGGAGAACGGCTTGCCGTTCGACCAGTGAGTGAGTGCGAAACCTCGACAAAGTGCTGAAGGCACTTTGTCGATGCCCTGAGCCTCCTCCCGGGAACCCGGGAGGAGGCTCTATTTGCGTGTGATGCGAGGCTTATTTCAGTCCCAGCTCATCCTTCGTCGCCACGTGCAGGCCGTGAGCCATCAGCAGGCTCGCGAAGGTCGCCTCGTCCTTCAGGCGGAAGATCATGCAGGCCCTGCCGTCTGCCGCCGGGAACATGGAATACATGTATTCCACGTCGATGTTGCCCTCAGCCAGCACGTCCAGCACCTCCGCCAGACCGCCGGCGACATCCGGCACCACGACCGCCATCACGGGCGTTTTGGACAGGATGCAGCCCGTTTCCAGCAGCGCGGCGGTGGCCTTCTCCACATCGTCCACGATCAGGCGCAGCACGCCGTAATCCTTGGTTTCGGCGATGTTCAGCGCGCGCAGGTTGATATGGTTGTCTGCCAGCAGGCGGGTGATCTCGGCCAGCTGACCGGCACGGTTCTCCAGGAAGATCGAAATCTGATGAACGCTCATTGCCGCACCTCCTTAAATCTTGCGCTTGTCGATGACGCGCACGGCCTTGCCCTCGGAGCGGGTGATGCTCTTGGGGGAGACGATGCGCACCTTGGCATAGATGCCCAGCATGGCCTTGAGCGCGCCGACGAGCTTCTTTTCCTGCTCGGCGATGTCCGCCAGGGAGTCGGAGAACTTGTCGGGCGCCATTTCCACCAGCACCTCCAGCGTGTCGGAGTGGTTCACGCGGTCGACGATGATCTGGTAGTTCGCCGGATAGCCCTGCTCCATCAGCACGGTCTCGATCTGGGACGGGAACACGTTCACGCCCTTGATGATGAGCATATCGTCGCTGCGGCCCATGGGCTTGGACATCTTGACATGGGTGCGGCCGCAGGAGCAGGGCTTGCGGGTCAGCACGCAGATGTCGCGGGTACGGTAGCGCAGCAGCGGGAAGGCCTCCTTGGTGATGGAGGTGAAAACCAGCTCGCCCTTTTCGCCCTCGGGGAGCACCTCGCCGGTCTCGGGGTTGATGATCTCGGCGATGAAGTGGTCCTCATTGATATGCATACCGGTCTGCTCGCAGCACTCGAAGGAGACACCGGGGCCGGAGGTTTCGGTCAGGCCGTAAATATCGTAGGCCTTGATGCCCAGACGGCTCTCGATGTCGTGGCGCATCTCCTCGCTCCAGGCTTCGGCGCCGAAGATACCGGCCTTCAGCTTGATCCGGTCGCGCAGCCCGGCTTCCTCGATGGATTCCGCCAGATACTGCGCATAGGAGGGCGTGCAGCACAGGATGGTCGCTTCAAGATCGGTCATGAACTGCAGCTGGCGCTCCGTGTTGCCGGAGGACATGGGCAGCGTCAGGCAGCCCACGCGATGGGAACCGCCGTTGAGACCCGGGCCGCCGGTGAACAGGCCGTAGCCGTAGGCGACCTGCACCACGTCCTCCTTCGTGCCGCCTGCCGCGACGATGGCGCGGGCACAGCAGTCCTCCCAGAGGTCGATGTCATGCTGCGTATAGAACGCCACCACGCGGCGGCCGGTGGTGCCGGAGGTGGACTGGATGCGGACGCACTCGCTCAGGGGCATGGCGCACAGGCCGTAGGGATAGGCGTCGCGCAGGTCGGCCTTGGTCAGGAAGGGCAGCTTGTGCAAATCGGCCACGCCCTGGATGTCGGCGGGCGTCAAGCCCTTTTCCTCCATCTTGGCGCGGTAGTAGGGCACATTGTCCCACACGTGCTGCACCTGCTTGACGAGGCGCTCGTTCTGCCATGCCAGAATCTGCTCCCGCGATGCGGTTTCGATCTCTGGCTGATAATAGTTCGCCATGGTAATCTCCTCCATTATAGTGTAACGTCTTATCAGGCGTTCAGGGGACGGTCGGGGGACGCGGGATACTGTACGGACGGATCGGCATAAGGCCTTAAGCGTTTCTGCCCAGCAGGAAGGCCCGCTTGTTCAGCTCCAGGAACTTCGGCGGGACGCTCTTCTCGATGGCCTGCAGCCACTCGTCCAGGGTGAAATCGAAATTGCGGCTCAGGTGGCCCATCAACACGATGTTGACCGCCTTGGAGCTGCCTGCCTGCTCCGCCAGGGACAGCGCGTCAAAGGCGTCCACGTCGATTCCGGCGGCCTTCATCTTTTCCGCGAGGTTTTCGGGATACTGCGCCGCGCCGGTGATGACGGGCATGGGGTTGATCTGCTGGGTGTTGGCGACCAGCTTGCCGTCGGGCTTCAGGTATTCCGTCCAGCGGGCGGCCTCCAGCAGCTCAAAGGAGACGATGTAGTCCGCTTCGCCCTTGTCGATGACGGGGGAATACACCTTGTCGCCAAAGCGGACGTAGGTGACCACGCTGCCGCCGCGCTGGGACATGCCGTGCACCTCGGAAACCTTGATATCATAGCCCTTGGTCAGCAGCAGGCGGCCCAGCAGTTTGGAAGCCAGCAGGCTGCCCTGACCGCCGACACCGACGATCATGATGTTCTGCGTCTTCATCTCATTCGGCCTCCTTTGCGGGATTGAGCGCGCCGAAGTGGCACAGCTGCGTGCACACGCCGCAGCCGGTGCACAGCGTGTTGTCGATGGTGGCTCTGACCTTGCCGGAGCCATCCTCCGCCATGGCGATGGCGGGGCAGCCGATCTTCATGCACAGCTTGCAGGAGCGGCACTTGTCCGCATCCACGGTGACGGGCTTTTTGTGCTTGACATACTTGAGCAGCGCGCAGGGGCGGCGGCTGATGACGACCGACGCCTCGGGCGCCGCCAGCTCCTCCAGGATGGTTTCCTCGGTCTGCTTCAGGTCATAGGGATCGACCACGCGCACCCGGCGGATGCCCACCGCACGGCAGAGGGTTTCCAGATCAATCTTCGTGCAGGGATCGCCCTTCAGGTTCATGCCGGTGGTGGGGTTCTGCTGATGGCCGGTCATGCCGGTGATGGAGTTGTCCACGATGATGACGGTGGCGTTGGACTCGTTGTAGGCGACGTTCACCAGCCCCGTGATGCCGGAATGCATGAAGGTGGAATCGCCGATGACGGCCACGGTCCTGCCGTCCGCCGCGCCCTGGAGCGCCTTGGTGAAGCCGTGAATGCCGGAGACGGACGCGCCCATGCAGATGACCGAGTCCACCGCGCCCAGCGGCGGTACGGCGCCCAGCGTGTAGCAGCCGATGTCCCCCAGCACGGTGATCCGGTTCTTCGCCAGCGTGTAGAACAAACCGCGATGCGGGCAGCCGGCGCACATGACCGGCGGACGGGCGGGAATGGCGTCCGCCACCCGGCAGCCCGCGCAGGGCACATCCATGCCCAGCTTTTCCGCCACAAGGTTCTGGCTGAACTCGTCAATCATCGGGAACACGTCCTTGCCGGTCACCTTCAGTCCGAGGCTGACGCAGTGGTTCTCGATGAAGCTGTCCAGCTCCTCAACCACCACCAGCTCCTCCACCGTGGCGGCAAAATCGCGAATCTTCTTCTCCGGCAGCGGCCAGACCATGCCCAGCTTCATCACCGGATAGCGGTCGCCGCAGACCTCCTTGACGTACTGGTAGGAGGTGGAGGAGGTGATGATGCCGCGCGTGTGGTCGCTGCCCTCCTCCACGCGGTTGATCTCCGCCGTTTCGGCCCATTCGATGAGGGCGCGGGTGCGGGCTTCCACCACGGGATGGCGCTTCCTCGCGTTGCCGGGCATCATGATGTACTTGGACGGATTCTTTTCGTAGGCCTTGCTGACCTCGGTGCGCTTGCCGCATTCCACCACGCTCTGGCTGTGGCTGACGCGGGTGCACATCTTCAGCAGCACCGGGGTGTCGAACTGCTCGGACAGCTCGTAGGCCAGTTTGGCAAAGGCGATCGCTTCGGCAGAGTCGGCAGGCTCCAGCATGGGGATCTTCGAGGCGCGCGCATAATGGCGGGAGTCCTGCTCGTTCTGGGAGGAGTGCATCCCCGCGTCATCCGCCACGCAGATGACCATGCCGGCATTGACACCCGTGTAGGAGATGGTGAACAGCGGGTCGGCGGCGACGTTCAGGCCCACGTGCTTCATGCCGCAGAAGCTGCGCTTGCCCGCCAGACACGCGCCAAAGGCGGATTCCATGGCGACCTTTTCATTGGGCGCCCATTCGGCGTAGACCTCGGAATACCTGGCAATGGCCTCTGTGATTTCCGTGGACGGCGTGCCGGGATAGCTGGAGACAAAGGCGCAGCCGGCCTCGTAGAGTCCCCGGGCAACGGCTTCGTTGCCCAGCATAAGCTGTTTCATAGGATATCCCTCCTGATTTTGCTGGAGCGTTGGCTCAGTGAGCGGCACGGCGGGCTTGCCGCCATGCCGCCTGGCTGAACCACCAGCTGATGTAATTACCGGTTCTCCGCCTGATCGCCGATGGAATCCGTCACCTGTACGGTCACGGTGCGGCTGTAGCAGGAGAACACCTTGTCCAGATGCGCCTTGTCCATCTTCGGGGTGATGAGGCTCACGACGGGCACGATGATGAGCCCGGCGATCATGCAGAACGCACCGGCATTGATGGGGCTCTGCAGGAGCGCGGGGAAGGAGGACCTTGCCACGATGTTGAGCAGCATCACGACGGTGGAGAAGATGAAGCTGCACCAGACCGCGGCGGGGGTGGTACGCTTCCAGTAGAGACCGTAGAGGAAGGGCGCAAGGAACGCGCCGGCCAGTGCGCCCCAGCTTACGCCCATCAGCTGGGCGATGAAGGTGACGCTGGACTTGTGCTGTACGATGGCCAGCACGACGGAAATGGCGATGAACACCAGGATCAGGCCGCGCATGGTAAGCAGCTGCTTCTTCTCGTCCATGTTCTTGACGATCTTGCCCTTGAGGAAGTCAAGCGTCAGGGTGGAGGAGGAGGTCAGCACCAGAGAGGACAGCGTGGACATCGAAGCCGCCAGCACCAGCACGATGACCAGCGCGATCAGCACCGTGGGCAGACCGGCCAGCATGGTGGGAATGACGGAATCGTAGCCGTTGGCGGCGATGTCGATCTGATCGGCGTACAGACGGCCAAAGCCGCCCAGGAAGTAGCAGCCGCCCGCCACGATGGTCGCAAAGAGGGTGGAGATGATCGTGCCCTTGCTGATGGCCTGCTCGCTCTTGATGGCGTAGAACTTCTGCACCATCTGGGGCAGACCCCAGGTGCCCAGACTGGTCAGGATGACCACGCCCAGCAGATTGATGGGATCCGGGCCAAAGAAGGAGGCAAACACGCCGGGTGTGCTGGAGACCGCCGGATCGGAAACCTGACCGAGCTTGTCCAGCGCGGCGAGGAAGCCGCCGTTGCTGTTCAGCACCGCCGCGATGACCGCCACGATACCGATAATCATGATAATGCCCTGCACAAAGTCATTGATGGCGGTGGCCATGTAGCCGCCGACGATGACGTAGACGGCGGTCAGCACGGCCATGACGATGACGCACCAGGCGTAATCAATGTCAAAAGCCATGGCGAACAGGCGGGACAGGCCGTTGTACAGCGAGGCCGTATAGGGAATGAGGAAGATAAAGATGATGGCGGAGGCTGCCAGCTTCAGGGCCGGGGAATTGAAGCGGGCCTGGAAGAACTGGGGCATGGTGGCGGAGTCCAGATGCTGGGTCATGACGCGGGTACGGCGTCCCAGCACGACCCACGCCAGGAGCGAGCCCAGTAGGGCGTTGCCGATGCCGGCCCAGGTGGCGGCGATGCCGTACTTCCAGCCGAACTGACCGGCGTAGCCGACGAACACAACCGCGGAGAAATAGGAGGTGCCGTAGGCGAAGGCGGTCAGCCACGGGCCGACGCTGCGTCCGCCAAGGACAAAGCCGTTCACGTTGGTGGAATGCCTGCGGCAGTAAAGGCCGATGCTGATGGTGGCTGTGAAGAACACGAGCAGCATACCGATTTTGATGACAAGATCCATGAGAGTTGCTCCTTCCGTACTACAATGGCTTCAAGCATGGGAAAACGTTGCTACAGTGCTACGGGGACTTGGGATTAACCGGAAATCTGCGCTTCGACCAGCCTGCCCTTGCAGTACTTCTCGCGCAGCGCCGGCTTTTCGATCTTGCCGGTGGGGTTGCGCGGGACGCGGTCGAAGATGATCCTGCGGGGGCGCTTGTATCGGGGCATTCCCTCGCAGAAGCGGTTGATCTCCTCCTCTGTGCATTCCACTCCTTCCTTGATTTCAACGATTGCGGCGGCGATTTCGCCAAGGCGCGGATGGGGCAGGCCGATGACCGCCACATCCTTGATCTTGTCAAAGCCGCGCATGAAATTCTCGATCTCGACCGGGTACAGGTTCTCGCCGCCGGTGATGACAACGTCCTTCTTGCGGTCGACAAGGTAGATGAAGCCGTCCTCGTCCATCCGGGCCATGTCGCCCGTGTAGAGCCAGCCGTCCTTGAGCACTTCCCGGGTGGCTTCCTCGTTCTTGTAGTAGCACAGCATCACGCCGTCGCCCTTGACGATCAGCTCGCCCACATCGCCCGGAGCCACTTCCTTGCCGCTGCCGTCGACGATTCTGGCTTGCCAGCGGTATCCGGGCTTGCCGATGGCGCCGACCTTGTGGACGTTCTCCACGCCCAGATGCACGCAGCCCGGGCCGATGGACTCGGACAGGCCGTAATTGGTGTCATACTGGTGATGCGGGAAGATCCTGAGCCACCGGCTGACGAGGCTGGGCGGCACCGGCTGCGCGCCGATGTGCATCAGGCGCAGCTGGTCCAGGTAGTAATCGTTCAGGTTGACGCGGCCGGAGTCGATGGCGTCCAGCAGATCCTGCGCCCAGGGCACCAGCAGCCAGACGATGCTGCAGCGCTCCTCGGTGATGGCGCGCAGAATCCACTCGGGCTTCACGCCGCGCAGGAGCACGGCCTTGCTGCCGGAATAGAGGGAGCCGAACCAGTGCATCTTCGCGCCCGTGTGGTACAGCGGCGGAATGCACAGGAACACGTCCTCGCGCGTCTGCCCGTGATGATTCTGCTCCACCTCGCAGGAGTAGGCCAGCGCCCGGTGGTTGTGCAGGATGGCCTTGGGGAAGCCCGTGGTGCCCGAGGAAAAGTAGATGGCGGCGTAGTCCGTCTCCTTCAGGGCGATGGGCGGCGCGCTGGAGGAGCAGAAGTTCACCAGCTTCAGGCAGTCCTCGGTGTAGGCGGGGCCGTTCTTGCCGACGTAGAAGGTGAAGCGCAGCTTCAGGTCAGGCGCGATCGCGTCCATGCGGGAAACGAATTCCGGGCCGAACACCAGCACATCCACATCCGCCAGCTCAAGGCAGTATTTGATCTCGTCGGAGGAGTAGCGGAAATTCATCGGCACGGCGATGCAGCCGGCCTTGAGGACGCCGAAATAGAGCGGCAGCCATTCCAGGCAGTTCATCAGCAGAATGGCGACCTTGGTGCCCCTTTCGATGCCGCGGCTGAGCAGCAGGTTCGCAAAGCGGTTGGCCCGGCGGTCGAAATCGCGCCAGCTCATCTCCCGGCGATAGGGCGCGTCCGGGTTCGCGTTCTCAATCAGGTTGTAGTCGCGCCAGGTGACGGCGTTGTCGCGCTCCTCTGACGGGTTGATCTCGACCAGCGCGGTTTCCATGCCCCACAGCCGGGCGTTCCGCTCCAGGTATTCGGTGATCAGCATCGTTCTTCGCTCCTTACAAAATAATAAAGCCCTCTGCGCCATGCAGAGGACGGGCAACGCCGTGGTACCACCCCGATTCGCCGCCTTCCGGATGGAAAACGGCCTCGATGCGCGGTAACGGGCGCTCCCGTCGGCAGCCTACTGTCCCTTCAGCTGGACGCTCCGCAGTGAATTCGGCGATGCTCCGTCCGCTGCCTCGCACCACCCGGCAGCTCTCTGAGGACATCCGCACCGCTTAATTGTCTGCATCAACGCGGTCTGTATCTGTCAGTATCTTACCATTCCCGACAGGGAAAGTCAATCAGGCAGCTTGTACATATTATGTTCTGTTTCTTGACAAGCCCGTTCTGCCGCGCTAAACTGACCCTGATGATACAGTAAAGGAAGGCATACTGCGATGATTGATTTCCATGCGCACACGTTTCCGGACAAAATTGCAGCCGCAGCTGTGGCAAAGCTGGAGCAGAAGGCGCACGCGACCTCCTTTTCCGACGGCACGCGCAGCGGGCTTCTGCGCGCCATGAAGGCGGCGGGGATTGACCGTGCCGTGGTGCTGCCGGTGGCCACCAACCCGGTCAAGTGCGCCTCCATGAACGACACCTCCCATGCGCTGGACGGTCTGGACGGCCTGACCTACTTTGCGGCGATCCATCCCGACGCCCCGGACTGGTGCGAGGAGCTGGGACGGGCGAGGGCGATGGGCTTCAAGGGCGTGAAGATCCATCCGGTGTATCAGGACGTGGCCATTGATGACCCGCGCTTCGTGCGCATTCTGGCGCGCTGCGGGGAGCTGGGGCTGATGGTGGTGATGCATGGCGGCGCGGATATCGGCTTCCCGGGCGTGGAGAAGTGCAGCCCGGCGATGCTCCGCCGGGCCCTGCGGCAGGCCGGACCGGTGACGCTGGTGGCCGCGCATATGGGCGGCTGGCGCAACTGGCAGGAGGTGCCGGAGATGCTGCTGGACACCGGTGTGTATCTGGACACGGCCTATTCGCTGGGCGCTATCAGCCCGCTGGATGACCACTATGCCCCGGAGGAGCTGCCCATGCTGGTGGATGAACGGTTTGTCGAGCTGGTGCGCGCCTTCGGCAGCAGGCGGGTGCTCTTTGGCACGGACAGCCCGTGGGACGATATGTCCCGGTGTATCTCCCGGATCGACGCACTGCCCCTGACGGAAGCGGAAAAGGCGGATATCTTTGACGGCAACGCGCGGCGGCTGCTGGGCATGTGATACGAACTCTCATCAAGGCGCATGGCGGATGGAACGCCTCTGCCAAAGACAGCCTCCTCCCAAGAACCGGGAGGAGGCCCAGACTGTCAAAAAAAGCCTTGGGAGGTGTCGGAGGGCCCGCAGGCCCTCTGACTGGATTCGTAT
>JBJEUF010000068.1:0-14927 GCA_051883695.1 Aristaeellaceae bacterium
TTTTCCGGCGAATTTTGAAAAAAACGCAGAATAGCGCTTGACATGCTGCCAAAACTGTGCTATGATATACAGCGTTGACGGCACACAAGCCTGAAATGAAAAGCATATGGGATTATAGCTCAGTTGGTTAGAGCGCCACGTTGACATCGTGGAGGTCATAGGTTCGAGCCCTACTAATCCCACACAAGCCGCAAGCCTTGCAGACGCAGGACTTGCGGTTTTCTGTTGCTGTGATTGCCAGCAGGGATCATCGGAGGTTGACAAACGCTCTCCGATGTGCCATCATAGGAGAAAAGGATGACCGCATGACAGAAGACCGGTCAATGCGGGAAGGGGAGATGCGGATGATTACCATTTACTGGGCGGGGGATTCCACGGTCAAGCAGAATGCCATTGCCACCTGGCCGCAGACGGGCATCGGGCAGGAATTCGAGCGCTATGTGAAGCGCTGCGAGGTGCGTGTGGAGAATCACGCGGAGAACGGGCGCTCCACCCGCTCCTTCATTGACGAGGGCCGGCTTGCGCCCATCTATGACCGGATCACGAAGGGCGATTTCCTGTTCATCCAGTTCGGGCATAACGATGAGAAGCAGGCCGATCCAACGCGCTATACCGACCCCGATACAACCTTTCAGGCGAATCTGGAGCGGTTTGTCAACGTGGCCCGCAACAAGGGCGCAACGCCTGTGCTCATCACCCCGGTCACCCGCTTTCATCTGGGCGACGCGACGGAGGAATACCGCCATGTCCGCTGGGCAGAGGCCGTGAAGCAGGCCGGCGCACGGCTGAACGTCGCGGTCATCGACCTGACGAGCCTGTCTGAAAGGCTGGTTATGGAGACGGGGGCAGCGGCGCAGACCACCTTCTATATGAACCTTCCGGCGGGGGTGTATCCGCATTTTCCGCAGGGCCAGCGGGATAACACCCACCTGCAGCCCGCAGGCGCCGTGGCCTTTGGCGGGCTGATTGCCCGGGAGCTGTGGAAGCTGGGCGGACAGTACGCGGCGCTGCTGTGCGATGAGTTCGGCCAGTGGTGCGCGGAGGCGGATCACTTCGGCGTGGCGGACGGCGCCGCGGAGGAAGTCGAGCGATAAGCGGGTGCGGCGTGCGCCATATTCCGGATTGACTTCCATGCCGGCTTCCGGTATAATAGGATGGCATGGAAATGCTTACATGATAAGGATAAGGAGCGATGCTGAATGGATTCCATGGCATGGTTCAGAGAATCCCTCGCGGCACATCAGCCCGATGGCGTTTGGAGCGCCGAGGCGGATTGCGCCGTGCGCGCCTGCATGGATCTGTATGCCCGCACGGGGGATGCCGGCGCAAAGCGGTATGTGCTGGATTGGGCGGACAGATTGCTGGAGCGGGATGACTGCAGCCCGGAATGCGCAAAGACGCTGTTCTTCGCGATGGATGAAACGGACGATCCGCGCTGCCGGGAGGCTGTCGAGCGTGTGATGGCGAAGCTGGGGCGCACCCCTGCGGGAGCTGCGCTGGACGCACATGGGGTGTATGCCGAGCTGCCGTTCCGCATGGCCTATGAGATGAAGCTGGGCGGCATGGAGAAGGCCGGTCTGGTTGCGGCGGCGTTCAGGCGGGCGCATCAGGCGCACTGGAACGCCGCGTCCGGGCTGTTCGGCGCGTCGCTGCGCGAAACGGCGCTGTACCTGCTGGCGCTGACCGATGCGATTGCCGTCTGCTCCATGCAGCTCTATGAGCACTGGCGCGCGTTGGTGGACCTGTACCGTGTGGCGCTGCGGGGCGCGCTGGGCGCTGCGGAAACGGATACGGAAACCGGCCTGATGATCGTCCGGGCGCTGCTCAACGGCGTGAAGCTGGGTCTCATCGACCCGGAGCGCTATCTGCCCATTGCGGGGAAGCGTCTGGTGGCGCTGGCTGCCGCCGGGCAGGAGCAGGCCGCCGCAATGCTGAAAACGGATATGGAAGGCGGTGCGTTCTGATGTTTGAAGTCAAGACGCTGTTCACCTCGGCGCGAAGCTGCACCGTGGAGCTGGCAGACGGCGGCCTGTACGAGTCGAAGAAGCCCTACCGGCTGACCCTGAACGGCGAGGAAGCCGGAGTCGCCCAAACCGTGGTGCACTCCATCTACGGCCTGTGGCCGGAGACGGACTATACCCTGCAGGTATGGGACGGCGAAACGCAGGTCGGCTGCGCCGCCATCCGCACGCAGGAGGAGTCCTTCACGCTGAACGTCCGCCGCTTCGGCGCGGTGGGCGATGGGGTGCATGATGATACCCCGGCGATTCAGGCGGCTATCAACACCTGCCCGAGGCAGGGCCGCGTGCTGATCCCGGCGGGCGTTTACCGCGTGCTGCCGCTGTTCATGAAGAGCCATACCCGCATCGAGATCCAGAAGGGCGCGACGCTGCAGCTGAAGACGGATCGGACGAGGTTCCCGATTCTGCCCGGCATGACCCTTTCCACCGACGAAACCCGCGACCTCAACCTCGGCTCCTGGGAGGGCAATCCGCTGGATATGTACGCCGCGTTCATTTCCGGCAACGGCGTGGAGGACGTGGTTCTCTACGGCGAAGGCGTGCTGGACGGGCAGGGCGACAAGGGCGACTGGTGGATCAGCCACCGCACCATGCGCGGCGCGTGGCGGCCGAGGATGTTCTTCATCAACGACTGCGAGAACGTGACGGTGCAGGGCATCACCTTCCGCAACAGCCCGGCGTGGAATCTGCAGCCCTATTTCAGCCGGAACCTCCGCTTCCTGAACGTGCATGTGTGCGCTCCGGCGGACAGCCCGAACACCGACGGCTTTGACCCCGAGAGCTGCACGGGCATCCTGCTGGCGGGCGTGACCTTCACCACGGGCGATGACTGCATCGCCATCAAGGCCGGAAAGCTCTACATGGGCGAAACCTACAAAACGCCGACCTCGCAGATGGAGGTCAGCCATTGCCTGATGGAGAACGGCCACGGCGGCATGACCTGCGGCAGCGAGATGGCCGGCGGCGTGAACCATGTGTATCTGCATGACTGCGTGATGCGCAACACCGACCGCGGACTGCGCATCAAGACCCGCCGGGGACGCGGCAAACAGGGCGTGATTGACGAGATCGTGTTCGAGAACGTCCTGATGGAAAACGTCGGTACGCCGTATGTGGTGAACTGCCTGTACTTCTGTGATCCGGACGGCAAGACGGCGTATGTGCAGAGCCGCGAGAAGCAGGCGGTGGACGAGCGTACGCCGCGCGTGGGACGCATCGCCTTCCGGAACGTGAAGGCGACGGGCGTGGCCTGCGCGGGGTACTTCCTCGGCTTGCCGGAGCAGCCGATCGAGTGCGTGGAGATGGAGAATGTGGACATCTCCTGCAGCGAGGAGGCGCAGGCAATGGTGCCCGCGATGGCAAACGGCGTGCCGAAGGTGAAGAAAAAGGGCTTTGTGGCGATCAATGTGGAGAAGGTGCATATGCGCAATGTGACGATCACGGGTCAGGATGGCGCAAGGCTGGACTGCGAGAACGTCACCGAGGTCACCGACGACTGAGGGCTCACAACCACGGACAGGCAGAAAACGCAAAAATCCGCCCTCAGCGGCTATGCTGAGGGCGGATTTTCTGTGTGCTCCACAGGCTGGCATCATAGGATCGAACCTGTGTACTTACTTGGCGGGGAACTTGAAGTAGTTGCGGGCATTCACGCAGCTGATGCCGGTGACAATCTCGCCCAGGGTATCGTAATCCTGCGGGAAACGGCCGTCCTCGACCCACTCGCCCAGCAGACGGCACAGAATGCGGCGGAAATACTCGTGCCGGGGATAGGAGAGGAAGGAGCGGCTGTCGGTCAGCATCCCAACGAAACCGGCCAGATAGCCCAGGTTTGCCAGGCTGGTCAGCTGGTTGGTCATGCCCACGAAATGATCGTTGAACCACCAGGCAGAGCCGTGCTGAATCTTGCTGACGGCCTCGCTGCTCTGGAAGCAGCCGCAGAGGGTGTCGATCGCCTGATCGTCCGCGGGATTCAGGCTGTAGAGGATTGTGCGGGGCAGACCGCAGCGCACCTCCACCTCGCCGAGGAAGGCGGCCATCTGATCCACGGGCGCATAGTTGTTGATGGTGTCGTAGCCGGTGTCCGGACCCAGAACGGCGTACTGGCGCTGGTTGTTGTCGCGGCGGCAGCCGTAGTGCATCTGCATCGTCCAGTCCAGCTTCTTGTACATCTCGCCGAAGAAGAGCATGCAGGCGGTTTTGTACTGGGCCACCTCGCGCTCGGTGAGGGCTTCGCCGGCGGCCTTCTTGCTGAAGATGGCCTCGATCGCCTCATCGGAGGCAGGCTCGAACACGACGTAGTTCAGGCCGTGGTCGGACAGGCGGCAGCTGTTGGCATGGAAGTATTCCATGCGCTTTTCCAGCGCAGCCTTCACGTCGGCGAAGGAGCTGATCTCCATCCCGGCGGCCGCAGCCAGCTTGCCGATGTAGGCCATGAACTCGGGCTTCTCGATGTTGACGGCCTTGTCGGGACGCCAGGCGGGCAACACGTTCACCTTGAAGGAAGCGTCCGAGCGCAGCAGCTGATGCCAGTGCAGATCGTCGATGGGATCATCGGTGGTGCAGATGGTCTCGACGTTGGACATCTCGATCAGGCCGCGGGCGGAATAGCCGGGCTGGGCCAGCTTTGCGTTGCACAGCTTCCAGACCTCGTCGGCGGTCTTGGCGTTCAGAACGCCGTTGTAGCCGAAGAAGCGCTGCAGCTCCAGATGCGTCCAGTGATACAGGGGGTTGCCGATGCCCTTGCCGACAACGGCGGCCCACTTGCAGAACTTCTCGTAGTCGGAGGCGCCGCCGGTGATGTAGTACTCATCCACGCCCGCGCAGCGCATCAGCCGCCACTTGTAGTGGTCGCCGCCCAGCCAGACCTGGGTGATGTTCTCGTACCGCACGTCCTCCCAGATCTGCTGGGGCGCCAGATGGCAGTGGTAGTCGATGATGGGGCAATTCGCGGCGTACTGGTGGTACAGCACGCGGGCGGTCTCGGTGTTCAGCAGAAAATCCTTGTCCATGAAAGCCTGCATGGTCAACACTCCTTCTTGGTCATGTCATATCGGAAAAGCCCACGTTGGGCGGGGGAACAGGGGAGAATCAGCGGGTGCTGTCGCGGCGGATCAGCTCGCCGGTGAAAACCGTCTTCTGCGGCATTTCGCGGCCGTCCAGCACGCCGAGCATGGTGGTGACAATGTGGTCGCAGATGGCCTGCAGCTTGTTGTCTACGCTGGTCAGCTCCGGCTCGGCGCAGGTGCAGATGGCGGAGTTGTTGTAGCCGATGACGCACAGATCCTCCGGCACGCGCTTCCCGGCGGCCCGGGCGTACTTGAGGGCACCGACGGAGAGAATGTCCTCGCTGGCCAGCACGGCGTCGAAAGCCACGCCGTCCTTCTCCAGCTGCAGCAGTGTATCGCGCACCTGATGCACGCTGGACTTGTCCTGCCCGAAGAAGCACAGGAGATGATCGTCCAGCGGCAGGTTCCGTTCGGACAGGGCCTTGCGGTATCCGGCGAGCTTCTTGCGCCCGGAGTAGTTGCTGCTGTGATACAGGTACAGGATGCGCCTGCAGCCGCTGTCCAGCAGCGCGGCGGTGGCTTCGGCCATGGCGTGCTGATCATCGCACAGCACGCAGTACACATTGTCGCAGGAGAACGCGCCGTTGAGGAGGATCACCGGCACATGGCGCGCGGCGTCGCGGATGTAGTCGTTGTCCGCGCCGCCATCCTCGATGAAGGAGGAGCCCATGAGCACCATGCCGTCCACATGGCGGCTCTTGAGGAGCTCCACGCCCTGCTGCCGGGCGGACAGCTCCCTGCCGGTGCAGCTCAGCAGGCAGTCGTAGCCCTTCTGCCGGAAATCCCGCTCCAGACAGGTCAGCGCCTGCGCAAGGTAGGGGTCGGAGGCGTCCGGGCAGAGCAGACCGATGGTCTTCATGGTGTTCAGGCCCAGACCGCGGGCGAAGGCGTTGGGCACATAGCCGGTGCCCTCGATCACGGACATCACCTTTCTGCGCGTCGCCTCGGAAACATGGGGGCTGTTGTTGAGCACGCGGGAAACCGTCGCGATGGACACCCCGGCACGACGCGAAATATCATAGATGTTCATGGCCACAGCGTCAGCCCCCTTTTTCGGTGTAAGTGTTTTCAATCAAATTTACATGGCTATTATACACGCAATCGGCGGATTTGGCAACAGGGTTTTCAGCAGAATCCGGCGGTTTGGGGAAGATATTTATTTTCGCGCAGCCCGGTCAACCCATTGACGGAAAAGAAAAAAGAGAGTAGAATAAGGAAGGATGCGTTGTAATCGTTTACACGCTATTCGGCGACATGTGACCTGATGATAGTTCAAAGGAGAGATTCAAAGATGGATCGACTGACTGCCGCTGCTTCTCCCGCAGTCTCCCGCCCTGTGAAGGTGCTCCAGTTCGGCGAGGGGAACTTCCTGCGTGCTTTTGTAGATTACTTCATTGACATTGCCAACGAGAAGTCCGATTTCGACGGCTCGATCGTGCTGGTCAAGCCCATCACCTTCGGCAATCTGGACATGTTCCACGAGCAGGACTGCCGCTACACCGTGCTGCTGCGCGGCCTGGTGGACGGCGAAAAGGTGGAGCAGAGCCGCCTGATCACCTCCGTGTCCGACGCGGTGGACGCCTATGCCGAATATGAGAAGTACGCCGGTTATGCCAGGTGCGAGACGCTGCGCTTCATCGTCTCCAACACCACCGAGGCGGGCATCGTCCTGAAGGAGGACGACGATTTCAATGCCTGCCCACCGGTTTCCTTCCCGGCCAAGCTGTGCAAGTTCCTCTATGAGCGCGCGGTGCACTTTGACTATGCCCAGGACAAGGGCCTGGTGATGCTGCCGGTGGAGCTGATTGACGACAACGGCATCATGCTCAAGAAGTGCGTCAAGGCGCTGGCGAAGATCTGGAACCTGGGCGAGCGGTTCGAGAACTGGCTGGGTACGGCCTGCGTCTTTACCTCCACGCTGGTGGACCGCATCGTGACCGGCTATCCGCGCGATGAGGTGCAGTCCATCTGGGAGAAGCTGGGCTATGAGGATCGCATTCTGGTGACCGCCGAGCCCTTCGGCCTGTGGGTGATCGAGTCCGACCGGGACATCTCCGCCGACCTGCCCCTGCCCCAGTGCGGATTGCCGGTGATCTACACCGACAATCAGAAGCCCTACAAGCAGCGCAAGGTGCGCATCCTCAACGGCGCGCACACCTCCTTTGTGCCGGCTGCGTTCCAGTGCGGTCATGACATCGTGCTGACGGCCATGAACGATCCGCTGATCCTGAGCTTCATGCAGAAGACCCTCTACGATGAGGTGATCCCCACCCTGGCGCTGCCCCGGGAGGATCTGCTGGCCTTTGCCGAGGCGGTGACGGGCCGCTTCAAGAATCCCTTCATCAAGCACGCGCTGCTGTCCATCTGCCTCAACAGCGTGTCCAAGTGGCGTGCCCGCTGCATGCCCTCCCTGCTGGGCTATGTGGAAAAGACCGGCGAGCTGCCTGCCCGCCTGACCTTCTCCCTGGCCAGCCTGATGAGCCTGTACCGCGGCGACGGTTTCCCTGCCAGCAGCGTGATGGTGGACGGCAAGCTCCAGTGCAAGCGCGGCGATGAAACCTACACGCTCCAGGATGACGCGGCGGTGCTGGAATTCTTCGCCACCACCCGCGATATGTGCATGTACCAGCAGGCGCAGGCATTCCTGTCCAACGAGGACTTCTTCGGCCCCGAGCTGTGCAAGGTGCCCGGCCTGGTGGAAAGCGTTGCCGATTCCCTCAAGGCCATCGTCGATAAGGGCATGCGCGCCGTCCTGGAAGAAAAGTTCGGCTGCTGATTGGAAATGGCGCCGGATCGGAGTTGCTTCTCCGGTCCGGCTTTCTGAAATCGAAGGAGGTAACCCACATGGCTGAGCTTCTGCGCATCACGCCCCGGGACAATGTCGCCGTGGCGCTGTCCGCCATTGAAAAGGGCGCGGCGGTCGCGGTGGACGGCATCTCCCTGACGGCGGCAGGCGATATCCCCGCCGGGCACAAGATCGCCCTGACGGACATCCCCGCCGGAGAGAAGATCATCAAGTACGGCTTCCCGATTGGCTATGCGAAATCGGACGTGGCACAGGGGGAGCATGTGCATGTCCACAACATCCACACCTGCCTGTCCGGCGAGCTGGAGTACGCGTGGCATCCCACGAACCCCGCGGTGGCGCCGGCTGAGCCCGCCACCTTCATGGGCTATCCCCGGCGTGACGGACGCGTCGGCGTGCGCAACGAGCTGTGGATTCTGCCCACCGTCGGCTGCGTCAACGACATCGCCCGGGCGCTGGAAAAGGAAGCGCAGCGCCTGGTGGGCGGCGGCGTGGAGGTCGTGTACGCCTTCCCGCATCCCTACGGTTGCAGCCAGATGGGCGACGATCAGGAGAACACCCGTCAAATTCTCGCGAACCTTGCGACGCATCCCAATGTCGGCGGCGTGCTGGTGCTGGGCCTGGGCTGTGAGAACAGCGGCGTGGCACTGATTGAGGAGCGGATGGGCGATTACGACAGGGAGCGCGTGCGCTTCCTCGTCTGCCAGCAGGTGGAGGACGAGTTCTCCGCAGCCATGGCGCTTTTGGCGGAGCTGGCGGAGAACATGCGCGGGGAGAAGCGTGTGCCCTGCGATGCCTCCAAGCTGGTCATCGGCCTGAAGTGCGGCGGCTCCGACGGCTTCAGCGGCATCACGGCGAACCCGGTGATCGGCGGCTTCAGCGACCTGCTGGTGGCCCGAGGCGGCACGACCATCCTGACCGAGGTGCCCGAGATGTTCGGCGCGGAAACCATCCTGATGGATCGCTGCCCGACGGAGGCGCTGTTCCAGAAGACCGTTTCGCTCATCAACGATTTCAAGCGCTATTTCGAGGAGCATCATCAGACCATCTACGAGAATCCCAGCCCCGGCAACAAGGCGGGCGGCATCTCCACGCTGGAGGACAAGGCGCTGGGCTGCACCCAGAAAAGCGGCTTTGCGCCCGTGGCGGACGTGCTCAAATACGGCGAAACCGTCAGGACGGCCGGTCTGAACCTGCTCTCCGCGCCGGGCAATGATCTGGTCGCCGCGACGGCGCTGGCTTCCGCCGGCGCGCAGATCGTGCTGTTCTCCACGGGGCGCGGCACGCCCTTTGCGTGTCCGGTGCCGACGGTGAAGATCGCGTCCAACACGGCGCTGGCGGAAAAGAAGCACGGCTGGATCGACTTCAACGCCGGTCAGCTGCTGACCCATGGCAGGACTCTGCCGGAGCTGGCGCAGATGCTGATGGACTATGTGCTGCGCGTGGCCGGCGGCGAGAAGGTCTGCTCCGAGCGCAACGGCTTCCACGATCTGGCGATCTTCAAGACCGGCGTGACGCTGTGATGCGGCGGTGTCTATCGCTTGGTCGCGCGAGCAGAAAGCAACCCTGAACCGAACAGTGAAAGACCCATACGCATAGGGGACTGCGAAGCTCCCCGGCGTATGGGTCTATTTGGCTTGATTTGAATTAGTATGCCAGCTCCTCCGCGCCCCTGAGGAACGCGCAGTAGCACTTGTACTCCTGCCACAGGTCGATCTTGCTGATCAGCTCCCAGGGCGCGTGCATGGACAGCACCGGCAATCCGGCGTCGATGCAGTTCATGCCGTAGTTGGCGCAGATGTAGGCGATGGTGCCGCCGCCGCCCACGTCCACCGCGCCCAGCTCGGCGGTCTGCCAGCAGACATTCGCGTCGTCACAGATGCGGCGCACCATGGCGACGAACTCGGCGTTGCAGTCATTGGAGCCGGACTTGCCGCGGCTGCCGGTGAACTTGTTGAAGGTCACGCCGTTGCCGACGATGGAGGCGTTCTTCTTCTCGAACACGCCCGCGAAGTTGGGATCGAAGCCCGCCGAGACGTCGGAGGACAGCATGCGGCTGTTGCGCAGGCAGCGGCGCAGGGTGAGCGGCTCGTCCTTGCCGTACAGCAGGCAGATCAGCTCTGCCATGGTGTTCTCGAAGTACCTCGCGTTCATGCCCGTCGCACCGACGGAGCCGATCTCCTCCTTGTCGGTCAGCACCGCGCAGAGGGTATAGGCCGGCGTGCCCTCATAATCCAGCACAGCCGCCATGGAGGGATACGCGCACACGCGGTCATCGTGACCATAGCCCGCGATCAGGCTGCGGTCAAAGCCCACGTCACGGCTTCTGCCGGCGGGAACGCACTCGATTTCGGCGGATACGAAGTCCTCCTCCTCGATGCCGTACTGCTCCCTGAGTAGCTTCAGCACGTTCGCCTTGACGGTCCACTTGTCCTCCTCCTTCACCGGCTCGGAGCCGATGATGATGTTCAGCTGCTCGCCCTCGATCACCTTCGCGGCGTTCTTGCCCATCTGCTCCGCCGCCAGATGAATCAGCAGATCGGAAATGTAAAAGACGGGATCGTCCTCCTTCTCGCCGATGCACAGCGTCACCGCGGTGCCGTCCTTCATGCAGACCACGCCGTGCAGCGCCATGGGGCTGGCCACCCACTGGTACTTCTTGATACCGCCATAATAATGGGTGTCCAGGTAGGCAAAGCCGGTGTCCTCATAGAGCGGGTTCTGCTTGACGTCGATGCGGGGGCTGTCGATATGCGCGCCCAGAATGTTCATGCCGCGCTCAATGTCCTTTTCGCCGATGATAAAGAGCATGATGCACTTGCCCATCCAGGCATGGTACACCCGGTCGCCGGCCTTGAGGGCTTCGCCGCTGCGCATCGCTTCCTGCAGGTCGCGGAAGCCCGCTGCCTTCGCCTGACGCACCGCCTCGGTCACGCACTCGCGCTCCGTCTTGCCGGCGTCCAGAAACGCCTTGTACTTTTCCGCAAAGGCCATCACCTGTGCACGCTCGCCGTCAGATAGCTGCTCCCAGGCATTCTTCCGATACATATGGAATCTCTCCTTGCTTTTGAAGATTTCGCCGATTGGCACCGCGATCATTATACGCCGAACCTGCCAAATACGCAAGAGGAACAGCCGGAATTGCAGGGCGACCTCATTCAAAACGGAAAACAAGCATGAATGCGGCCGAAGGGGTGGAGGGGGCGATCGGAAAGCCCCCTCCTCGCTTCCGCAGAAGCGAAACACTCCTGCTGCTGAGGGTGTTGCGCGACTGTGGGCACGACCAAAGGGCTTTCCGTCATCCAACATCGCTTGAAGCTTTGCCTTCGGCAGCTTCCCACCATGGAGCCGCTTCTGCACGATGCCCTTTGGAATCCTTTGGCCTGCACATTTGGAAACAAAACTGCCTGATGAAGCATTGCGTAATCTGGTATTTGAATGAGGTCGCCCTGCCGGAATTGTCGGAAAGGGCTGCTCTACCGGTTGACAGAATCCGCTGATCCCTGTATGATGTCAGAAAACGATTCGGGAGGTTCTTCATGAGAACGGTCTATACAGACGGCCGGGTGTTTACCGGCGCCGGAACGATGGCAGAAGCCATGATTGTGGAAAACGGACGGTTCGCCGCAGTGGGCACCGCAGAGGAGATCAGAGCGCTGACCACCCCGCAGGATCAGGTCGTATCGCTGGACGGACGCTTCGTCTGTGCCGGATTCAACGACAGCCACATGCACCTGCTCAGCTTTGGCAACGCGATGAGTCAGTGCGACCTGTACGGCGTGCGCTCCCTGCGGGAGCTGCAGGAGCGCCTGCGCGATTTCCGGGAGACTTGTGACGGTGAATGGCTCCGTGGCCGGGGGTGGAATCAGGACTATTTCGACCCTGCCACCGGCATTCCCACAAGGGACGATCTGGATGCGGTCACCTGCGCACAGCCGGTCTGCATCGTCCGCTGCTGCGGGCATTGCCTGACGCTCAACAGCTGTGCGCTGGAGCTGCTGGGGCTGGACGAAAACACGCCCTGTCCGGAGGGCGGCGCGATCGGCCGGGATGAAAACGGTCGTCTGAACGGCATTTTCATGGATGCCGCCATGTCCCTGGTGTACGCGCGTCTGCCCATTCCCAGCCGGGAGGATATGAAGGACAGGCTTCGCCGCGCCATGCGGGAAATGAACCGGGTCGGCGTGACCTCCTGCCATTCGGATGATCTGTGTGCGTTTGAAAACGTGCCGTGGCAGGAGGTGCTGGCAGCTTATCACGAGCTGGAGGCAGCGGGAGAAATGACCGTCCGCGTATTCGAGCAGAGCCAGTTCCCCGACCCGGCGGAGCTTCGCCGATTCCTGGAGAAGGGGTATGTGACGGGAAAGGGCAGCGAGTTCTTCCGCATCGGTCCGCTGAAGCTCGTGGCGGACGGCTCCCTGGGCGCGCGCTCGGCCTTCCTGTCCGGCGAATACGCCGATGCGCCCGGCGAACGGGGGCTGGCGCTCTTCACGCAGGAGCAGCTGGATGAGCTGATCGGTATCGCGCACGAGGGCGGCATGTCCTGCGCCGTCCACGCCATTGGCGACGGCATCCTTGACCGCATCCTCAACGCCTATGAGAAGGCCTTCGCCCGCTGCCCGCGCAGGGATCACCGCAGCGGCGTCGTCCATGTGCAGCTCACCCGGCAGGATCAGCTGGAACGCATGAAGAAGCTCAATATGCACGCCTATGTGCAGGCCATCTTTATCGACTATGACAGCCATATTGTCCATGAACGGGCCGGGGAAGCCCTCGCCGCGACGAGCTACGCCTTCCGCACGATGATGCGGCAGGGCATGCATGTTTCCTGCGGCACGGATTGCCCGGTGGAAGCGCCCGATCCGATGCGCGGCATCCAGTGTGCCGTCACGCGCCGGCCGCTGGACGGCAGCCTGCCGCCCTACCGCCCCGAGGAGGCGCTCACCGTGGAGGAGGCGCTCACGATTTATACCGCAGAAGGCGCATACGCCTCCTTTGAGGAGGACTTCAAGGGCCGCATCGCGCCCGGCATGGCGGCGGATTTCACCGTCCTATCGGACGATCCCTTCCGCGTCGATCCGCAGGAGATCCGGCATATTCACGCCGTGCAGACCGTTCTTGGCGGGCGCACGGTGTATCGGGAGAGGGATTGACATGGCACTGAGGAAGATGCTTGGCAGCGCGGAGCACCCGGCGATTGTGCGCTTGATGCGGCTCATCGAAACCCAGTCGCACATAACGCTGATCCGCTTTGCGGCAAGCTACGTCAGGGAGCATACGCTGCCTATTCTGACCGCCCACGCCCCGGAGGAAAAACGGCCTTGCGCAGCGATTGATGCTGTAACGGGGTACCTTTCGGGAGAAAATACAGCAGTCCTCAGGGCGGCTGTCCGGGAGGCCCGCGCAGCCGCGCAGCACATTGCCGATCCCGTCGGGCAGGCAGCTGCCCGGGCCATCGCCACGGCCTGTGCCGTTGCGACAACGCCCACCAACGCGCTGGGCTTTGCGTTTTACAGCGCAGCGGCCTATGCCTACCATACTGCCGGAACCTCCGCCGACCGCGCCACCCATGACGCGCTGGCCACCGAGGAGCTGGAGCGCATCTGCGGCGCTTTGGAAGCGGTCTGCATCACGGACGAGCCCCATCCGGTTCGGGTGGACTGGAACTGCTGAAATACTCCCGAAACATACCATAGCGAAAAGCCACCCGCCAGGCAGCCGGCTGCGGGTGGCTTCATTTGGCCTGAATTCCATGGGGTAGGGTATCGGGAAACCGGATGCCGGGTTTTCTGTCAGTCGTTCGGGGCATCCGGCGCGGGGTTCACATGCACCATGATGTGCTTCACCTTCGGGAAGGTCTGTTCGATGGCGGCATGAACCTGTTCCGCGATCCCATGGCTCTGGGCAAGCGTCATCCGCCCGTCTGCCTGAATCTCGATATCCACATATACCTTGTTGCCGAAGATGCGGGTCTGGAGCAGGTCCACGCCCAGCACGCCGGGCTGGGCGGCGGCGCAATCCATGAGGGCCTTCTCGGTTTCGGCGTCGCAGGAATGGTCGACCATCTTGTCGATGGCATCCTTGAAGATGTCATAGGCTGCTTTGAGGATGAACGCGCAGATGACCAGGCTGGCGATGGGGTCGGCGATGGGGAAGCCCATGCGGGCGCCAAGGATGCCGATCAGCGCGCCGACGGAGGACAGCGCATCGCTGCGGTGATGCCAGGCATCCGCCATCAAGGCGCCGGAATCCAGCCGCTTTGCGTATGCGCGCGTGTACCAGTACATGGCCTCCTTGACGATGATGGACACGATGGCGGCGATGAGCGCCAGCACGCCGGGGACGCTCTGCGTCTCCATGCTGCCGGAGGTGATCTGCTCCAGCGCGCCCTGACCGATCAGGATGCCGGTGATGGCCAGAATGACCGAGAGCACCACGGCGGCGACGCACTCGAAGCGTTCATGCCCGTAGGGGTGGTCGCGGTCGGATTCCCTGGCGGATATCTTCACGCCGATGATGACGATGATGGAGCTGAACACGTCCGATGCGGAATGCACGGCGTCGCTGACCATGGCGCTGGAGTGAGCCACGAGGCCGGCCAGCAGCTTGAGCAGGGAGAGGATGGCGTTGCCGATGATGCTGACCATCGACACGCGGACGGCGGTGGCCTCAAAGTCGTCGGGGGAGTTGACGGGGCGGCGGGATGTCTGTTTCATGGCGGTGACCTCCAATGCTTTCATTCACCCTATGACACTTGCGCTCCGTCGGTGTACGAAAAAACACCCACGGACCAGTCATCGTAACCAACTGTCCCGTGGGTGGTAACGCCACTGTCACTTGCGTGACCCGGCTCAGGGCAATCGCCCCGGCTTGATCAGTTTGTACTGTAGCCTATATGCAGTGCAAAGAGCAATATCAATATAGCAGATCAATCAGGATTTGTCAAGATACCGCGCAGATTTCGACAGGGCTCTCTGTCTACTGGCACCAAACATAGGTAACAAAACAGAAGGAGCACAGCAGTCAAGGGAA
>JBJEUF010000069.1:0-14446 GCA_051883695.1 Aristaeellaceae bacterium
CCAAGGCCCGCAGCTACTTTCTGATCGGCGCGGATCACGAGGACATCGTGCAGGAGGGGATGATCGGCCTGTACAAGGCCATCCGCGATTTCCGCCCGGAAAAGCTCAGCTCCTTCCGCGCCTTTGCGGAATTGTGCATCACCCGGCAGATCATCACCGCCATCAAGACCGCGACCCGGCAGAAGCACATCCCGCTCAACAGCTATGTTTCCCTGAACAAGCCGCTCTATGACGAGGAGAGCGACCGGACGCTCATGGACGTCTGCGCGGAGGGACACAGCGCGAACCCGGAGGAGCTGATCATCTCCCGCGAGGATCTGCAGGGCATTCACCAGCGCATTGATGAGGTGCTCTCCGGCCTGGAGCAGGAGGTGCTCAACGCCTATCTGGACGGCAAGAGCTATCAGGAGATTGCCGACAAGCTCGGGCGGCACGTCAAATCCATCGACAACGCGCTCCAGCGGGTCAAGCGCAAGCTGGAAAAATATCTGGAGGACACCGGATACGACCTTGATTGAAAAAGTACGCAAAGAGCGCAGAATGCCTCTTGCTTTTTCAAGGCGGTTCGTGGTATGATAACAGTATCAGACAAGGAGGTCACGCGCGATGCTGAACCGCAGGTATGGCATGTATGATGACGCACTGTATACGGATTGCAGGGCGTGATTTGCGCGTGGGTTCCCGAACGCCCTGCTGACCACCGGATGTGGACGGCAGGGCGTTTCTGTGTGTAGCACGGTAGCATGGTCAAGGGCAAATCAAACCAAGTAGTACGGAGGGAAGGAACATGATTGTCATTCTCAAAAACACAGCCCAGCCCGAGCAGATTGAGCGCCTGAAGGCGTTCCTTGTGAACCAGGGACTTCGCATCGACGAGTCCAGGGGGGATCACTCCACCATCCTTGGCCTTGTGGGCGATACCACCCGCGTGGATGCGGATCTGATCGCATCCCTTGACGCGGTGGAGGCGGTACAGCGCGTGCAGGAGCCCTACAAGAAGGCGAACCGCAAATTCCACCCCGAGGATACCGTGGTGGACTGCGGCGGCGTGAAGGTGGGCGGCGGTACGTTCCAGATGATCGCAGGCCCGTGCTCCGTGGAGACGGAGGAGCAGATCATCACGGTGGCGAAGGCTGTCAAGGAAGCCGGCGCGACCCTGCTGCGCGGCGGCGCGTTCAAGCCGCGCACCTCCCCCTATGCCTTCCAGGGCCTTCACGACGAGGGCCTGAGGCTGCTCAAGCTGGCCAAACGGGAAACCGGGCTGCCGATCGTGACGGAGATCATGGATGCGTCCCATCTGGATCTGTTCGAGGATGTGGACGTGATTCAGGTTGGCGCGCGGAACATGCAGAATTTCGAGCTGCTCAAGGTGCTGGGTCGGACGCGCAAGCCCATCCTGCTCAAGCGTGGCCTGGCCAATACCGTGCAGGAATGGCTGATGTCCGCTGAGTACATCATGGCGGGCGGCAACGATCAGGTCATCCTCTGCGAGCGTGGCATCCGCACCTATGAAACGGCGACGCGCAACACCCTGGATCTGTCCAGCGTGCCGGTGCTGCGGGAAAAGACGCATCTGCCCATCATGATTGATCCCAGCCACGCGACCGGCGTGGCGCGTCTGGTGAAGCCCATGGCCATGGCTGCGACGGCCTGCGGCGCGGATGGCCTGATGATCGAGGTGCATAACAATCCCAGGAAGGCGCTGTGCGACGGCGCGCAATCCCTGACCCCGGAGGAATTCGCCGATGTCGTGCGTCGCGTCCGGGCGATTCGCACGGTGGTCGAGGGATGAGAAAGGGCGGCTGACCGGATGGATGATTTGAAGCTCGTGCTGCCGGACGAATCCCTGCTGGCACAGGTCGGAGACTACAAGGCGGAGATGCTTGCGGCAGGCAGCTCCATGGACGGCTGCGGAAGCCTGCGGCGGCATACGCCGGAGGAATGGCTTGACAACTGCCGCAGGCTCCACCATGAGGATACCTGTCCGCCCGGCTGGGTTCCCGCGATACAGTATGCCTGCGTCCGGGAAACGGACGGCAGGCTCGTCGGTATGATCGACCTGCGGCTGCGCTTCAATGCGTATCTGGCGGAGGTGGGCGGCCATATCGGCTACTCCGTCCGCCCGGACGAACGCCGGAAGGGGTACGCGAAGCGGATGCTCGCGCTGGCGCTCAGGGAAGCGAAGCGGCAGGGCTTGCAGCGTGTGCTAATCACCTGCCTGGCTGACAATGACGCCAGCCGGAGAACCATCGAGGCGAACGGCGGCGTGTTTGAGCGGCTTGCCACGGAACCGGAAAGCGGCGAGAAGCTGCTGCGATACTGGATTGCACTCTGATACAAGAATGCCCGGAGCATTCCCGACAGGGGAAAACGCTCCGGGCTTTTCGCTGTCATTTCATCAGATGCGTCCCCATCATATAGCCGGTATCAGTCCCGGCGACGACGTAGCACCAGCCGTTCGCCAGATCGCCGAGCACCTGAACCCGGGTGTAGTTGCCGCACAGGCGGATGACCCGGCTGCTTGTGTCAGGCTGCGTGCGCAGGTTGAGCCCTGTCCCGTTCGGGTTGGAGATCATGCGCGTCCCTCCGGTGGCGGAGGGCTTCTGCGTGGTCAGGCTGCCGATATCCATGTAGCCCTGCAGCGCCCCGACGGTCACGTAGGCCCAGCCGGTTCGGGTATAGCTGACGACCTGCAGGGGACATCCGGGATAGAACACGCCAAGGGAATCCGCGGACGCAGAGGCCTCGCTGCGCAGGTGCAGCCCGTTCGTCCTGCTGCCGGCTACATACAGCGCTGTCCCCGTGACGGCGCTCTCGCCAATGCCGCTGTTGTCGCTGTCCACACCATACTGCCAGGGGAAGGTCTGGCTCATGAGCGTGCTGGACATATAGCCGGTCTGTCCGCCGACGGCCACATGATACCATTCGTCCTGCCGGACCCCGAGGACGGTGAGGACTGACCCGTCGGGATACCAGCCGATCTTCCGCGTGTTGGTTCCGGGGCCGGAACGAAGGTTCAGTCCGCCGCCGGGATGCACCACATAGACCTCCGGCAGCTCGCTGACGAAGCCATAGGCATCGGTGGTCAGATAGCGTGCGTCCATCCAGCCCGTAACCGTCCCGATCATCACCCGTTGATACCCGCCGCTGCTTTCGCCCAGCAGGGTGACAGGGGTGCCGGTGTAGTACTTGCCAAGGCTTGCCGCGGAGGCGGACGGGGAGGTGCGCAGGTTGAGGCGGTAGCCCGCCTGCGGATTGCAGACAAAGGCAGCGGTACCGGCGGCAGGGGTCGGGCTGGGCGCTGCGGTCGGTTCGGGGGTGGTGCTGAGGAAGCAGCCTGCCGGGATCCAGCCGTAGCCCGTGCCATGGATCGACGTGAAGCTGACATAGTACCACTCGCCCTGCCGGCGCAGCACCGAAACCTCCTGACGGCCATTGACGATGATATAGCCGACGATGTTCGCCTTTGCGTTGGGCGACGCATAGACCTTCACTTCCTCATCGGAAGGGCGGAGCGTTAATCCGGCGAGCGCTTCCGGCGCAGGCGTGAGGGTGATAGTATACAGGAAATCGGCTGATGCCGGTATACGGATGGAGATCATCAGCAGAAGGAGCACGAACAGCTTTTTCATGGCTTGAACTTCCTTTCCTGGGGACTGCATTGATTCAAACGCATAATAGAGGAAGATTCTTGCAGGTGAACCGGGAATGATGCAAAAAACCGCCTGCGCTGAGGCAGACGGCAGACTGAAAAAAGCTCCGGGAGGTGTCGGAGGGCCCGCAGGCCCTCTGACTGTATTCGTATCGACCTGCTTTGCCGGTCGGGCGGGGCGTTTCCGGCTCTGCCGGAAACTTGCCTTACACGGAGGAACGGCCGTCAGGGCTGCTTGCAGCCCTGACAGTGACGGAGTGCAATTTCTCGAAAAAGTGCCTTCAGCACTTTTTCGACACGCTGCCGCCTGCGCTGAGGCAGACGGTATGATTCGTGTCGGATCAGTTGCAGGCATCCTCAAAGGCTTCGAGGAATTCCGGGCAGCTCCAGACGCCGCAGGCCGCCAGGTTATCGCCGCGGACAGCCATCTGCAGCACAAGGCCGCTGTTCAGCTCAATCAGCAGGGACTGCTGAGAGCTGACGCTGCCGCTGCTCTCATAAACCGCGCAGTTCAGGAGGGTGGACAGCAGACGCTCGCAGACAGCGGGATCCGTGATGGTGCCAACGCCGCTGAGCTCCATGGCTGCGACCTGACCGGTAATCTGAAGCGTATCCGCCAGCGTTTCGCTGCCGCGCCGCGCGTTGCCGTTGAAGCTCACGCGCTGGAACAGGCGCATCTCGCCGTTGACCTCAGCGGCGATTAGCGTGTTGTTCATGCCACGGACGGCATAAACCGGCTTGCCGAATCCGACCGTATTGGACAGAATCGTGTTCGTGCCGGAAAGGGAGGGCTCCGTTGTGTATTCGGCGACCGTGCCGAGGGAGGAACCGAGCAGACTGTCGGGCACATCGCGGGGCGAGGTGAGCAGGCGATAGTACCTGCCGTTCACGCCCACGAGCGGGAAGCTGCCGCCGTTGGCATTGGCCCAGATGCTGCGGTAGCTGGGATTCCTGTTGCCGGCGGTGATGCGGATCGTGCTGTTCTCCAGGTCGCCTGTCAGCACGCCGGGGAGCGGCGTTTCGTTGCCGAGGCTGCTGGAGATGATCAGGCTTGTGTGATCCGGCTGCTGCCAGGGGGTTCCCAGGGCAAGGAACAGCACAAGGGCGGCGGCACAGCAGGCGACAGGCGCAAGGAGCCGCATGGGAATACGGAAACGGGCCTTCTTCGGCGCCGTGGCGGCAAGCTGGATGCGCGCCTTCAGGTGAGACCCGGCTGTCAGGCCCCCCAGCTCCTGCGCCGCCGCCTGAGGCAGCTGCTGCAGCAGAGCTTCGATTTGACTTGCATGGTTTTCATTCCTGTTCTTCACCGGGCATCGCCTCCTTTCATCAAAATGGATTCGAGCTTTTTACGCCCGCGGCTCAGGCGGGAGGAAATGGTACCTTCCGGCAGATCCATCATCTCGGAGATTTCGGAGATGCCGTAGCCCTGGTAATAATGCAGAAGAATGACCTCCTTGAACATGGCCGGAAGCTGATTGATGGCAGCCATCATCTCCTGCTGGTCAGCCATCCGGCTGAACTCATCCGGCGCGGGAATCATCTCGAACACCGGGCTGCCCAGCACCACGCGCTTGAGCCACGCGCCCCGCCACAGATCGCGGCAGCGGTTCATCGCCACCTTCAGCAGCCAGGCCTTCTCCTTGCCTTCCTGCAGATCCGGATGGGTGGTGATCAGCCGGACGAAAACGTCCTGGCACACATCCTCCGCCTTTTGCCTGTCAGCGAGGTAGAAGTAGCACATGCGCAGCACATCCGTTGCGTACTTCTCGTATAGCTCTGCGAAATAGGCCGAGCTGTCACGTTCCCGCGGGGCCGCCGCCACATCGGGACGATACAGTGCCTGCTGCACAGCCGCCTCCCCCTTGTCTGATTGGTATCGTTCATCCATAAAACGAAGTGCCCTCCTGTTTTGTTCCTGCGAAAACGGTTTTTTGCAGAAAAATTTATACTTCGATCCGTGCCCGGCTGGATCCATCGCTGCCCTTGGTGACGATGATTTTCCTGTCGATCTTTTCCCGGAGCTCGGAAACGTGCGAGATCACGCCCACAAGCCGCCTGTTTTCGCTCAGACCGGTCAGCGTGGCAAGGACGATGCGCAGCAGCTCGTCGTCCAGCGAGCCGAAGCCCTCATCGACAAACAGCGTGTCCAGCTCGATGCCGCCCTGCTGCTGCTGAATCTCGTCCGACATGCCAAGGGCCAGCGACAGGGAGGCCAGAAAGGCTTCGCCGCCGGACAGGCTGCGAACGCTGCGCTCCGTATTGTTGGTATAGTCGCGCACGTTCAGCTCAAGGCCGCTCTGGGAGCGCAGGTTGCCCGCCTCCGCACACCGGACAAGCTCGTACTGGCCCCGGGACATGATCTTCAGGCGGCGATTGGCATACGTCAGGATGCGCTCAAAATAGGCCATCTGCACATAGGCCTCCAGCATGATCTTCTCCTTGCCCTCCAGGTGGCCGTTGGCGGTCCGGGCCAGCTCCGATAGCCATGACAGACGGGCATCCTCCCTGACCAGCCGGCTTTGGGCGGTGGAAATCTCATCGCGAATCCGCCGGTTGCCCGCCAGGCGGATGCCTGTGGCATGCAGAGCCTGGGCGATGCTCCGCTGCTGCGCCGCGATTTCGGCGGAACGGGCATTGACGGCGGCTTCGTCGATCACCGGGAGCGCAGCAAGCGTCTCGTTCAGGGCGGAGATGCTGCCCTCGTGCTTTTGAAGCTCCTCCTGCGCCTGTCGGGCATCGCGCTCCGTTTGCCCGATCGCGCCCTCGATGCCGCGTATGCAGGCGTTGAGGGCATCCAGCTGCGCTGCGGCGGATTTCCTGTCCGAATACCGCAGCTGCGCGGTGAGCGTCTCCTTCTGCGCCAGAAGGCTGGCAGCATCGGCCTGCAGCTGCGAAAGCTGAAGGGCGGCTTCCTGTTGGGCCATGCGTTCCCTTTGCAGCTCGGCTTCCCGAAGAGGGACGGCGTCAGAGATGCGCCTGAAGCGCTTTGCGCCCTCCTTCGCTTCGCGCAGATGGATCTCCGCGGCGGCCCGGCGCTGGTTCAGGGCGGCGAGACGCGCGTCGTGCAGGGCAGGGAAGGCATGCTCATCCGATGTGTCAAAGGTGTTCCGCAGGCCCTGCAGGAGCTCATCGGAAAGCCGGAGCGTCTCTGCTTCGGCCACGTCATAGCGCGATCGGCATTTGCCCTCGGCCTGCTGGGCAGCGGTTCGCGCATGCTCTGCCTCATCGACGCCGGACTTGTCAACCGCGGCTTCCGGCAGCGTGGCAGGGGATGGATGGGACAGGCTGCCGCAGACGGGACAGGGCATACCGGGCTGGAGCCTTTCCTTTGCAAGGTGTCCGGCCTGCTGGGCATACCAGATTTCGCTCTGCCGCTGGTAATGCAGCTGAGCCGCGCTGGTCTTGCCGATCGCCAGACGCAGCTTCTGCATCGCCGTAGCCTGTTCCTTGCGGGCGGCTTGGAGCGCAGTGAACAGCTGCATAAGCGCATCGAGCTCGGTCAGGCTGCGGGTGATGCCGTCGAGCTCCTGCTGGCTGTGGGCAGCTTCGGCTTCCCGGTGCTGGAGCGATGTCAGCTCCTGCCGGAAAAGCGCGATGTCCTGCTCCAGCGCGGTCACTTTGCTGCCATGCTGCTCCGCATCCGCCCTTGCCTGAACGAGCCTTTGCATGGCTGCGTCAAGCTGCCGGGAACAGTTGTCCAGCCGGTCATAGGCGGGGAGCATCGCTTCAAGGGCGGCGGCTTCCGCTTTCATCCGCTCCGCATCATCCTGCCTTGCGACGGCCTTCCTGTGGGCCTGCGTGAGGCGTTCCGCCTTTTCCATACAGGCGGCCTGGGCCCGGCGCGTGGCCTCCAGCTGCTGCTGCGTCTGGCGGCGGTGAAGCGCCTGCTGCTGGCGAGCGGTCACGGTGTCCTTTTCCCTGCTGAGGGCCTCCTGACGGGCGTTCATGTCCTGCCCGGCGTCCGCGTCAAAGGCGATATAGCCGTCGATCAGCGCCGCGATCTCCCCATCGGGGAGTGCCTGCGCCTGCACGGATGGCAGCGCCTCTGCCCCGGGAGCGTCGGGAGCGCAGGTGATCTGCTTCAGGAGATCGGCGACATGGCCGCGAAGGCTGCGGCAGACGGCCTCCTGCTCCCGGGCATCCTGCGCAAGGCGGTCCTGCAGACGGCTGAAGTTCTGCGTGCGGAACAGCTCCCGGAACAGCGCGCGGCGCTTGTCCGTGTCCGCCCTGAGCAGCTCTCTGAACTCGCCCTGCGCGATCATGGAAACCTGCTTGAACTGCTCCCGGTCAAGCCCCAGCAGCTCCTTCAGGCGACTGTCCGCGCTGCGGTCCGCAATCACGGAACCATCGGGCAAACGCAGCTCAACGGATGGCTTTTCCTCCACATAGCCCGTTCCGCGCTGCTTGGGCCGCAGATACGCAGGACTGCGGACGACGGTATACTGCTGCCCATGGTGCAGGAAGGTGAGGGTGACGCTGGTTTTCGTCTCCGGAGACGCATAGGTGCTGCGGAGCGTCCGGGTGGTGCGCATTTCATCGCCCTTCTTCTCTCCGCCGCCCGACGGCCGGTCAAACAGCGCATAGGAGATTGCGTCGAAGATCGTCGTCTTGCCCGCGCCGGTATCGCCGCAGATGAGGTATACCCCCTGCTCGCCCAGGTGGGACAGGTCAAGATCCTGCACCCCGGCGTAGGAGCCGAAGGCGCACAGGACAAGGTGCAGCGGTCTCATGCGTTCACCTCCCAGATGCTTCGGATCAAGTCCTCCATATAGCGGGCCTGTTCGCCGGTCATCGCCGCGCCGTTGGTTCGCTCGAAGAATTCGCTGAACAGGCCGAAGGGCGTCTGCTTCTCGCTCTGCGCAGCCTCCTCGAAGCGATCCGCGTGCCGGGTTCGGGTATTGTTCCAGTCCAGATGGGTGATGTTCGGATAGACCTGCCGCAGGCGGTTCATGACGTCCGGAATGGGATGATCGTCCGTGAGGATCACATGGGTGTATGCGTCGCGGTCCGATGCGGCGGCCACGGCATCCCCGGTCAGCTCCGCGAAGGTCCCCTGCAGCTCCTGCAGGCGACGCGGCTCCGGCAGCGGAACGGTTTGCAGCGTGACGCTCCGATCGCCGTGCAGCTCGACGAGCGAAACGGACTTCTCATCATGAAGCTCGGAAAAGGAATACTTCAGCGGCGTCCCGCTGTAGCGGATGCGCTCGCTCCCCACATTCTGACCATGATGCAGATGGCCCAGCGCCACATAGTCAAAATCGGCAAAGAGCCGCGCGTCCACGAGGTCCGTCCCGCCGACATGGATATCCGCAGTCTCCGCCAGCGAGCAGCAGTCCTCCGAGCCGATCAGGCTTGCACCGGCAACAAACTGGTGCGCAAGCAGCACATTGCGCCGGCTGCGATCAAGGGGCAGGGCCTGCAGGGCGCAGGCGACCGCGTCGTTTGTGGTTATGATTTCCCGCTCCGGGAAGAAGGGGCGAACAACGGCGGGGCGCAGAAACGGCAGCAGCCAGATATCCACCGGGCCATCCGCGTCCTGCAGCGTTACAGGCGCAATCCGGCCGCAATAGGCCGGCGACACATGCAGATGGCTTTGCTGCAGCGGCGCGGACAGAAAGCCGACGCGCTCTGCCGAATCGTGATTCCCGCTGATCATGCAGACGGTCGTCCCCGTCGCGAGCAGACCGCTCAGGAAACGGTCCAGCGATTGCGTGGCATAGACCGGCGGAATGCTGCGGTCGTAGAGGTCACCGGCAATGAGCACAGCATCCGGCTTTTCCGCAGCGGCAAGCTGCCGGATACGCTCCAGAATCTCATCCTGCTCCTCCTGCAGGGAAAAGCGATGAAGCTGACGGCCCAGGTGCAGGTCGGACAGGTGCATGAATTTCATTGGTAGTCATCCTTTCGCTCCTCAGGGGATATGCTGATATTATCCGATACATCGCGCAGGAAGTCAAGGGATGGATACGGAAGAACAGACGAAATGTGTCAAAGCGGACAGCGGGGAGCGGTGTCCGCGGAATGCTGGAAGGATGTTGCAATCTGCCGGTGGACGTGGTATAATTAGTATGGTATGCCACATCAACAGCCGGGGTGCCGTCCGCCATCCATCGGCTGCATACCGGAAAAGCGGACAGAAGGTGGCACAAACCGCAATGACTGTAAGGAGGGAATCTCTGTGCCTGGTGACCCATGGGGACCGCTATTGCTTCTGCTGCTGCTCATTCTGCTGAACGGATGGTTTGCCGCGATGGGCGTTGCCATCCTTTCGCTCAATGAGACGAAGCTCCGTCACGACGCGGAGGAGGGCGACAAGACAGCCGCCAGGCTGCTCAAGCTGAACGAATCCCCGAATCGGTTCCTCTCAACCATACAGGTCTGCATCACGCTGGCGGGCTTTCTGAGCGCGGCGCTCGCGGCGGTATTCTTTTCGGATGATCTGGCTGTCGCCACCGGGATGCCGAAAACGGCCTGTCTGGTGCTGGTGACGCTGCTGCTGTCCCTTGTGACGCTGCTGCTGGGCGAAATGGTGCCCAAGCGCCTGGGGATGCACGCGCCCGAAACGGTGGCGCGTCTGAGCCTGGGGGTGCTGACGGCCCTTTCCGTGCTGCTCAAGCCTGTGGTATGGCTGCTGTCGGCAATCACGAACCTGCTGCTTCGCCTGATGGGCATCGACCCGAACGCGGCGGAGGAGGAGGTGACCGAGGACGATATCCTGATGATGGTGGACATGGGCGAGGAAGCCGGCGCGATTGAGGAAACGGAGAAGGAGATGATCGAAAACATCTTTGAATTCAACAACCTCACCGCCGAAAACGTCATGACCCACCGCACGGACGTCGCGGCGATCTGGGTGGATGAAGCATGGGATGCGATCCTGCAGACGATCCGCGAGACGGGCCTGAGCCGCTTCCCGGTCTATGACGAGGATATGGACGATATCATCGGCACCCTGAACACCCGCGTCTTCCTGCTCAACATGCAATCCGAAAAGCCGCGTTCCGTCCGGGAAATGCTGCGGGAGGCCTATTTCGTCCCGGAGACGGTGCAGGCGGATCAGCTCTTCCGCGATATGCAGACAAAGAAGATTCACATGGCCATCGTCGTGGACGAATACGGCGGCATGAGCGGCATCGTCACGATGGAGGATCTGCTGGAGGAAATCGTCGGCAATATCTATGATGAGTTCGACCCGCAGGCGGAGGCAGAGATCGTCCGGGTGGACGATACGACGTGGCGCGTGTCCGGCCAGGCTGCGCTGGAGGACGTGGCGGAGGCGCTGGATGTTGAGCTGCCGCTGGAGGAGGATTACGACACCTTCGGCGGGCTGATCTTCAGCCAGTTCACCACCATTCCCGAGGACGGCAGCACGCCGGAGCTCGATTGCTGCGGCTTGCACATCCGGGTGGAAAAGCTGGAGGAGCACCGCATTGAAACAGCCCTCGTGACCAAGCTGCCTGAGACGGAGCAAGCGGAAACAGACTAAACGTCGGTAAACAGTCCGGCAATAATGTCGGCAAACAGTCCGGCAGCAGAAAAAGCGAAGCCTGCACGGCGGCATAGCGCTGCGGTGCAGGCTTGTTTTGAAGGAGCGGTGACGATCAATACAGACCGAAAGTCTGTTAATCCGCGAACTGGACGATGGCGCCGAGCAGACCGGGGCCGGTATGAATCGCCAGCGCGGGGCTGACCGGGCTGATAAAGCTGGACACGACATCCAGCTTTTGCCGGAAGAGCTCCAGCAGGTGGGACGCGTCCTCCGCCGCATTGCCATGGACGACGGCCACGCGCACCTTGCGACCCTGGAAGCGCCGGATGAACTCCTCCTGCATGACGTTCAGCGCGTTGGAGAAGCCGCGCGCCTTGGCCAGCGTGGCGTACACGCCGTCGTCATTGACGTGGATGACGGGCTTGATCTTCAGCAGGGAACCGACCACGCCTTCCACCAGTCCGATGCGGCCGCCCTTGCGCAGGAACTCCAGCGTGCGGATCACAAAGGCGCCCAGCTGGTGCTTGCGCACCCTGTTCAGGTGTTCCAGCACCTGCTCCACCGGCATCCCCCGGGACAGGCACTCCGCCGCTTCCAGAACCAGCAGGCCCAGACCGCAGGACAGCGTGCGCGTGTCATAGACGTCGACTTGCAGACCCTCGGTCTCTTCTGCCAGGATGCTGACCATGTTGTACGTTCCGGAGAGGCTGCCGGACATGCACAGGTGAAGGATTCGGGTCGCGCCTTCCTCACGCAGCTGGCGGTAGAGGGTGCCCACATCCTCCGGCAGCGGCAGGGAGGTCTTGGGCAGTTCATGGGCAAGGAGCTCGTAGAGCTGCTCCTGCGTGATTTCCACGCGGTCGCGGAATTCCCCCTGACTGGTTGCCACACGCAGCGGAACAACGCGGATATCATACTGTTCAAGCTGCTCATCCAGAAGATCACAGGCTGTGTCGGTTACCAGCGCGACACGCTCGTCTCCAATCGTGAACATGTCAGGATCCCTCCTTGATTGTCGGAGTATGTTCTTACATTATAACATAACGTCCATTTTCGTCAAGGCTCAAATGTGACGGATGGCTGAAAAGAAAGCGAAAGCGCGCAAAAGCGAGCGAATATTTGTAAATTTGACCAGGGAAGGTTGACAATCCGGTTGAGTTGTTTTACCATGTTGGGTGTGCAATTACGAGGCTCTGCCGGATGGCGGAGCGATGCGGAGGCGTGCGAACGATGCAGAAACCTTACAGGTGGCTCCTGATTGCCCTGATGGCGCTGATGCTGATGACGGCCGTGCTGCCGGCGTTGGCAGATAGCGATACCAAGCTGCAGCTGAGCTTCATCGGCATGTATGCGAACAGCGATGGCTCCTATTCGGCCCGCAATCTGGCGGGGCAGTTTGAGGTGTACCAGAACGGGCAGCTGATTGACGTGATCACAAGCGACGCGTCCGGCAGTTCGGCGATCACGCTGGAGCAGTCCGGCAATGTGCTTCTGGTACCCGTCCTGGATACGATTCCCGCAGAGATTCCGGTTCATGCGAACGGATATACCTGCTCTGTCATACCGGGACAGACCAATATCGCACCGGTGGTGATCTATGCCAACGCCGGCTTGTTTGTCGTACATACCGAGAGCGCGGCAACCTTCAGCCTGATCAGCGATAACGGCGATGAAGTCCTGCGTTTCTCCACGGACAGCCGCGGCGATTACAAGCTCGCCACAGCCATTGCGGCGGGTCAGTACACACTGCGCATGGAGTATGCCTCGCTGGCCATTACACCGTGGCGTGACAAGATCATCTGCATTGAACCTTATGACGGTGCCGATTCGGTGCTGTATGTTGACGCGTCCTATTATTATTACCCGAAGATTACGTTGAAACCGACTGGGACTCCAACGGCTGCGCCGGCAGCGACGCCTACCGCGACGCCAACGGCAACGCCTACCGCAACGCCAACGGCAACGCCTACCGCAACGCCAACGGCAACGCCTACCGCAACGCCGACAGCTACACCGACGGCAACGCCTACCGCGACGCCAACGGCAACTCCTACCGCAACGCCTACCGCAACGCCAACGGCAACGCCGACAGCAACCCCTACCGCAACGCCTACGGCGACTCCGACAGCCACACCGACGGTAGAGCCCACGGAAAAACCGACCGAAAGTCTGGATACACGCGAACCTGTTGGTACGGAGAACGCGGCGTCGCTGCCGACGGCAACGCCCACGCCCACGCCCACGGCGACTCCGACGGCAACGCCTACGCCCACGCCCACGGCGACTCCGACGGCAACGCCCACGCCTACGCCCACGGCGACTCCGACGGCAACGCCTACGCCCACGCCCACGGCAACCCCGACGGCAACTCCGACGGCAACGCCCACGCCTACACCCACGGCAACTCCGACACCTACACCCACACCGGAACCGACCAATGGAACGCTTTCGATTCAGGTGACGGGCAGCGATGGCGCTTCCGCAGCCTACACGGTGAAGGCGGGTGGCCAGACCTATAGCGAGGGTGAGCTGACTGTCGGAAGCACTGTCAGTATTCCCGATCTGTACATGGGGAATTACATCATCACGGTGCTGATGCCCGATGATGTCATGATGCCCAGCCTGAACGGCTACCCCAATCCGCAGCGGCAGATTGCGGAGTGGCTTGTGAGCATTTCCGGCGGCAAGACCAGCCTGTACACGGTGGAGCTGAGCGATCTGGGCAGCCTGTCCTGCCGGATCCTCGGTGTGGACGAGACGCTGCAGGTCAACCTGCAGGCGAGCGAGCAGCTTGCGTTCTACGGGCAGGGCGGCTTTGCGCAGGACGGCCTGATGCCGGATACCTATACCGTGTCCGTAGTCCTGCCCGACGGCGTATACAGCGGCGACGGCTGGACCTTCACCGAAAATGGCGGGCAGGTGCTTGCCATCAGCCGGGCGACCGTGCTTGGCGGCGCGGAAACGGTGATGCCCGCGATCACCCGTGTGGTGCTGGGTGACGTCAGCGGTGTTGTCCGCGGCTTTGACGAGCAGCCCATGAGCGGCGTGACGGTGAATGTTGTTGACGCGGACGGCGCAACGGTCACCTCCGTCCTGACGGACGGCGAGGGCGCCTGGCAGACCGAGGGTCTGTATGAAGGCAGCTACTCCGTCGTGTACGATGGCGGCAACGATGTGCTGATTCCCGGCGGAACCTTTGAAATCAGCGAGATGAACCGCAGCTTTGACCTCACGGCCACCCAGGCAGAGCCGGCAACCCTGAGGGTCGGCGTTTTCGTGGATGAGAACAACAACGGCGAGTGGGG
>JBJEUF010000070.1:0-14352 GCA_051883695.1 Aristaeellaceae bacterium
AATGGTGGGGTTGGTGGGGGCGTGATTTTTGTGGGTGGTTGCGGAGGGGACCCTATGTAGCAGGTCAACGCTGCATTCCCGCAGCATTCCGCAGGCATACATCCTGCCCTGTGCGTCCACGGAAAAGCTGTTGTTGCCCGCGCCGCACAGCAGACCGATGCCGCCGTCCGGCTCCCTTTCGGGAACGGGCAGGCAGTCCTCATCCTCGGCCGCCTCGTCCGGCTGCTTGCCCTTCAGCCGGGCCTGCAGCTGATACAGCTGCATGTAGCGCTCCACGGAGCAGTCGATGCTCTGCCCCTTGCGCCCGGTTTCCTCGTAGGGTTCAAACAGCCCCGAGTTGATCTGGTAGTGCTGCCCCATGTCCGACAGCATCCGGATGATGTCCTCCGCGTCCTCCATGAAGGCGCTGGGGGTCACCGCCACCGATACGGGCAGCTCCGCCTCCCGCGCCAGCTGCAGATGCTTCATGACCCGGGCATACAGGCGATGCCCCGTGACCTTCTCATAGGCGTCCTCGCTGCTGCCGTACAGGGAAATCTGCACGCGCCTGGGCGGATGCTCCCGGAAGAAGCGGATGCGCGCCTCGTCCAGCAGGACGCCGTTGGTCAGCACGGTCACCTCCACCCCCTGCTCCTGCAGGTGGAGATAGAGCTCCTCAAAGCCGGGATAGGTCAGGCACTCGCCGCCGGTGAGGGATGCCACCCGCATACCGGCCTGCACCGCCTGCGTCATGAGCCGTTTCCATGTGTCCGCGGGAAGCAGCGTTTTGCCCTGCAGCTGCTCCTTCTGCAAATGGATGTAGCACATTTTGCAGTCCAGATTGCACAGCGGGGTCAGCTCGAATTTCCCGTAACGCGGGATGGCAGCCTGCCATGCCCTGATGCGCAGGTACTCCTCGACGGCAGACCGTTTCTCCACCTCCGTGGCGCCTGCCTCCCGCAGGAGCACCAGCAGCTCCGGCAGCGTTTGGGCTTGTCTGGCGATAACTCTGTATTCCATATCCTTCCGCCCATTCTTAGAATATGACAAATGGGTTACTTTGTCAAGAGGGTCACGAAACTTTTCAGCAAAAGTTCATGATTCTCCGGCCTTTGCCGTCAGTCCTCCATCAGCCCGAGCTCCCGGAAGGTGGACAGAATCTCCGCCAGATCCTTTTCGGCGGTTTCCCGGTCGATGTCATACTGGTTCAGCATGCGCTCCAGCAAGTCCTCCTGGCTGATATCGGTCTGCATGGCCTGCAGCAGGAACGCGGACACCTTGTTGAGCACCACCGTGCCGCCATAGGTCGCCATGTTGCTGCCCGTGGGCATGACCATGTAGTCGCCCGCCATCTCCACCATCGTGAAACCCTGCTTTGCTCTCATCGTCTTTTCCTCCCTGGGCGGCAGAATCGCCCCCTGCTGATGGCATAGCATCCTGTAGGCCTCCTGCGCCGCCTGCGGCGTCCGGTCGCAGTAGAGCCGGTACATGGGGATATGCGCGATCATCCTGTTCATGGCAGCCAGCGCGGTTGCCCCCAGCTGGGGACTCCACAGGGGAATCATCAGCTGATTCGCCAGAAAGCTGCGCTTCTGCCGGTAGGTCAATTCCCGCAAGGCTGTCACGTCAGACCGGCGCACCTCGAGGATAGCCGTCAGCGGGTACGATACGCTGCGGAAGAGCTGCTCCTTGCCGTCCCAGGGCGCGCCGTACACCCTCCCCTGCACCGGGTCGATGAACGGCCGGTCGCCGGAAACCCATTCGGCGTCCAGCGCCTCCACCCAATGCCGGGCGCGGGTGGATTTGCCCGTGCCGGAGGGCCCGGAGAAGGCCACGGCCTTCCCGTCCTTCGCCACACAGGCGCAGTGGAGCACCGCGTACCCCATCTGAATGAGCCGGCATTCCAGCAGCGCCTGCATCAGCGGCGGCAGGACGGCTTCCCGCTCCGCAGGGTCTGCCACCCAGTATGAAGCACTGCGGTAATCGGCTGAGACCCGCATCGCCGCGCGGCCGTTCACCGCTTCATAGATCCAGCTGCCGTCCTCGCAGGCCCAGACCTTCATCAGCGGATGCGTCGCCAGCAGATGCGCCTTCGCCCTGGAAAACGGCTGTTCCGCCTGCGTCAGCGCAAGGCCCTCGGCCCCCGCGTCCCGCACCGCGTCCTCGTCCGTCCGGAAGGCGGCATATGACGCCGGGAACCATGCTGATGTCACCACGACCGGGCCAATTCTGCAAACCATCTTTTCCCTTCCCGTTCTGTCGAATGCTGAACGTTCCTATCATGAGGGCAGGAACACGCCGCCATGAAATCGACCTGTTCCTTCCTTTAGTATACCATTTCCCAATGCGGCTGTCAACGTGCTTCCATCCGCCGCTATCGGTACAGTTCCATATCCCGCAGCAGCTTTTCACGGGTATGGGCGGTCTTCATGCTCCGGATCGGATTCGCGCCCTTGCGCTGCCCCCGCAGCACGCGCACAAGCCACTGCGCCGGAAAATACACGCTGAACAGCGGCACCCACAGGGGGCTCTTTGCCCAGGGATACTGCCCGTCCAGCTTGAAACGGACATAGCGGAGGTAGTTCGCCACCGGGTTGTTGCTGCCCGGCTCGGCATCCATGCGGTTGCTCATCATGGTGACGCTCAGGGTGCGCTCCCCCTGCTGGACATGGAAATTGCCTGCCGCAAGAATGTCTGCCATGGCGGCGTCCGCCAGCTCAGCCGGAACCTCCTGACACCAGCTGCACTTCGGCAGCCCCAGGTATTTTTCGCACGCACGCGTCAGGATGCTGGCGAATTTCAGCAAACCGCAGCGTTGCAGCGCTTCGACGTCCTCCTGACCGATTTCCTCCCGCAGCCGGTGCACCGTCGCCGCCCAGTCGCACAGCTGGCGCAGGCCGATGCCGGTCGAGCCCATGTGCTTTGACATGTGCGCAAGCAGCGAAATCAGCTGATAGGGCCTGGCCAGCACCGGAAAGGCGGATGCACCGAGCTTCTGCTGTCGGACATGGTCAAGCGCCTGCTCCATGTAGCCTGCCGTCCATGCACCCTTTTCTGTTTGCGGGAAGAAGGCGGTCGTTCGGTGCAGCTCCAGCACCACATCCCCCCGCCGCAGATCCGCGTGCATCTCCGTTTCATGATCCATGGCAAAGCCGATGCCCTCCAGCAGACGACACGCTGCTGCCAGATTTTTATCGCCGATCAGCAGGTCGATATCCCCCGGCATCCGCAGCTCCGGGTGCGGATAGCACCAGGCCACGCTGAATCCCTTCAGGACAGCGCAGGGAATCCGGTTCTCGCTCAGCGTATCAAGGATTTCCCGCTGCACCTGCAGCATCCGCTCCCCCTGCATATCAGAGGCGATCGCCGCGCCGCGCGCCCGGCTGACGATTGCCTCCGGCACGCCGTCCATCTCCTTCACGCCCGAATAGAGCAGCGCCGTCACCGCATGGTCATTGGCCTTTTGCAGCACCATGGGCCAGTCGATGCCGTCAGGCGCCGGCAGAGCGCCGCCGAACAGCTCACAGGCCAGGAGCAACAGCAGCGTCCTGCTTTCCTGCGTATTGATAAGGCGCCCTCCTCTCGTGACCTTGCCGCCCGCACCGGATCAGGGGTGCCGGTCAGCGGCTCGTCTGCCCGTCGGATTCCTGACTGCACATCCTCCTGATCTCCGCCACCCGGTGACATGCCACGAAGTGCCCCGGTTCCTCCTCGCAAAGCGGAGGGACGGCAGTGCGGCACTGCCCGGTGGCGTAGGGGCAGCGCGTGCAGAATCGGCAGCCTGCGGGCGCATCGATCGGGCTGGGGATTTCTCCCTGAAGCAGCATGCGATGGGAAGCGGAGTCCACATCGGTATCCAGCACCGCAGAGAGCAGGAACTGGGTGTAGGGATGCAGCGGATGGGAAAAGACGGCTTCGGTCGGGCCGGTCTCCATGGTGGAGCCGAGATACATCACCGCCACCTGCGAGCAGATGTCCTTGACCACAGCCAGGTTATGGGAGATAAAGAGGTAGGTCAGACCGAGCTTTTCCTGCAGATCCATCAGCAGATTCAGAATCTGGGCGTGGACGGATACATCCAGGGCGGAAATGGGCTCGTCGCACACGATGAACTCCGGATTGAGCGCCAGCGCGCGGGCAATGCCGATGCGCTGCCGCTGTCCGCCGGAAAAATCGCCGGGGTAGCGCTGCATGTCCTCGGCGGTCATGCCGACCAGCTCCAGCAGCTCGCGCACGCGGGCGTCCATCTCTTCCTCCGTCATGCCGCCGCGGATGCGCAGCGGCTCCGCGATGATCCGCGCCACCGTAAAGCGCGGGTTCAGAGAGGCGTAAGGATCCTGGAAGATCATCTGCATACGCCGGCGGAGGGTCTTGAATTCCTTCCGGCTGACGGTACCCAGCTCCCTGCCGTCAAAGAGCACGCGGCCGGAGGTGGGCTTCTGAAGGCCGAGCAGCGCGTTGCCCAGCGTGCTCTTGCCGCAGCCGCTCTCCCCCACCAGACCAAAGGTCTCGCCGCGGGGAATCGACAGCGATACATCGCTCACGGCCTTCACATATTTCTTCTTCTGAAGGATGAACTGGCGGCGCACCGGGAAATGCACGCTCAGGTGCTCTACCTGTACAAGTGGCTGCATTCGTCAATCCTCCTTTGGGGTGTTCAGGGGGTGAAAGCATCGCACGCGGCGCGTATCGCTCACCTGCTCAAGGGATGGCATGCAGCTGCGGCATTCCTCTGTGCAGCGGTCGCAGCGCGGATGGAAATAGCAGCCCTCCGGCTTGTGCATGGGACTGGGCACATGGTCCGGAATCTGATAGTAGCGCGTGCGCGTGGCGGACAGGCTGGGCACCGAATCCATCAGCCCCTGCGTGTACGGATGGGCGGGCGCGTGGAAGAGCGCGCGCAGCGGCGCTTCCTCCACCATCTTGCCGCAGTACATCACATGCACCGTGTCCGCCATATGCGCCACCACGCTCAGGTCATGGGTGATGAGCAGGAGCGCCGTGCCGTTCTCCCTCTGCAGCCGGCGCAGGATGTCCAGCACCTGCGCCTGTATGGTCACGTCCAGGGCGGTGGTGGGCTCGTCCGCGATAATCATTCTGGGCTTGGCCGAAAAGGCCATGGCGATCAGAATGCGCTGGCGCATCCCGCCGGACAGCTGATGGGGATAGTCCCGGTAGCGCAGCTCCGGCGAGGGAACGCCCACCAGCTCCAGCGCGTGGATGGAGGCCTCCCGGGCCGCCCTCCGGCTCATATGCTCGTGGCGCAGGAAGATTTCGTCCATCTGGCGCCCGATGGTCATCACGGGATTGAGCGCCGTCAGCGCATCCTGAAAGATCATGCACAGATCCTTGCCGCGGATGTTCAGCAGCTCGTTTTCCGACATGGATAGCAGATCCCGGCCGTCAAAGGTGAGCTCGTCCGCCTGCCAGAGCGCCGGCGGGCTGCTGAGCAGCCGCATGAGCGCCAGCGACGTCACCGACTTGCCGCAGCCGCTTTCGCCCACCAGCGCGGCGCATTCGCCGGGGTGCAGCGTCAGGTCGATCCCCTCGACGGCACGCACGACGCCGTGCTCGCCGGGGAACGCCACCTTCAGGTTCCTGACCCGCAGAATGGGCTCGCTCATGCCTGCATCCCCCTTTCCTCCGTTCTGTCCTCGTTCATCTGCTCGAACACCTCCTGGATGTAGGTGTTGTTGAGCGTCTTGAACAGCCTGGTCAGGCTGGAAGCCTGCTTCATGCGCGGGTTGAAGATTTCCTCCATGGCGATGCCGATGCGCATGAAGGAGAACACCGACAGGAAGATGCCGATGCCCGGCGCCAGAATCCACCACCAGTGCCCGAAGAGCAGCGCGCCGCCGGACTGTGCCTCCGCCAGCATCTTGCCCCAGCTGATGGCCGTGGGGTCGCCAAGCCCCAGGAAGGACAGGCCTGCCTCCGCCACCATGATGCCGGCGCTGGTCAGGGCGGTGGACATAATCAGCAGGTGCGAAACGCCCGGCAGGATGTGGTGGAACATGATGTACCACCGGCTCGCCCCGCAGAGCTCCGCCGCCCGGACATAGTTGGCGCGCTTGAGCACCAGCACCTGCGAGCGGATGACGCGGGCCAGCCCCGTCCAGCCGAAGATGGTGAAGATGAAGATAATCATAAAGTAGCTCTTGCCAAAGAGATTGGTCAGCACGATGGTCAGGGGCAGGGTGGGGATCACCAGCATCACATCCACCACGCGCATGATGATGGTATCCGCCAGGCCGCCCACATAGCCGGAGATCAGGCCCATCAGCGCCCCGAGGAAGGCGATGCAGATGCCCGTCACCAGGCCGACCATCAGCGACACGCGGGTGCCGTAGATCATCATGGAGAAGATGTCCTGCCCGGTGGTGATGGTGGTGCCCAGCAGGTGCTGCAGGGAGGGACGCAGCCCCTTCTCGGCGCGCTGGGTCACGTCATAGGGGTCATAGGGCGAGATTAGCGGCGCGAAAACGGCGCAGAAGGCCAGAAGCAGGGCGATGATAAGCCCGATGCGCCCCTGCGGATGGCGCCAGATTTTTCCGACGAAAGTCCCGGCGGAGCGGAACGCCTTGCGCAGTGTTCTCATCGGCTTTCACCTCCCAGCGTCACGCGCGGATCGAGCAGCGAATAGCACAGGTCAGTCACCAGATTCGCCAGAAGCGAGAAGGTGGACAGGAACAGCATGATGCCCATCATCAGCGGGTAGTCGTTGGTGTTGTTGGCATTGAGGAACAGCGTGCCCATGCCGTTCCAGTTGAAAATCTGCTCAATGACCACCGCACCGCCGATCAGCCCGGAAACGCTCATGCCCAGATTGGTTACGATGGGCAGCATGGCGTTGCGGAGCACATGGCGGTACATGATGGTGCGCTGGCCCATGCCCTTGGCGCGGGCGGTCAGGATGAAGTCCTCGTTGCACACGGCGATCACGCTGTTGCGCGTGTTCTGCGCATAGCCCACGATGCTGCCGATGCTCATGGACAGGATGGGCAGCGCGGCGTTGTACACCACCTGACCGATGGCCTCCAGCGACCAGTCGAAGGCAGCGGCAAGGCTCGGATTGGTGTAGGCGGGAAACCACTCCCACTCAAAGCCCATGTACAGCGAGAAGATGAGCGCGATGAAGAAGGCGGGAAGCGCCGTGGTGACGGTGGATGCGTTCATCAGCAGCGTATCCGCCCAGCCGCCGCGCCGGAAGGCCGCGTAGGTGCCAAAGAGCAAGCCGAACACGACGCCGATGAGGAGCGTGGAAACGGAAAGCACCAGCGTCCACGGCAGGCGCTCCGCGATCAGGTCGGCCACCTTGGGGGAACCCGCCTGAAAGGACGTGCCCAGATCCCCATGGAGCAGAAGATTTTTGACATAGCGCACATACTGCTCCCAGGTGGACACGTCAAAGCCGTACTGCGCCCGGGTCATCTGCTTGATGATGGCGTATTCCTGGTCGGTCATGTTGCCCTGCGCGGGATAATAGCGCTCCGCCGGATCCTCCACGCCGATGCGCGGGATAAAGAAGTTGAGCGTCAGCACGATAAAGAAGATGAAGATGGTGTACAGGATGCGCTGGATGACATAGCCCTTGTTCATCAACGCCGCCTCCCTTCCGATGGTTTATTCCGCAACCGTCAGCTGCTTGAGGCTGCTGAGGCTGAACGCGGTGCTGCCCCGTTCCAGCGCCCAGCCCCGGAAGCGATCCGTCCGGGCGACCGAGATGACGTCCTGGCAGTACAGGGGCAGCTTGTAGTAGCAATCAGCGATCATGGCCTCCACCTCGCGGATGAGGGCGTACTTCTCATTGCGGTTGAGCGTGGAGCGCATGGCGTTGATCGTGGCGGTGATCTCCGGCACGGACAGGCGGCCATAGTTGCTGGAACGGTTCAGGTTGGAGAAGTGGGCGTTCATCATGGTGTCCACGTTGCTCGCGGTGAAGATGACGCTCTGGATGGTCATGTCGAAGTTGCCGCCGTAGAGGTAGGTGTTCTCCGGCGAGGAGCCCTTGGCGGCGTATTTGACTTCCACGCCGATTTTCTGCAGAAGCACCTGCAGATAGCCGATAACCTCCTGCTCGCCCGGGGAGCCGAGCACCTGGAAGCTCAGCCGCTGACCGTTCAGCAGGCGGTAGCCGGCGGCGTCCTTTTCGGGGTAGAGCTCATCAAGCATCGCATTGGCGCGGGCGACGCGCTCCTCCGCCGTGCCGCCGGTGCGGTCGGCGTCCGGGTTGTACAGCTCCGAATCCCGGGCAATCAGTCCGGAGGGGATGGTGATGCCCGACCTGTTAAGCACGTTGTCAATCAGCGCCTGCTGGTCGATCGCCAGCGCAATCGCTTCCCGCAGACGCGCGTCGCGCAGCGCATCCCGGGCACGGGTGGTCTGGTCGGTGGGCGCGTTCAGGTTCAGCACGAGGCACTGGGTATAGGTACCGGGAGCGCGCAGGAGCTCAATGTCCTCCTCCTGCTCAAAGAGGGAGGCGTAGTTGGCGCTGATGGAGGTGTCCAGCACGTCGATGTGCCCTTTTTTGAGGGCATAGATCGCCACGTTCACATCCTGATAGAGGATGAACTTCAGCTTGTCCACCTTGTACAGGGCGCTGCCGTCCTCCGCATGGCGGTAGTAGTCCTCCCGCCGCAGCAGCACGATCTCCTGGCTGTTGGTTTCGCTGCGCTCCAGGGTGAAGGCGCCGCAGCCCACGGGATGCTGATAGGCGTAGTTCAGTGCCTCCGTCGGAGAGGTGTTGTTGATGGGGTTGTCATAGGAAATGATATCGGCATAGACGTGCTTTGGCAGCACCAGCACCGTGGAGACCAGCGGAGTGATGGCGCCCAGCACCTTGCTGATCTCGAAGTAGAACACCGTGTCCTTCTCCTCCTCGGAGATGGGATAGCCCTTCTCATTGGCGCCGGTATCGTAGGTGTAGATGCCCTGACGGCGCAGCTTGCCGGTGTTCTGGTCGTACTTGTGCATCAGATCGTTGACCCAGGCCAGCGCGCCGGCGTGGTTGGACAGCTTCTGATTGGCGGCAAGGTCAAAGGTGAAGTAGATATCCTCCACCGTGACGGGAACGCCGTCCGACCAGGTGGCATCGGGATTCAGCCGGAAGCGGACCGGAATGAAGGTGGTGGACTTGTCGCCGTAGACCTCCTCCAGCCGGTCGTAGTCCACATCGCCGCTCTCTGTCAGAATGGGATTCATTTCCCTGTCCAGATAGCACCATTCGCAGACAAGGTTGGGCAGATAGCGGTCGTTCTCCTCGTCGTATTCCAGGAGCGTGGAGTAGACCATGCTGGCGATGGTCGGCGCGATGCCGTCGCGGGAAAACCACGGCATGAAGGAGGTGGGAAAGCTGGAGGCGACCTCACCGATATAGAGGGTGGAGGACGTATCGCTCCTGCGCTCATACTCCTGACCGGAGCAGCCGGCGGCACTCAGCAGGACACACAGAATCATCATCAGCAGAAGACAGCGCTTCAGCACGCGGGAAACACCTCGCTTCATGGGCTTTATTTTACAAAGAGGCTGATGACCGAATCATCAGCCTCAGCGTGTCGAAAAAGTGCTTCAGGCACTTTTTCGAGGAATCGCACTCCGTCACTGTCAGGGCTGCAAGCAGCCCTGACGGCCGTTCCTCCGTGTAAGGAAAGCTTCCGGCAGAGCCGGAAACGCCCCGCCCCGCCGGCAAAGCCGTCGGACACGATGAGCGTCAGAGGGCCTGCGGGCCCTCCGACACCTCCCCAGGCTTTTGGAATAGTCTGAGGCTGATGACCGAATCATCAGCCTCTGGCAGGTACGCGTCGGGTCAGCGACGATCAGTAGGGATAGATCATCTGCTCGCCGAAGCCGTCCTTGGTGGCACAGTTGTCGTACACTTCCTCAATGCGGAAGATGTAGGCGGGGCGGCTCAGCCAGCGGGTGGTGTCCGGCAGATGATACACATCGTGCTGCGCGTTGATGAACTGCTGGTAGATCTCGCGCTTGCCGCTCTCGCACTCGTCATAGATTTCCATCTTGCCCCTGAGCTCATAGGAGATCATCGGCGGCTGATAGAAGATGAGCGTGGCCTCGGGGTTGACCTTGTAGTTGGTGTAGGAGTGCTTTTTCGCCATCTCCAGGCTGCCGACCTTGGTGAAGTCCACGCGGCTTTGCGCTTCCTCGCCGTACATGTACTTGACCAGCAGCTCCAGGCCGCGCTTGCTGTACTCCTTGTCGCCCTGCTTATATGAGGCGATGTGCTCCTTGTAGGCTTCGAGGGTCTCCTCCAGGTACTCATCCTTGGGCAGGAAGCCGATGCCCTTGATGGAAGCGTTCAGACCCGCGGGGCCGTTGGACACAAACGCGGGGTCATGGGAGCAGAAGCTCAGGAACATCTTTTCCGGGCTGACCATCTCGCCGCGGTACAGCTTCAGCACCGCTTCGGCCCGGGTGTGGAACGCCCATTTGAAGAAATTTTCGGCAGATTTCATCGTCACAATCCCTCCTGTTGACTGGTGTACGGGTGCATTGTAGCATTTTTTTTGCCGGTTGTACAGCGCTTGAAGGCACCAGAAAGCCCAATTCCGGCCTCCATACGTGTATTTTCTGTGTTTTTCACCGTAGCACTGATTGACAGGCGACAGACGCCTGCTTACAATAAAGCCATTGCCGGCTGCAGAGCGGCCGGCGGAAAAGGAGGAGTCTGGAATGAAGAAAACATTGGCTGTGCTGGTGGCTGCGCTCATGCTTTGCCTCCTGTGCGTTGCCTGTGCAGCAGCGGAGGATGCTTCTCTGGCGGGCACCTATCAGCTGGATGCGTCCGCGCTGGGCATGCCGCTGAACGTATACCTGATTGTGGACGAGAACAACGGCTTCCAGTGGACGAACAAGCTGGAGGATGGCGTGGACAAGGGCCACGGTACCATCGGTGAGCTGGACGGGCTGTATATGATGGTCTACTCCGACTCCGCGAACGACGCGCTCAAGACGGCGACCTTCACGCTTGACGGCGTGAACCTGCTGTTCTCCACCAGGGTTCCCTACGGCTCGAGCGGCTTCTCCCCCAACCTGGAGAATCCGGAGGCTCCCATCTATCCCGTTGCCAGGAAGCTGCTCTACACGGATTCTCTGGGCGTGTACGTCGGTACGCTGGAGGTTGAGGCCATGGGCAGCGCGATCGTCTACGAGGCGGAGCTGACGCTGTGCAACGGCGCTGAGTACACCCTGACCAGCTGCTTCTCCATGGGCGGCAGCGACTACACCTACGAGCAGCAGGGCACGTTCGCCATCGCCGACGGGCAGATTACCCTGAGCTGTGAGGGCAAGCCCGCCCAGACCGGCACGATTGGCGAGGACGGCATCACCGCCGGGCTGTTCCTGTCGCAGATGGCCTCCAGCCCCCGTGAGATCGCGCTGAAGCCCGCTGTGACCGCGGAGGTCGCGGGCGTCTACACCGGCGTGAAGGACATGTCCGCCATGGGCGTGTATGCCAGAACCACGCTGACCCTGGATGCCGTAAGCGGCTTCACCTATGTTTCAAGCATCGAGGGCGAGGAGGACTTCGTGCAGAGCGGTTCCTTCACCGTGGACGGTGAGACCATCACCCTCTGCCCCGAGGGCGCCGATCCCATCACCTGCACGCTGGCAAACGATGTGCTGACCGCAAAGCTGCGCATCAACGCGGGTGTGCCGATGGCAACCAGCATCACCTTCTACCGCGACGTGGTGCAGGGCGTGTTCCATGCTGACGGCGAGGATGCGAACGGCAGCGCCGTCGCCAGTACCCTGACACTGAACGCGGACGGCACCTACGCCATTGAGGTGGTCACGGACGGCTTCATGACCTATGAGGAAACCGGCACCTTTGCCACCGAAGCGTCCATGCTGGGCGTTTCGCTGGTGCTGACCGCCACGGACGGCACGGTGTCCACCGGCGTGGTCGACGGCACGATCAACATCAATCACAATGTGGATGCGGCCTTCAACACGCTGGGATTCAAGTATGTGAAGTAAGCATCGGGCTTTCCGCAAAATGAATCAGGCCTCCCGACTGACGCAATTACGTCAACCGGGAGGCCTTTTGAGTGTCATAAATGTGGGGTTTTCACGGATGGTCATGGGACGTCTGCGAATGCCAACGAATATTGGCTCATCACGGAAACCTGGGGGATTTCCGAAAACAAGGGGAAAAAGTCAAGGTTTCAGTGAGAGGGTTGATGCCGAGAAATGCAGGCCAGCCCTTCATTGCCGTTCCTCTCAAGGCGAAGCCATGACATATTTTTGCGCGTTAATCCCCCAGGAAACCGTGAAGAACCCGAATATTTGCGCCACAAATGGTCATGTCATCTGAGCAAGCAATGCAGGTCAACAGGATGCCTCCTGCTTCCAGAGCATCAAACCGGATGAAGAAATGAGGCGGCGCAATGGCGAGCGTGTTTGCTGTCGGTTACGATTGCCGAAACCGAAGGTTGACTTCCTGTAAATCGGGATTGATGTGAGCAGCAGCTTCCTTTCACCATCATGCGGTCGCTCATTCCTTAACGTCAAAGTCGAATCTCAGCCCTACATAGTTCAATGCAGCCTGGTATTCCCGGATGTTCTCAGCGGTCAGGGGACTGATCCTGCCGAAGTTACGCCGGATATTGCCCCGCTTGAACAGCAGCACCTTCATCCACCGATGAACCCAGGCAAAGGGCAGCAGCAGCCCGCATCTTTTCAGCACCGGGTAATCCCTCGACAGCGCCTTGGCAGACGGGAAGATAAGCTGTATCCTTTTGTGCCATCTCACCCATTCAGGCCTCCCGGTTGCTGCTGCCCGGGCGCCGCCGGACAGCAGCTGGTCCTCCGATGTGCCGAAGGAACCGCTGGTGAAGATCTTCTCTGTGATGAAGTCCGTCATGTCCGTGTCTGCGCTCTTCTCAAACCACGCTGAAAGGGCCGACCTCGTGTTTCGGTAGAATACATCCAGGCTCAGCTTGCCCAGTTCCGTTTCAATATACCGGAAATCAAGTTCAGGATATGTCCGCAGAAACACGCACAGATCCGCCATCTGCCGGATTCCGACGCCGCCGTTTCGGTAATGCTTCGCATAGTGCGTAAACAGGTAGATGAACTCGTCCTCGGCTCGCATGGCATACCGGGTACTCTCTGTTTTTCGTGCCAGCTTCCAGCCATCGCCGTAGTAGGCGTAGTAATCCTTGTTGTAGGACGGGATCAGCCGCTTGTGCAGCTCCAGATGCAGCAGACCCGGCTTGTCCCAGACCAGCTCATGATCGCTTTCCAGAATCTCGGTGAAACCCAGTTCTCCCATGATGAGCCGGATGTCCGCATACTGTTCTTCCCGGATCAGAATGTCGGCATCCCCCATCGTCCGCATCTCGGATCGCGGGTATCGGGGCTTCATCGCCACACCCTTGAGCGGAAGATAGTCAATCCCCCGCGCCTCAAAGCTTTGCTCAATCTGATCAATCTCAGCCCGCTGATTCCGGTCAAACATGGTGCATTTGACGGTCACCAGCCGCAGCTTACGGCGCATTTCCTCTGAGAGCTGTATCCCCGATGCCGCCACGCCGTAGTAGAGCATCGGTATGATGTCATGCCTGCACCCGATTTCATAGGCTGCATTCCAATCGAAGTCCGGGCCGATCTCCGCCTTTTCCTGGGTCAGACTGGCTCTGACCAGATCAATGATACCCCGCTGCAATCCCTGCATGGTTTATCCTTTCCGCCACACCATCTTGTTCACCACGTTCACATACCCTTGGATGATGCGCACGACCTTCATGGACACGTTCTCGTCCACATAGTCCGGGCAGGGCTTGCCCAGCACGCCCTCGCGCTTCATGCGAATCGCCATGTCGGTGGCCTGCAGCAGCTCGTTGGTCGAGATGCCCGCCAGGATGAAGTCGCCTGCCTCCATCGCCTCCGGACGCTCCGTGCTGGTGCGGATGCACACCGCCGCGATCGGATGCCCGATGGACAGGTAGAAGCTGCTCTCCTCCGGCAGCGTGCCGGAGTCGGACACAATCGCCAGCGCGTTCATCTGGAGCTTGTTGTAGTCGTTGAAGCCCAGCGGCTCGTTGATCCGGACGCGGGGATCCAGCTGGAACCCGCTTGCCTCCAGCTTCTTGCGGCTGCGCGGATGGCAGGAATACAGAATCGGCATGTCGTACTTCTCAGCCAGCGCGTTGATGGCAGTAAACAGACTCTCGAAGTTCTTATCCGTGTCGATGTTCTCCTCACGATGGGCAGAGAGCAGGATGTAGTGATCCTTCTGAAGCCCCAGCCGCTCCAGCACATCGGACACTTCGATCTTGGCGAGGTTACCGCGCAGCACCTCCGCCATGGGCGAGCCCGTCACATAGGTGCGCTCCTTGGGCATGCCCAGCTCGTGCA
>JBJEUF010000071.1:0-3441 GCA_051883695.1 Aristaeellaceae bacterium
TCCTGCACGATGTCCTCGTGATCCGCGCCGATCAGAAAGTAGCTGCGGGCCTTGGCGCGGACAAAGTTCTTGTACTTGTTCAGCAGGAATTCGACCGCCACGCTGTCCCCCGTGCGGCACTGCGCAACGATCTCCTCGTCGCTCATTTCGGCGTATTGCTGGCTTCCGAAGGTGCTCTCCCCGCCATAGGGCATCACATGGTCAGAGGCTTCACGCTGCACGTATGCATCAGGCGCTTCTTTCTCCGGGGACGTTTCCATCTCCGGCGCCTCATCATCATGCTGCAGATCGTAATCATCCCTACGTTCCTTCATGCCATCATCCCACCTGACATTCATGGTTATTCTCCCCGTCTGAGCCTCTCCAGGGCCTCCTGCACCTCTTTGGGTAGCCGGGCGCCCAGGGGATTCCGGTTCGGCTCCCGGGATCGCTCATGGGCGGCAAAGCCCGTTCTTCGCACCTGTCGCATCTCGATCAGCAGCTCCCGGGAGGTGATGCGCGTTGCGCCCGCGCCCAGCGCCAGCGTCTGAATCTGCCCGTCCGACGTGGCCACGCGGATCATGCGGTACTTCGGCGCCTGTACGACGGTGCGCTCGATGTAGCTGTCCGCCGTTTCGCCGTGCTTTGTGAAGACAACGGTGAGGTTCGCGTGCCTTTCCTCCGTGGCTGTCCTCCGGTCGGAGCGATAGCCGTCAAAGACGAGGATCACTTCCTCACCGGAATAGCCGCTGTAGTCCAGCAGAAGATGCATCAGCCTGTCGCGTGCCTCGTCGATGGTGCACTTCTGCTGCTCCGCTTCCTTCCACGCGCCGATGACATTGTAGCCGTCAACAATCAGCAGCGGCTTCATTTTCTGCGGGAGGACAACACGCGATACATCACAATGCCCGCCGCGACGGAGGCGTTCAGGCTGTCGATATGCCCGGCCATGGGCAGGGACACCTTCTGGTCGCAGTTCTCCAGCACCAGGCGGCTGATGCCCTCGCCCTCGCTGCCGACGACCAGCGCCACGCCGCCGCGGAAGTTGACGCGCTCATAATCCGTGCCGTCCATCGTCAGCGCGTAGGTCCAGATGTTGCGCGCCTTCAGCTCCTCGATGGTGCGGTTCAGGTTGACCACGCGGGCCACCTTCATGTGCTCGATCGCACCGGCAGAGGCCTTCACGGCTGCGGTGGTCAGCCCCACGCTGCGGCGCTCGGGCACAATCACACCGTGGGCGCCCACGCACTCCGCCGAGCGGATGATCGCGCCGAGGTTGTGGGGATCGGTCACGCCGTCCAGCAGGATCAGGAAGGGGGCTTCACCCTTTCTGTCAGCCTCCTCCAGCATGGCCTCCACTGTGCTGTACCGGTAGGCGGACGCGAAGGCGATCAGGCCCTGATGATTCCGGGCAAGCTCGTCCAGCCGGGACTTTTCGACCTCCTGCACCACGATGTGCATCTCGCGCGCCATCTGCACGATCTCCCGGGCGGAGCCGGTCAGCTCGCCGCGCTGTACCATCAGCTTCTCGATATCGCGGCCTGCCCGCAGCGCCTCCCGGATGGGATTGCGGCCCGCCAGCAGGTTCTCATTGACCTCAATGGTCTCCTGCACGCGCGCGGGAGCCGGTGCGGCAGGATGGAACTCATGGTCACGGAAGGAAGGCGCGGGCTTCGGCTCGGCGGGCGCAGCCGGGCGGCGGTCATTGCCGCGGGAGGGCTTGCGGTCCAACCTGTCGCTGCGGTCAAAGCGGCTGCCGCCGCGCTGATCCCGGCCGGAGAACCGGTCGTCGCGCTGGCCGGTGCGCTTTGCGTCGCCCTCCTTGCGGGAGCCAAAGCTCTTTCCGCCGTTTCGCTTCGCGCCGCGGTACTCGGAGCCCTCGTCGGCCCAGCTGCCGCTGGCGTAGTTCTTTCTGGGAGCCTTGCGGCCCGGTGCGTCATTGTAGTAAGCCATGCTCTTCTCCTCTATCCATTCAGGTTGTTTCCTGTTCCTGCTTCATGCTTTCAAGCATCTGATTGCGCTCTGCGCGAATCTCACGCTGCTTCCCGCAGGTTTTCTCCCCCTCGGGGCAGGCGCCGTGCAGACAGCCGGGGCCTGCGTCCGCAAAGAGCGCCGGGGCAACCTCCATGCACAGGCGGTGCATCTCCGTCGCCAGACGGCGTATCTCCCACTGCGCGCGGTTGCACATCCGCAAGCTGAAAAAATGCCGCAGCTCACGCACGTTCATCGTGACCATCATGCGGGTTTCACATGCGCCCGGAAGCACAAAACGGGCGTCCTCATTGCTTCCCTCGCCCGCTCCCAGGCGCTCCTGCCACTGGGTATACCAGCGATGCAGGGTATCCATCTGCCGCTCGAATTCCGCCGTGGCATCCTCACCCAGCGCCTCGATCCTCGGCGGTACGATATAGCCAAAGCCATGCTCGTAGCTGACATACCGCTGGGACTGCACGGAAAAGCTCGCCAGACGGTGCCGGGTGATCTGCGCCAGCAGCACGCGGCTCACGCCCTCGATGCCGAAGGTGAAGGACGCATGCTCCAGCACGGAATCGTGCCCCATGCCCATGACCCTGCCGACAAAGTCCGTCTGATCCTGTGCGCTCACGCGCTCCAGCAAATTGTCCACACGCGCTCTGGAATAGCACAGCCGCGCCCCAAGGGCGACAACCTCCTCGGGGGAAAGCGTGTGCCTGACCAGCACGACCTTCATTTCTGAACGGGGCATTGTGTTTCCTCCTGACTGATTCTGAACAGCTCCAGCAGCCGCTCGTCCTGCCCGGTGAGGTACAGATATCCGACGAGCGCCTCCAGACCTGTCGCCTGATGGTAATCCCCCGCATCCTGGTTTTTCGGCGTGCCGTGATGCGGATGGGCATTGCGGCCCCGGCGAGCGACGTCGGCCTCGGCCTCTGTCAGGAAGGGCAGCATCCGCGCCATCGCGCGGGCCTGCGCACCGGCATTGACGCAGGAGACGGCATCCCTGTGCATGTTGCGGACATTGCGGCCCTGATAGATCAGGCGGGTTCGGATCAGCAGATCCCATACCGTATCCCCCACATGCGCCAGCTGCAGGGAATTCAGCCGCCGGGCGCGATCCGTGTCCATTGGCGTATGCTCTCTCAAGGCCAAGGGTCTCCCTCCTGCACTGCATTGTGCGCACCCGGCGGAAAACCATCCGTCACGAATGCATACGGCTTGTATTATACCATAACTCTCGCCGTTTGGGTAGTTCTTTTCCGCCGTTACGACGAAATTTTCATGTTCATCCGTGCCCAACGCAGAAAAAAGCCTGCGCCAGGCGGCACAGGCTTTCGTACACCATCAGGGACTCGAACCCTGGACACCCTGATTAAGAGTCAGGTGCTCTACCAACTGAGCTAATGGTGCATGTGCGATCCGGATCATTGGTACACCATCAGGGACTCGAACCCTGGACACCCTGATTAAGAGTCAGGTGCTCTA
>JBJEUF010000072.1:0-55746 GCA_051883695.1 Aristaeellaceae bacterium
GCGGCGAAAAGCCAGGTGTTTCTTGGGGTGCGGGGTTGCGGAGGGGACCCTACTTTAGCGCGTTAATCCCCCAGGAAACCGTGAAGAACCAATAATCGAGCATCATATATCGAGGCGTGCTATGCAAGAAATGCGCATAACACGCCTCGTTTTGCGTGGAATCCTTCACTGACATGTGTTAAGATGGGAATAAATCAACCTGTTTGACAATGGGAGGTAACGGCATGAAGAAAATGATCGCGATTCTGCTTGTGTTGATGATGCTGCTGTCCGGCGTGGGCGCACTGGCGGAGAGCGTGCTGGATTATACGCCGCTGCGCGATCTGGCGGAGGATAACGGCTTCTACATCGGCGGCGCGCTCGGGTATGGCCAGATGTCCGATCCGATGCTCCTGATGACGCTGAAGCACCACTTCAATACCGTCACCATGACCAACGAGATGAAGGCATACTCCCTGCTTGACCAGCGCGCCAGCCAGCGCAGCACGGACGGTATGCCCGCCATGAACTACGCCAATGCGGACAAGATGGTCGAGTGGGCGCAGAAGTGCGGCCTGAAGGTGCGCGGTCATGTGCTGGTGTGGGATGCCTACATGACGCCGTGGTTCTTCCACGAGGGCTACGACACCTCCAGGCCCATCGCCGATCGCGAAACGCTGCTTCAGCGCATGGAGAGCTACATCGAGGACGTGATATGCCACTTCGAGGACAAGTATCCCGGTGTGGTGTACTGCTGGGATGTGGTGAACGAGGCCATCGGCGACAGCGCAACCGAGTATATGCCGGATGACCCGCGCCATGTGCGCACGATGCGCTCCGGCAGCAGCAATCCCTTCTATGATCATGTCGGCCCGGATTATGTGGAGTACGCCTTCCTTTATGCGAAGAATACGGTCGATCTGCTGGGCGCGGACATCAAGCTGTTTTACAACGATTACAATATGTTCCACATGCAGAAGCGCAACGCCGCCATTGAGCTGGTGAAGAGCATCAATTCGTTTGCCACAGATGAAGACGGCAATGCCCGGAGGCTGTGCGATGGCGTGGGGATGCAGGGGTATATCGGCGGCTATGGCACGCAGAGCGGCTGTATGAATGAGGGGGATTTGCGGGACATCAAGACGAGCATTCTGATGTATCATGAGGAATTGGGCGTCGAGGTGCAGATCACCGAGATGGCGGTGCGCAATTATGACGCATCGCTGGCGGAGGAGCACGCGGCGTTTTATCAGAAACTGTTCAAGGTGTTCAAGAGTATCAATCGGGGGCAGGAGACGCCCATTCTGACGAATGTGGCGATTTGGGGCCTGGTGGATACGCCGTTTGAGCCGACGACGAGCTATGGGTATAAGATGAACGGTACACATGGGGGATTGTTTGGGTTTCAGTGTACGGTAAAGGAAGCGTTTTTGCGGGTGCATGAGGAGCTCGCGGCGAATTAAACCCCGCGCCCGCAGGCGCAAAAGGGTCAAGGGGCGATGCCCCTTGCGGGGTGCAGGGGCATTTGCCGTGAACGTGTCCCCAGTGGGGACTTCGCCGAAGGCGAAAGTGAAGGCAAATGTTGAATGACCCCTGCCCGTCGGAGACCCTGCGCCCGCAGGCGCAAAAAGGGTCAAGGGGCGATGCCCCTTGCGGGGTGCAGGGGCAGCGCCCCTGCCCGTCGGAGACCCCGCGCCGCAGCGCGAAGATTAACACATGCGCCTTTCGTGAAGCCGAAAGGCTTCACGAAACAGCTCATACAGCCGTGAAATAAGCTGTATACACGGCATCCATGGTCAATGCTATCCACGGCAATATACAAAACAGGGACGCACACCTTCCAACAGAGGAGATGTGCGTCCCTTATTTCATTGGTAATTTGTGGCAATACGCTCTGCTGGCCCTTATGGTAGCTGCGTGGGCTGTTTCGTGAAGCCTTGCGGCTTCACGAAAGGCGCATGTATTAATCTTCGCGCTGCGGCGCGGGGTCTCCGACGGGCAGGGGTGCTGCCCCTGCACCCCGCAAGGGGCATCGCCCCTTGACCCTTTTGCGCCTGCGGGCGCGGGCCTTCCAGCGTGGTGCTCACTTCAGGAAGCCGCTGATAATCTGCTCCTCTGCCTCGGCTTCCGTCAGACCCAGCGTCATCAGCTTGATAATCTGCTCACCCGCAATCTTGCCAATCGCCGCCTCGTGAATCAGCGCCGCATCAATATCATTCGCTTCCAGCTGCGGGATCGCCAGAATCCGCGCCTGATCCATAATGATCGCATCACATTCCGTGTGTCCCGTGCAGGCCGCATTCCCCGTGATCTTGCTGTCGAACTTCTGATAGCTCTGATCCCGGGCCACCGAACGGCTCACCACATCCGTGGAAGCGCCCTCGCCATTGAGCTGCACATTGTACCCGCTGATGGCTACCTGATCGCCGTGAGTCATGAGCCTTTCGCGAACCACCAGGCTGGCTCCGGCGGCAAGCTCCGCCGTGGTGACACGGTTGGTGCTGTCCACGCCCTTGATCTGCACCATCTCCATCTCCATGGCGCTGCCTTCGGCCATGTAGACCTCGGTTACCGGGTTCAGGATGCGCTTGCCCTTGCCGTCGCCCTCGCCGTAGTGCTTCTCGACGTACTTGACCTTCGCGTTCTTCTCCACGAAGAAGCGGTGTACGCCGTCGTGCTCGGAGTCCTGATCGCCGCAGTTGTGAATGCCGCAGCCCGCGACAATCACCACATCGCAGTTCTCACCGATGTGGAAATCGTTGTACACGACCTCCCTGAGCCCGGCTTGGCTGAGGACAACGGGGATATGAACGCTCTCGTTGACGGTGTTCGGCTTGATGTAGATGTCAATGCCGGAGCCGTTCTCCTTGGAGACGATGTCGATGTTGGCGGTCACGTTGCGTGCGGCGGAAACGCCGTTGGTACGGATGTTGTAGGCGCCTGCGGGAATCTGCTCCAGCCCGGCGACCTCCATCAGGATACGCTTCTGAATCGCGTCCATTATGCGTTTCCTCCCTTCTGCAGCTGACCGCATAGGCTCACGGCTGCGGAGGTGCCCAGCAGCGTGGGAAGAATCTCCTCCCGGGTGCCATGGCTGATGATCTTGCCGCCGCCCAGCACAATGATCTCATCCGCAATGTTCAGGATGCGCTCCTGATGGCTGATAACGAGGAGGGTGCGCTCGGAATTGGCTTTGCGCATCCGCTCGAAAACCTCGATGAGGCTCTTGAAGCTCCACAGGTCGATGCCGGCTTCCGGCTCATCGAACACGCTCAGCACCGTGCCGCGGGCCAGAACGGTGGCGATTTCGATACGCTTCAGCTCGCCGCCGGACAGGCCGCCGTTGACCTCGCGGTCGATATAATCCCGGGCGCACAGACCAACCTCGGAGAGGTATGCGCAGGCGTCGCCCACGGACAGCTTTTTGCCGCTGGCGATGCGCAGCAGGTCGATGACACGGATGCCCTTGAACTTGACCGGCTGCTGGAAGGCGTAGCTCACGCCCATGTGCGCGCGCTCGGTGATGGACTTGTCGGTGATGTCCTCACCGCCCAGCAGAATCCGACCGGCGGTGGGCCTTTCGATACCGGCGATGAGCTTGGCCAGGGTCGATTTACCGCCGCCGTTCGGGCCGGTGATGACGACGAACCTGCCCTTGTCAATCGTCAGGGAAATATCGTGGATGATCTCCTTATCCGCGGCTTCATCGGACACGGCGAAGGAGAGGTTGCGAATTTCAAGCATCGTATTTACCTCTATCGTATTCGGGTGAATTGTGAATATGCCACCTAACATAATAGCACGTTACGGACAGAATTGTCAAGATTCTGACAGGTTTTATATACCAGTAAACCCGTAGGTTGAAACGCGCTTTTTGATGTTTGGGGATGAAGTACTGCGATCATGAAAACGCAGCGCCTGTTGTCAGACGCTGCGCAAACGTTCCATGATATCGAGAAGGTGCATCACAGACGGCAGACGGTGATGACCTCACGAGCGGTGCAATCGGTTCTGTTGCCCAGACCATCCACACCGCTTCCGTCCATATAGCGGGTGATCGTCAGCGTATCGTCGTTTACCGCCTCGATATCGCACAAACCGTATTTGAGCACGTCCGACTGCTGGCGGTGGGTCAGCTTGTTGCCGACGTATTCCTGCAGCTTCCTGTCCTCACGGCCCCAGGGGAAGGGCCGCCGGTTCCACGGATCGTGGCAGCCGGTCAGACCGGCCTCGTCGCCGTAGTAGATGGTCGGGCAGCCGGGCAGGGCGCACAGCAGATCAACGCACAGCTTGTAGCGCTTCACGGCCAGCTCGTAGTCCTTCACCGACAGGTGTACCCACTGCTGATCGGCTTTGCTCAGCTCATCGTGCTCCTGTCCGCAGAGCATGTTCAGCGCACGGGTGCGGTCGTGGCTGCCGATGAGGTTCATCAGCGCATACCGGAAGGGTGCGGGATACACCTCCGCCTGATGCCGGACGAGACGCACGAGATCCTTTGCGGGGGACTTGCCCGTCACGAAGGCCAGAATCGCTTCGCGCAGGGGATAGTTCATGACGGAATCCAGCGTGTCGCCGGTACAGTAGCAGCGCATCTCGCCATAGGCGACCTTGTTGGAGGCGTCCTCCCAGACCTCGCCCAGCACCACCGCGTCGGGCGCGGCCTTGCGGGCCGCTTTGCGCAGCTTGCGCAGGAAGTCCATGGACAGCTCATCCGCTACGTCCAGCCGCCAGCCGCAGGCACCCGCCTCAATCCAGCGCGGCACGATGCCGGTGCTGTCGTGGAACATGAAATCCTGATACTGCGGATTGTCCTTGCGCAGCTCCGGCAGGCTCATGATCCCCCACCAGGCGCGGTAGTCCTCGGGGAACTTCTTGAAGGTGTACCAGTCGAAATAGGGGCTGGAGTCGCCCTGATACGCGCCAAGGGTCGGATAGTGGCCGAAGTGGTTGAAGTACACGCTGTCCTCGCCCGTGTGGGAGAACACGCCGTCCAGCATCACGCGCATCCCCAGCTCCTTTGCCGCCTTGCACAGGCTGCGGAACTCCTCCTCCGTGCCGCACAGGGGATCAATCCGGGCATAATCGCCCGTGTCGTAGCGGTGGTTGGAGCGCGCGCGGAAGATGGGATTCAGGTAGATGATGTCCACGCCAAGGCTTTTCAGGTAGGGGAGCTTTTCGATGATGCCGTTCAGGTTGCCGCCGAAGAAGTCCAGCTCCTGATACTTGCCGCCGCGTATATCGCCGACGGAGAGCATCTCCTCGTCCCAGCGCTCGTGGACATAGCGATCCACGCGGTCATCGACGGCTTCCGTCTTTGCGCGCCAGAAACGGTCGGGGAAAATCTGGTAAATGTTCGCGCCGTGGAAGTACGCAGGCGTGGTGAAGTCCTTGTCGTAGACCGTGATCTGAAAGGACTCCGGATCGCCCTTCTCATACACCGCACCTTCGCCGCCCAGCTTATCGTAGGCATTGCCGTAGCGCAGGGTGTGTCCGTCCTCGCGGTAGATAATGAAGGAATACCAGAACAGGCCCGGCGTTTCGGGAACGGTGATGGTGCACTGCCAGTCATTCTGATAGGTATTGACCATGCTGTAGCACAGCTCCTCATTCTGCCAGGTGCGCAGGATGACGGAGGTGGCCTCGTCGCACTGGAAGCGGATGGTCACCCTGGTTCCGGTGGGAACCGGGCCGGCGGGCATACGATAGTAGGCCTTGTGGGAATCATGAAGCATCATCGCAGGATCAGTCCTTACTTCATAATATGGGGGACTCGTCACGATGGTGGAAACGTTTTCAGAGGCATCTGACAGAAAGCCCGGACAAGGGAGGGGCAATGTCCGGGCGAATCTGATTGAACCATGTGCGGGGAGCCGGCAGGGCCGAAGCCTCGGCTCAGCGGCGCTTCAGCGGCTCGAGGTGCCAGATGGTGTCGTTGTACTCGCGGATGGTGCGGTCGGAGGAGAAGATGCCGGACATGGCGGTGTTGATGACCGCCATCCGGTTCCACTTGTCGCGGTTGGCGTAGTCCGCGTCGATGCGGCGCTGCGCCATGGAGTAGGAGCCGAAGTCCTTCAGCACGAAGTAGGGATCACCCATGCTGCCGTAATCGCCGATCAGCAGGCTGTGATACAGATCCTGCAGCGCGCCGGGCGCCTCGGGCATCACGGTGCCGTCGATCATCTGGGTGAGGGCCAGGCGCAGCTCCGCGTTCGTCTCGAAGATGGACATGGGATTGTAGGTCCGCTCGCGGTACATATCCAGCACCGTGTCGGAACGCATACCGAAGATGTAGATGTTGTCCATGCCGACCTGCTCGGAGATCTCGACATTTGCGCCGTCCATGGTGCCGATGGTGACGGCGCCGTTCATCATGTACTTCATGTTGCCGGTGCCGCTGGCCTCCTTGGAGGCGGTGGACAGCTGCTCGGACACCTCGGTCGCGGGAATCAGGATCTGTGCGCTGGAGACGTCGTAGTTCTCCAGGAACACCACCTGCAGCATCTTGCTGGCACGGGGATGTTTGGCGATCAGGCGGCTGAGGGCGTTGATGAAGCGGATGATCTGCTTGGCGCGGTTGTAGCCGGGCGCGGCTTTGGAGCCGAAGATGAAGGTGCGGGGCTGCATGGTGAAGTTCGGGTCGTTCACGATGCGGTTGTACAGCACCAGGCAGTGCAGGGCGTTGAGCATCTGGCGCTTGTACTCGTGCAGGCGCTTGGACTGGGCGTCGAAGATGAAGGTGGGATCGACGTCCGTGTTCTGATGCTCCTTGAGGAATTTCGCCAGGCGTACCTTGTTGTTGTACTTGACCTTCTCGAACTTCTCGCGGAAGGCGGCGTCGTCCGCAAAGGGCTTGAGGGCCTCCAGCTTCTGGGTGTCCCTGATCCAATCGGTACCGATGGCCTCGCAGATCAGCTCGGTCAGCTCGGGGTTGCAGGCCATCAGCCAGCGGCGATGGGTGATGCCGTTGGTGATCGCGCTGAACTTCTCGGGCATGACCTGATAGAAATCATGGAAGGTTTCGGCCTTCAGGATATCGCCGTGCAGCTGGCTGACGCCGTTGGTGCTGAAGGTCATGGCGACGCACAGGTTCGCCATGTGGATGTAGCCGTAGGAGATGATGGCCATCTTGCCGATGCGTTCGGACTGACCGGGGAAGTGATTCCACAGCCGTGCGCACAGACGGCGGTTCATCTCCACCAGAATCTGATAGATGCGGGGCAGCAGGGACTTCACCATGTCCTCGGGCCACTTTTCGAGGGCTTCGGCCATGATGGTATGATTGGTATAGGCGATGGTCCTGGAGACAATGGACTGCGCCTCGTCCCAGCCCAGACCCTCCTCGTCGATCAGCAGGCGCATCAGCTCGGGGATCGCAAGGCCGGGATGGGTATCGTTGACATGCACGACAACCTTTTCGGGCAGCAGCTGCCAGTTGGTGCCGTTGAGCTTCTTGAAGTCGCGCAGCATGTACTGCAGCGTGGCGGAGGTGAAGAAGTACTGCTGCTTGAGGCGGAGCAGCTTGCCTTCATAGTGATTGTCCTCGGGGTAGAGGATGTTGGAGATCGCCTCGGCCAGCTCCTTTTCCTCGGTGGCCTGCACATACTGGCCGCGGCCGAAGGAACCCAGATCCATGCGCTTGGGGGAACGGGCGCTCCACAGGCGCAGGCTGTTGACCGTGGAGGTATCGTAGCCAACCAGGGGCATGTCATAGGGAATGGCCTCAACGGTATTATAGCCCACATGCTTGAAAACAAGACGGCCGTTTTCTTCCATCATGTCCACGTGACCGTTGAAGTGCACCTCGCAGGCGTCCTCCATCACGGGCATTTCCCAGACGTTGCCGTTGCCCAGCCAGTAGTCGGGCAGCTCGACCTGCTGACCGTCGACGATCTTCTGGCGGAACAGACCGTACTCATAGCGGATGGAGCAGCCCATGGCGGGCAGATCCAGCGAAGCGAGGGAATCCATGAAGCAGGCAGCCAGACGGCCCAGACCGCCGTTGCCCAGCGCGGGCTCGGGCTCTTCCTTGAGCACCGCGTCGATGTCGATGCCCAGCTCATCCAGGGCGGCCTTGTACTCATCGGTGGACACAAGGTTCAGGATGTTCGTGTACAGGCTGCGGCCCATCAGGAACTCCACGGACAGGTAGTACAGGCGCTTGTTGTTGTTGGTCTTGCGCTCCTCGCGGGAGATCATCCACTTCTTCATGATCTGGTCGCGGACGGTGGAAGCCAGCGCGCGGTAGATCTGCGCGTTGGAGGCCTCCTCCAGCGTGCGGCCGTTGTAGCGCTGGAGCTTGCCGATGATGGACGCCTTGATGGAATCCTTGTCAAACTGGGTCGTGGGCATGGGTCATCCTCCTCTGTATATTCAGGGAATCGCACCCCTGCGGCCATGTAACATGCCGAACAGGGCACGCGGAAAAAGCGTTGTTTCCAACAGTTCAATATTATACTTGTTTTGTGCGCATATGGCAAGTTTTTTTGCGGATTCTGTCGGAATTCCATCAAATATACGGGAAAATGTTGTATATGGTTACAAAACGGACAGATCGACGGAGGTCTACTCCTGTTTCCGGATAACTGTTCCGGGGCGGACGGCGATCTTGCCAAAGCGGCTCCGCACGCTGTCGACGGCCTGCTCAATGCGTGCCTGCCGGGGATCGTCCGGCGCGACCTCGGTCAGGAAGGAGAGCTGCGCCGGGAAGGCTTCATCCTCGCCGCACAGGTTGGAGGCGGTGACGCTCAGCAGGCGGATGGGTGCGTCGGGTGACCAGCACTGTCCCAGCAGCTCCAGCGACGCCTGAAAGAGCTGTCGGGTCAGGCTGGTGGGAACGGGCAGCGTCTTCTGGCGGGAGATCACCTTGAAGGACGGATCCTTGATGGCCAGGGTGACGGTGCGGCATTTGAGGTGCTGGGCACGGAGGCGGGCGCCGACGCTGTCGCACAGCGGCATCAGCCCCTCGTGCCAGGCGTCCTGTCCCACGAGATCGTGGGGATAGGTCATGCTGTTGCCGACGGACTTGACCGGATCGCTTTCCCCCCAGCGGCGGATGGGCGCATCCTCCATCCCGTTTGCCATCCGGTGCAGGCTGCCGCCCTGCTTGCCCAGCCATTTGGTCAGGATGGCTTCATCCGTGGCGGCCAGCTGCCCGATGGTCGTCACCCCATGGCGGATCAGCGTCTGCGCGGCGGCTTCGCCCACGAACAGCATCTCCCGGACGGGCAGGGGATACAGCAGCTGCGCCACGTTTTCCCGGGTGATACGGGTGGTCGCGTCGGGCTTTTGGTAGTCGCTGCCGAGCTTCGCCCACCAGCGGTTGTCCGAAACGCCCACGGAGATGGTGATGCCCAGCGTATCGCGGATGCGGCGGCGCAGCGTATCGGCAATGGTCGTCCCATCGCCGAACAGGCGCCGGGAGCCGGTCACATCCAGCCAGCTTTCATCCACGGAGAAGGGCTCCACCTGATCGGTGTATTCCAGATACATCTCGTTGATGCGACGGGACATGTCCTCGTATTCGTCATGGTGCGGCGGCAGAAGGATGAGCTCGGGGCATTTCTGCCGGGCCTGCCAGATGGTTTCGGCGGTTTTCACGCCCATGCGCTTGGCGGGCATGTTTTTGGCCAGGATGATGCCGTGGCGTCCCTCCGGGTCTCCGGCCACAGCTACGGGCTTGTCGCGCAATTCCGGGTACTTCAAAAGCTCCACGGACGCAAAGAAATTGTTGCAGTCGCAGTGGAGGATGGTTCGGTTGTGCCTGGTCTCAGTCGTCATCCCCGTCATCCTCTTTGGCGAAGCTGGCGGCGATGGCTTCCGGGCGGAAGCGCGGATCAAAGGCGAGGGCTTTCAGGCTTTCACGGCTGACGACGGTGTTGGTGCCCAGACAGTCGGTGCAGCGGTAGAAGCACTCCGGGCATACGCAGCCCAGATGGGGCGCATCCGCCTGCACCATGTAGATTCCGCATTCCTTGCAGCTGCAGCGCATGGGAAGAACATCCTTTCCATTCGATTCGCCCTATGATACCACGATTCGGCAGGTTTTGCAATGGATGCGCACAGAAGCCGGGGCAGCCTCATTCAAAATGCCGGATGGAACAATGCTTCATGCTGTATCGGATGAGGCTGCCTGCATTGTCCTTTCTCTGTTCCTTTGTATCCAGCGCCTTGACAGACCGCGACGGAATTGGGTATAATGAAGCCCTATACTGAAGGAGGCATGCAGGATGAAGAAGGCCGGTGCAGTGACAGTCATCTTGGGCGTTTTGCTGATGATTGGCAGTCTTTACGTGGCGCGTACCGTCAAGAGCAGCACGGTTGTATCGCAGATTGCGAAGTATGTCAAGGTGGATGTAACCCGTGCGAATGCGGGGAAGCTGCTTGAGAGCATCGATATCCTGCTGGACAACGAGCTGACCGGGGAGGAGCTGTCTGCGCTGACTGCCGCCAGGGCGGAGGGTCTGGCCGAGGGTGAGCAGGCGGAAATCACCGAGAAGGACAGAACCGATGCGCTCAATGCCCGCAAGCTGGCGAAGCTGGCAGCGCTCCATGGAACGGAGTATACGGCGAAGGATGAAACGCTCATCCTGCGCGGCAGCGAGAAGCTGCTCAAAAACGGCTTTGACGCGACTACCCGTCTCTGTCTGATGCTGCATTCCTACGACCAGGTGATCAGCTGCGTGGGACTGGCGGCTGTCCTTGGCGGCGGTGTGTTGACCGCATGGGGCGGCAAGCGCAGGATTGCCTGATGATGTCATATGCAAAGGAGCCTCTGTCTGGTTAGAATGTACAGAGATGTCTCAAAATCCAAATGAATGTATTGACGGTGCAACAGGATATAAGCATAATAGTTGTGCTGGATTAACAACTGCATGATAATAAGGGGGATTGTGATGGTTGGGTATTGCTGTGTTGTTGGTATTTTTGGATATGCAATATTGCAAGCCTTTGTGATTTTACATTCGATTATTCCTGCGATTTTGAGTGGATTGTGTTTTATTATATGGCTTGTCAGGTATGCTATTGATTATGGAGCCAGAGAAAAAGTGGACTGGAAAAAGTATAGCGTCTGGAAATTGGTACTTGCTGTGGTGGCATTTGGTGTAATTACGGCATCAGTTAGTTGGTTTGTGTTTAGGGCTTTGTATGTGAATGTGGAGTCAACAACACTTCAAGTAATTTCGGTAATGTTGCATTGGGGAATTTGGCTTGCAACATGGCTGTTTCTGTTTGTAATCAGCCTTGATGATGAGTTAAAATGGACAAGACATAACTTGAGTGCTGTGCCTATAGCTGGGGTTGCCTTTTTATCGGTAGCGACGATTGCAGCGAATGTCGATTTGACTATATGGTGGCGAATTTTGTTCAGCGTTGTGATACCTCTGATTTTGTATGTGAACTGCTATCGGTGTCTGTATGAAATGACATTTTCTGAGCAGCTCATATGTTGCTGGGAGATCATCATTGATGGGATTAACTTACTAAAAGAACGTAGGTCGAGAGTCGGTTATCATACATATCACACAGAAGAACAACGTGGTGGTATTGACTTTCTCGGTGTCTTAGATGTACTTACTTCAAATGATGAAGAAACCACACGTCGCTACGGTTTCAATGAATACGACATCGAAAAGGACTCTTTGGGGAATCGGTTCATTAATACGTATGATGGCATACGGTATTTGGATGACAGTCGCCCCAATGTGTATCATGGTTATAAGTACGAGGAGATGTACGATCAATTCGGTAATAGAATAGATGATTGAGTTCGTGTTCCAAAGCAAACTGTATCATGGTGATACAAATGATGGACGACTGCATAAGTGGCAGCCGTCCATTTTATTCTGTATTTTACTCCTTAACATTTCCCCCGCAGTTCTCCACCACGAGCCTCACCTTCCGCAGGGCGTCGGCGGTCTCGCCTTCTCCCTCGGACTGCACGATGAGGTTCACCGGTGCGGTGCGTTCGCTCAGGCAGTCGTAGAGCGCATCGGCATTGCAGCCGTAATGCTCCGGGAGATCGAGCAGCATCTTCAGCGCGAGGTGCAATGCCCGGGCGCTGGCGTAGCGGTTGGCGTCAATGAAGATCGTCAGGCTTGTCATTTGCGCTCACCGTGCCTTTCTGACCATCGAGGGTGACAACCGCGCCGGATTTGAGAATCTCGGTCGCGTGGGATGCGCCGATGATGACGGGAATGTCCAGCGTCATGCCGGCAATCGCGCCATGCCCTTCGGGATTCGGATCCTCCAGCACCAGACCGCTGGCCTTGCGCAGCATGGCGTACATGGCACTGTTGGTCTGCTTGCAGACGATCACGTCGCCATCGTCGAAGGTGTGGGCGTCCTGCTCCAGATCGCGGATGACGCACAGGGGCGCGGTGATGCGGTTGCCGTGCAGGCCCTGTCCCTTGACCAGCATATGGCCGACCACATGCACCTTCATCAGGTTGGTCGTGCCGGAGATGCCCAGCGGGACGCCGGCGGTCAGCACGACCAGCTCGCCGTCATGCACGATTCCGGCGGCAACGGCGGCGTCCACCGCATGTTCAAACAGGTCGTCCGTGTTGGATTCGGAGCCGATCAGCAGCGGCACGGTGCCCCAGTACATCCCCATCTGCCGCCAGACGCGGGGACTGGAGGTGCAGCCGACGATCACGCTGCGGGGACGGTAGCGGCTGATGGTGCGCGGCGTGGAGCCGGACATCGACACGGTGATGATGGCGCTGGCGTTCAGATCCTGCGCGGAGGTGACCGTCGCATGGGAGATGGCGTTGGTCACATCGGTGGAGGAAGCGCCCGCGCGGGTGAAGCCGCGGATGTTCTTCAGGTCGGCTTCGGCTGCCAGGGCGATTCTGACCATGGTCTGCACGGCTTCCACGGGATAAGCGCCCACGGCGGTCTCGCCGGAGAGCATGATGGCGCTGGTACCATCGTAGATGGCGTTGGCAACGTCGGTGGCCTCGGCGCGGGTGGGACGGGGATTCTTGATCATGGAATCGAGCATCTGCGTGGCGGTGATGACGGGCTTGCCCAGCGCCAGGGAGCGCTGGATCATTTCCTTCTGCAGGGCGGGAACGTCCTCCAGCGGCACCTCAACGCCCAGATCGCCGCGGGCGACCATCACGCCGTCCGCCACGCGGAGGATCTCGTCGATGTTCTCCACGCCCTCCATGTTCTCGATCTTGGCGATGATGCTGATGCCGGTGCCGCCGTTCTCCTGCAGGATCTGGCGAATCTGCAGAATATCGTCCGCCGACCGGGTGAAGGAGGCGGCGATGAAGTCAAAGCCCTCCTCAATGGCAAAGAGAATGTCCCTGCGATCCTTCTCGCTGATGAAGGGCATGGTCAGATGAACGCCGGGGATGTTGACGCCCTTGTTATTGGACACCACGCCGCCGTTGGAAACGCGGCAGATGATGTTGGTGCCCTCGATCTTCTCGATCTGCATCCCGATCAGGCCATCGTCGATCAGGATGGCATTGCCGGGCTTTACATCCTGCGGGAGGTTCCTGTAGGTGATGGAAACGCGGGTTTCATCGCCCTCTACCTCGTCGGTGGTGAGGGTAAAGAGCTGTCCGGACTGCAGCGTGACACGACCGTCCCGGAAGGAGCGGACGCGCACCTCGGGGCCCTTTGTGTCCAGCAGGGTGGCGACGGGCAGCCGCAGCTCCTGCGCGGTGCGGACGACCTCGTCATGATAGGCCTTGTGGCTTTCGTAGGTGCCGTGGGAAAAGTTGAAGCGGGCGACGTTCATGCCTGCCTGCATGAGCGGTGCAATCAGCTTCTTTTCAAAGAGGTTGGGGCCCATGGTGCAGATGATCTTCGTCTTGCGGATGACATTCATGATGCACAATTCCTCCATATGTGGTGATAAACAAATGCTGCACCCCTATTATACACGAAAAAGCGCCGCTTGTGAAGATGCATGGAAAGCGAAAAGCGCGTCCGTATGTCGCGGACGCGCCCGGGCAGATCAACCGTGCTTATCTGAGCAGCTTCTGCATCAGCTTGATAATCAGGAAGAACAGGATCAGCACGAAGAACACGCCGGCCAGACCGATGACCGTCACGAGCAGTCCGTCCATCAGCAGGCTGCCTTCCTCCGCGACAGTTCCGGCGGCATCGGCTCCGGCGATGCCCTCCGCCAGTGCGGATGCGGAGACGGTCGCCAGCACCAGCAGCAGAACAGCAATCAGCTTTTTCATATCACACACGCCCCTTTCTCCCGTCACGCGCCCAGCAGCATGGAGACCAGCGTGATCACCATGCCGCCTGCCACGATGGAGCCCAGCTGACCGGCAACGTTGGCGCTGGTGGACTGCGGCAGGATGAAGTTGGACGGATCCTCCTTCAGCGCCATTTTGGCGACGACGCGGGAGGACATGGGGAAGGCGGAGATACCCGCGGCACCGATCATGGGGTTGATCTTCTTCCTGCGGAACAGGTTGAGGAGCTTGGCAAAGAGCACGCCGCCGGCGGTGTCAAACACGAAGGCGAACAGACCCAGCAGCAGGATCAGGATGGTGTCCAGCCGCAGGAAGTTTTCCGCGACCATGGTACCGCCGATGGTGATGCCCAGAATGATGGTGACCAGGTTCGCCAGCTCATCCTGCGCGGTTTTGCTCAGGCGGTCCAGCACGCCGCATTCGCGGATGAGGTTGCCGAACATGAGGGAACCGACCAGCGGCGCGCTCATGGGCACGATGATACCCGCGACGATGGTGACGATGATGGGAAAGAGGATCAGCGTGGTCTTGGAGCAGCGCTCCTCCTGATAATCCATGCGGATCAGGCGCTCCTCGCGGGTGGTGAGGGCTCTGATGACCGGCGGCTGGATGACGGGCACGAGCGCCATGTAGCTGTAGGCGGCCACGGAGATCGGCGCCATGTACTCGGAGAGCTTGAAGTAGTTGGCGACATAGAGCGTGGTGGGGCCGTCCGCCGCGCCGATGATGCCGATGGCGGAGGCGAGCTTCATCACCATGTCGCCGTCGGTAACGCCCAGCGCCTGCGGAATCAGCACGATGGCCAGCAGGAAGGTCATGAAGATGCCGAACTGTGCCGCCGCGCCGAAGAAGATGGTGGAGGGATCCTTCAGCAGGGGAGAGAAGTCAATCATCGCGCCGATGGCAATGAAGATGAGGATGGGGAAGAGCTCATTGGCGATGCCGGCGTTGAACAGCACCGACAGGAAGCCCGATTCGCCCAGCACGGCGGGGGCGGAATTCCCAGTCACCGCATCGACGACCGTGGGCAGATTGGCCAGGATGCAGCCAAAGCCGATGGGCAGGAGCAGCGTGGGCTCGTAATCCTTGACGATGGCCAGGGCGATCAGCGCGCCCGAAATGGCGAACATCACCAGCGCCTTGAGGCCGTCGACCGACATGAGCTGGAACACGCCGTCAAACAGTTCCCGGATGATTTCAGAAAAATCCATGCTCTCAATCCTTTCCTTGATGGTACATGCTATGAGCCGCTGCATCTGCCGGGAAGGGAGAAAGGTAAAAAACAGACCCATGAACGATGATGCAACGCGTACATCACTGTCCATGAGTCTCATCATTTCAAACAGCAACGGGCAGATGCCGGGGTGACGATGCTGTTGCGCATGCCTGGGGCAATGCGCCGATTACTCCCCTTAGGATACATTGATATTATAGCGGATGCCCGGCCGGTTTGTCAACTGTTTCCGTGAATTTCCGGCAGAAAGTGAAAAACGCACAGCGGGATGCTGTGCGTGAATAATCAGGCTCAATCGCGGATGTCGTTGACGAGCTTGTACAGGTCGTAGCGGAAGGAATGCTTCTCCTGCAGGGCCTCCTCGATACCCATGTAGAACACGCGGCCGTTGCGGGTGCCGATGACCTGATTGGAAATGCCGTCGTGCAGCAGCTTCACGGCCAGATGACCGGCCTCGAAGGCGAATGCGCTGTCCTTGGCGACAGGCAGTGCGCCGCGCTGGGTGTAGCCGATCACGGTGGAGCGCACCTCGATCATGCCGCACTTGCGCTTGAGGATGGAAGCCAGACGCATGGCGCTCATGGGCTCCCCCTCGAAGCACTGCTTGCCGTGGCTGGTCAGGAAGCCGTACATATCAAAGGGCTCCATGGACTCCCAGCAGCCCTCGGCGATGACGACGGTGGCACGGGGATTGCCCTTGGCGATCTGCTTGTTCAGGCGGGCGGCAACCTCGTCGACGGACCATGGCACCTCGGGCACGACGACGATCTCCGCGCCGGTCGCGCAGGCGGCCTTCATGGCGATGTCACCGCAGTGACGGCCCATGCACTCCACCACATGGGGACGGTTGTGGCTGCGGCTGGTGGCGCGGATCTCACGGATGGCCTCGGTGCACTTCTGCACGGCGGTCTCGTAGCCCAGCGTCATTTCGGTGTAGGCCAGGTCATTGTCGATGGTGCCGGGGATGCCGATGCAGGGGATGCCCAGCTCGCAGAGCCGCATCGCGCCCTGGAAGGAGCCGTCGCCGCCGATGACGACCAGACCGTCGATCTCCATGTCGCGCAGGGTTTGTGCGGCGAGCTCGCGGTACTTGGGGTCAAGGAACTCGGTGCAGCGGGCAGTGCGCAGGTAGGTACCGGGCTGGTCGGCAATGTCCAGCACGGTGTCCAGCGTCAGCTCCTGCAGGTCGTCATAGATGCTGGTGGAACGGCGCAGCAGGCCGTTATAGCCCTGCTTGATGCCGACCAGGGGCATGCCGTAGCGGGCAGCGCTTTTAGCGACGGACATGACCGCCGCGTTCATACCCGGCGCGTCGCCGCCGGAGGTCAGTACGCCGATCTTTCTCATGGGGATTCGCTCCTTTATCTTCCTGAACAGTAGTCCTTATGATGCAGCCGACGGGCTGGCGGTTATGCCGGAGTCCCTAAGCCGACCGGGTAACAGTATATCACATCCTTCGACGGGAAACAAGGGGCGGTAAGCACTTTCATTTCAAACGTTTTCGGGAGAGGCTGAATATTTCCGGATGCCGCAAAGGATACGAATGGGAACGTGTATATGTGTGAACCTTGAAAACATGTTGCGAAGCCGCATTGGAGACGCAAGCCGTATTGACGGTTTTATGGGAATGCTGTTAGCGAAACGATCCTGCAGGCGCTGCACCTGATGAATGGGAATTAGTATTACCGTGCCATTGACGAGAGTCTCGATGCGATCGGGGAGACTGCCGAGGTGACCGCCCTGCTGACGCCCATCTGCGATTTCAAGGCCGGCAAGGCCGCCGCGGATGAGGAAACCATGGACGGAAAGGATTGATTTCTTGAAATTGCCCCTTGACATGCGCTGTGGAACGTGGTATACTGCTGGTGTTTGAAGCAGAGGCTTGCCCGTCTCTCACCTCGTGTGGCGCACGCTGCCGGGTACCATGGCATCTTTCCTGATCGTCAGGAAGATACTGCGCATGTTCAGCGACGGGTCGGTTGCCCGTCGCTTTTTCGTGTATGGACGGAAAACGGGCAGGAGCCGCGGCTCAACAGAATTTGGGAGGTGTATGGACATCGCTATCGATCTGATGATTAACGAAGAGATCCGCGACAGAGAGGTTCGCGTCATTGACGAAAACGGCGAACAGCTCGGCGTCATGCCTACGCACAAGGCACTCGAGTTGGCGGAGGAGCGCGGCCTTGATCTGGCCAAGATTCAGCCCATGGCCAAGCCGCCGGTGTGCAAGCTGCTGGACTATGACAAGTACCGCTACGAGCAGTCGAAGCGGGAGCGCGATAACCGGAAGAATCAGCGGGTCGTGTCCATCAAGGAAGTCCAGCTGTCCGCGACCATTGAGGAGAACGACGTTCTCACCAAGGCGAAGATGGCCCAGAAGTTCCTTGCCGATGGTGACAAGGTCAAGGTTTCCATCCGCTTCCGTGGCCGTCAGATCACCCACAGCGAGATCGGCATGAAGGTCATGCAGGATTTCGCCGAGCGTTGCGCGGATGTCTCCAGCGTGGAGCGCCGCCCCACCATGGATGGCCGCTACATGCTCATGATCCTCGCGCCCAAGGCCGCCAAGGCTTCCTTCGCTGAGAAGAAGGCCGCCCGTGAGGCCAGGGCCAATCAGGATAACACTCAGGAGTAAGGCCGCGGCAGGGGGACGAAAGCGTCTCCCGATGCCGATAATCAGCCTTAAGGTCAGGAACGGAGAGAAACCTCCGGCCATGACCGATACTTTGGAAGGAGGACTACACCATGCCTAAGCAGAAGTCTCATCGTGGTGCTGCCAAGCGCTTTTCCTTTACCAAGTCCGGTATCGTTAAGCATAAGCAGATGAACGCCAACCATCAGGTTCGCCTGAAGACCACCAAGCGCACCCGTCACCTGCGCGCTGACGGCATCGTGGACAACGCGGCCGAAGCCCGTACGATCCACAAGCTGCTGCCCTACAAGTAATTCGCCCGTTAGCTGGCAAGGAGGATACTGAAAAATGGCACGTATTAAGAGAGCTGTCAATGCTCAGAAGAAGCGTCGCAAGGTTATGAAGCTGGCGAAGGGCTACTGGGGCGCCAAGTCCAAGCAGTACCGCGCCGCGTCCGAACAGGTCGCCCGTTCTCTGCGTTATGCCTTCGCTGGCCGCAAGATGCGCAAGCGTGATTTCCGCTCCCTGTGGATCACCCGTATCAACGCTGCCGCCCGCCTGAACGGCATGAGCTACTCTGCCTTTATCAATGGCCTGAAGAAGCAGAACATCGCCGTCAACCGCAAGATGCTGGCTGACCTGGCTGTGAATGACGCTGCCGCTTTCGCCAAGCTGGTGGAGATCGCCAAGGCGTAATTTCCGCCACGGCGACCGCTGGTTCAGCGATCCATCGCCCGGATGCTCCCTCATGGGATGCTCCGGGCTTTTTTGTGCCGGAACACAGCCGGCTCGCGCATATTTTCAGTTTTGTCTTGCCAGTGTGTACAAATGATGCTACAATACGGGTATCCGGGAGAGCGTTCCCGTAACGGCAATTTGAAAGGAAGGAATCCATCATGAAGAAGTACCTGGCTTTGCTGATGGCGCTGCTGATGGCTCTGCAATGCACGGCAGTGTTTGCCGAAGCGGCAGTCACCGTGGCAGACGATACGGCAGCCCCCAGGGTGGGCGATGTGATCCATGGCTTCGAGGTCATGGAAGTGACCCAATTCCCGCTCATCAATGCGGACGTGATGTATTTCGTGCACCAGAAGACCGGCGCGGAGCTGCTCTATCTGGCCAACGATGACACGAACCGTGTGTTTGACCTGACCTTCAGGACCCCTGCGGAGAGCGATATGGGCGTGCCGCACGTCTTTGAGCATGCGACGCTGTCCGGCAGCGAGAAGTATCCCTCCAAGGATCTCTGGTTCAACCTGAGCTACCAGACCTACAATACCTACATGAACGCTTCCACCTACAGCCATATGACCACCTTCCCCGTGGCCTCCCTGTCCGAGGATCAGCTGTACATGTACGCGGACTTCTATACCGACAGCTGCTTCCACCCCATCATCCATACGGATGAGAGCATCTTCAGTGAGGAAGCGTGGCGCTATTCCATGGACAGCGCCGAGAGCGATCTGACCCTTTCCGGCACGGTCTACACCGAGATGCAGGGCTCCTACACGGTTGAGACCGCTGCCTTCTACAACTGGCGCAAGACCATGTTCCCCGGCAGCAACGCGGCGAATTCCTCCGGCGGCATTCCTTCGGAGATTCCGAACATGACCTGGGAGGATGTCAAGAGCTTCCACAGCCATTACTACCATCCCTCCAACTCCCTGGCGTTCCTGTACGGCTCCTTCGAGAACTACGAGCGCTTCCTGGAGCTGCTGGACGGCTACTATTCCGCGTATGAGAAGGCGGATATCGTCATTGCGGATGCGGCCTACACGCCCATCACCGGCGCGCAGACGGCACAGTTCGAGTATCCCGCGGAGGCGAGCTCCAACACCGACAAGGGCGGCCGCCTCTACTACGGCTTCCGTGTGGACGACGCGGATGAAGCCACGGTCAACGATATCGACATGCTGTCCACGCTGCTGGGCGCATCCTCCTTCCCGGTGATCACCGCCCTGGAGGAGGCGCTGCCCTCCGCGACCTGCGGCTGCAGCCTGATGATTGATACCCCCGCGCCGGTCATTGTGTTCTACGCGGACGGCGTCAACGCGGAGGATGCCGAGGTCTTCCAGAGCACCGTGGATGCCGCGCTGAAGGAGCTGCTTGCCGACGGCCTGGACCAGGAAGCCGTGGAGGCTGTCGTGGCAGCCTTCAATATGGATATCAAGCTGGCCGGCGAGGACTCCAGCCTTGGCACGAACATGATTTCCGGTATTGCCTATTACTGGGCAGCCACCGGCGACTGGCATGGCTACCTCAACTACATCGCCTCCCTGGACCGGTTTGCTTCCCTCAATGAGAACGGTACCTTTACCGCGCTGATTGAGAAGCACCTGGTGGGCAACGAGAACAAGGTGCTGGCAGTGACCGTCCCCGTGGCGGGCCTGAAGGAGCAGAACGATGCGGCGCTGGCTGCCGCGCTGGCCGAGAAGAAGGCTGCGATGACCGATGAGGAGATCGCCGCCATCGTGGAGAGCACGCAGGCGCTGGCGCAGCAGCACGAAAGCACCGCGACGGAATATGTGGCGCAGCTGCAGGTTGTGACGGTGGACAGCCTGCCGGAGGAGTGCCGCGTCTACGATTACACGGATGTGACCGGTGCGGATGGCGTACGCCGCATTGAGGTGGAGGCCAACGTGGACGGCGTGGGTCAGGCCATGTTCCTGCTGGATGTGTCCGACCTGCCGCAGGAGTACCTGCACTGGTTCAAGCTCTACATCGATCTGCTCTGTGAGGTGGATACCACCGCGCACAGCCGTCAGGAGCTGGCATCGCTGGTGACCCGGTATCTGTACAATGTGGTGGTGAAGCCCTCGGTTCCCTATGACGATCAGACGAACCTGTATCTGCGCGCGGCGTGGATCGCTGCGGATGAGGACATGCAGGCTGCGTATGACCTGATGGACGAGATTCTCTTTGATTCCCAGTTTACGGATGCGCAGCGCGTGCTGGATGCGGTTTCCGCGCTGAAGGCTGCCCTGAAGAAGGACCTGACGCAGAGCATCTATTCTTCCCAGCTGTCCCGTGCGCAGGCGATCTCCTCTGCCAGCGCGAACCTGTACCTGTACATGACCGATCTGGACTACTATGTGTTCATGGAGCAGGTGGAAGCCCTGCTGGCAGAGCAGCCCGAGCTGGCGCTGGCGATGCTGCAGCAGGTGCAGGCGGTGGTGAACAACGGCACCGGGGCGATTTCCGCCTTTGCGGGCAGCGCTGAGAGTGCTGCCAACCATCGCGCGATCGCCGATGCCTACATCGCGAAGCTGAACACCCGCGAGGTTGTCCCGGCGGTCTATAGCATTCCGGCTCCTGCCCGTGCCGAGGGTATTGTGGTGGATTCCTCCGTGCAGTACAACCTGATCTTCGCCACCTGGGAGGAGCTGGGGCTGGAGGAGTTTACTGCTGACTTTGATGCGGTGACGGCGCTGGTGTCCGATATCTACCTCAATCCGCTCCTGCGCAGCCAGTATGGTGTGTACACCGTATTACACGGCGCAAGCGAGAAAGGCATCTACCTGCTGACCTACCGCGATCCCAACGTTGCGGAGACATTCGCGGTGTATGAGCAGGTGCCCGCGCTGCTGGCGGATATGACGGTCGATCAGGAAACGCTGGATGGCTACATTCTTTCCTCCTACGCGACCTATGCAAAGTCCTCCGGGGAACTGGCCGGAACGACCAATGTGATCTTCTCGGCGATCCAGGGCGACGATCAGGCGGAACGCCTCACCTGGATGAAGCAGCTCAAGAGCCTGAAGGCCGAGGATTTGAGCCAGTATGTAGCCGTTTATGAGAAGCTGGTTGCGAACGGCGCTCGCTCCACGGCGGGCGGCGCGGGCGCGATCGAAGCAAACGCGGCGCTGTACGAAGCGGTCATCAATCCCTTCAATGCGGTTGATCCCAGCAGCATTGAGTTTACCGACTGCACATCCGAGCACCCCTACTATGATTACGTCCGCTTCGCCTTTGAGAACGGTCTGATGCTGGCGGCGGGCGACAGCGCCTTTGGCGCCGAGGACGCCGGTACGCTGGGCGATTTCGCCATGGCCTGCTATGTGCTGCTGGGCGGCGGTCAGAGCCCGGAGGAGGCTGTGGCCTATCTCGCGCAGTTTGGTATCGTGCCCGCGGCGGATGTGAATACCGCGCTGACGCATGAGGATCTGGTGGGCTACACGGTCAGCTTTGCGACGGCGCTGGGGCTGCCGCTGACGGCGGAGATGCTGCCCGCCTTTGAAGATGCGGCGGCACCTGCCACCCGTGCGGAAACCGCCATGATGCTGGTGACCTTCTACCAGATGATCTCCGGCGAATAAGACGACAAAATAACGGGCTCCGGCTGAGCGATCAGCCGGAGCCTTTGCCTGTTAAACGATGAAATTACTTGAACTCGATGTAGTCCAGATAGGAGGAGAGTGCATCCAGCGCCTCCAAATCCGTGGCAGTGAAGGTGAAAATGTAGGTGCCTTCCTCGCTGTCGCAGGCGTAAACCTGCATCTGGTACACGGGGGACACCAGATCGTAGCCCATACCGGTGTAATCCAGGTTGGCGAAGGTGAGGAAAACGCCCGTGTTGTCCTCATAGCGGGCAGAGAGCACCTGACCATCGCTCATCTTGATACCCATGACTTCGTACTGCGCCTGATAGGATTGCATCAGCAGCTGCGCATAGGTCTCTGCCCCATACAGAGCAATGACGGGAGACGCGTCCTCCGCGCTCCAGACAATGTTGAAATTCTCATGGGAAGCGGCTGTCTCGTCGTAGGCAGGGTAAACAATGGCGTACAGGGCGTTGCTGGTCTTTTCATCAGCAACCTCGTAGAGGTCGCCCTCCAGTAAGCTGATGGTGAAATTGCCAAAATCAACCACTTGACGCTCCGCGGTTGTTGCGGTTTCAGCCAGCGCCATCACGGGTAGGAGCATCGCAAGGCACAGCAGCAGGGAAAGCAGTTTCTTCATTGGAAAATCCTCCTTTGTTTGGTGATGATTCCAGTATAGCATGGCGGAATGTAAAGTACAAGAGGAAAGCTGACATTTTAGAGCTTCAGGGGACAGGCCACCAGCTCAAACCACGCAGGACGGAAGCCTGCCCGGAGCGCGACACGCTGGCTTTCCAGATGGGAAACGGAGGTGCCGTAATAGGGCAGATGACCGGAGGCAAGCACATCATTGCGCAGCAGCGCGACGAGCATGGCGGCGATGCCCTGACCACGGGCTTCGCGCTGCACGTTGATGCCGATCTGCCACAGATACGGGCTGTCCGCGCTGGCTCCGGCCATGCCGAGGATTGTGCCGTCCTTCCACGCGGCAATGCCCAGCATATCCGGCGCAGACTCGCAAAAGCCGTAGGCTTCGCCAAAACGGTCATCGTTGCGGAACTGTTCAATCTCAGGGCCCCTGTAGCGCCGGATGGTGAAGGAACGGGTGTCGACCGGGAGGGCGGCACCCGATGTGAAGAACGGCCGGGCGGTGCGAATCTGCGCGCCAAAGGCGGAAAGCTCCCGGTTGAGCGACGCCAGGTTGGGCAGCTCCATGAACCAGGGCGCGTTGGCGGTGGAATACAGCGTCCGGCAGCGGTCGATCACGTCCGCGCGTCCGGTGAACAGCAGCTTGCCGTTCACCACGGCGATTTTCAGGATGCAGGGCGTGATTTCCTCATAGGTCCGGCGATCCGGGGCGGGCGCAAAGACGGTGAAGTGATGCTGCGAATCGCGTACCTCAGCGGGGGTGCAGCAAAAGTCAGCGGCAAGCTGACGGAGGAGCAGCTCGTGCATGGGGTACCTCCCAGGGAATTCAGTTGACAATGCGGAAACCGGCTTCCGTCAGCTTCTCGCGAATCTCGTGGATCTGGTCGAAGTCGCGCGTCTCCATGCTGACCTTGAGGAAGCAGGAGGCGACCGGCATGTTCGCGTCGGAACGCTCGTGGGTCACACCGACCACGTTCGCGCCGCACTCGCTGATGATGGACGCCACGCCCACCAGCTGCCCGGGCTTGTCCTCCAGCGCGATGGTCAGCATGGCGTTGCGCCCGGAGGTTGTCAGGCCGCGGGTGATGACACGGGAAAGGATGGTCACGTCAATGTTGCCGCCGGAGATGATGCAGCAGACCTTCTTGCCGGCCATGTCGGGCACCTTGTGGAACATGGCAGCTGCCACGCTCACCGCGCCCGCGCCCTCGGCTACCAGCTTCTGCTTCTCCATCAGCGCAAGGATGGCGGCGGCGATTTCGTCCTCCGTGACGGTCACCACGCCGTCGGTGTACTGCCGGATCATCCGGAAGGTCGTGTCGCCGGGGTGCTTGACGGCGATGCCGTCGGCAAAGGTCTTGACCGTCGGCAGAGTCAGCTGCTCGCCCGCTTCGATGGACCGGACCATGGAGGCGGCGTTCTCCGCCTGTACGCCGTAGATGCGCACATGGGGATTCAGGCTCCGGATGGCAAAGGCTACGCCGCTGAGCAGTCCGCCGCCGCCCACCGGGCACAGCACGATGTCCACATCCTCCAGCTGATTGAGAATCTCCAGACCGATGGTGCCCTGACCGGCGATCACCTCGTCGTCGTCGAAGGGATGGATGAAGGTCATGCCGGTTTCGTCGCGGAGCTTGCAGGCGTAGGCATAGGCGTCGTCATACGCGCCCTTGACCAGCTTCACCTCAGCGCCGAGGGCCTTGGTGGCTTCCACCTTCGAGATGGGTGCGCTGTCGGGCATGCAGACGACGGACCTTGCGCCCATACGGGTGGCGGCAAGGGCCACGCCCTGGGCGTGATTGCCCGCCGAGCAGGCCACGATGCCCGCATCACGCTGCTCCTGCGTCAGCTGGCTGATCTTGTAGTACGCGCCGCGCAGCTTGAAGGAGCCGGTCAGCTGCAGGTTCTCTGTCTTGAGGTACATAGTAAAATCGCTGGAGAGCTTCGGCGCTTCGATCATATCCGTCTTGCGCGCGATCTGCCGCAGGATTGTTTTGGCATGAAAGACTTTATCGAGCGTGACCATGCAAGGGCCTCCTTGGTGTGTAATGATGGGGCATCAGGCGTTTTCGTTTTTCTTCAGCCCGGCGATGTAATTGATGAACTGCTGGGCCGTGCGGCCGGATACACCGCCGTGGCGAATCTCCCACTTGTTGGCTTCCAGCAGGAGCTGCTCCTCGGAAAGATCGACGCCCTCCGGCAGCCGGGCTGCGATGCCCCTGACGATATCGTGGTACTGCTGACGGCTGGGGCTGTTGTAGCAGATGGAGCAGCCGAAGCGCGCGGCCAGGGAGAGCTTTTCCTCCATCGTGTCGGAGCGGTGGATATCGTTTTCATACTCCATGTCCGCCTTGTCCTTCCACGTCTCCTTGACGAGGTGGCGGCGGTTGGAGGTCGCGACGATCAGCACGTTCGTCGGGCGAGTTTCCACGCCGCCCTCGATGACGGCCTTGAGGAACTTGTACTCCACCTCATGCTCCTCGAAGGACAGATCGTCGATGAAGATCATGAAGCGGTAGTTGCGGTTTTTCACCTGCGCAATGACCTTTGACAGGAGCCCGAACTGGTGCTTGTAGATTTCGATCATCCGCAGCCCCTGCTCGCAGTACTCATTCAGGATAGCCTTGACGGAGGTGGACTTGCCCGTGCCGGCGTCGCCGTAGAGCAGCATGTTGTTGCAGCTGCGCCCCTCGACGAAGGCGACCGTGTTGTCCCGCAGCGCCTTTTTCTGCGTTTCGTAGCCGATGAGATCGGAGAGCACCACGTGGTCGATGTTGTTGATCGCGGTCAGGCTGCCGTTGTCATCCAGGCGGAAGGCCCGGTTCAGCCCGAACATGCCAACGCCCCAGTCGCGGTAATGGGCGGTGACGGCCTCAAAAACCTCGTCCGTGGTTTGGGCTGCGCCGATGGCCGCGCAGAGCGCCTGCACCCGCTCGGAAACCGTGCGGTAGTACATCTGCGCCTTCTTGGGGATGGCGACATAATGCGTCAGGACGGTAAAGCAGTCGATGCCCAGATCCGCCTCGATGGGGCCGAAGTCAAAATCGAACAGACGCCTGAACACCGCGAAATCCGCCCGGGCGAAGTGGTTCACGCTGCCGCCCTCGGTCGCGCCCACACGCTCGCAGGTCAGCGTGAAGCTGTTCTCGTTCGTCATCAGCAGGAAGGTCAGGTAATTCTGCCAGAGGTTGTGGTTGAAGCCGTAGACTGTCGCAAGATCGAGCAGGCGCTTGACCTCGGCATAGATGCGGCTGATCAGCGCAGGCTTGTCGGCAGCGCCGCTCTCCCAGTCGCGGAAGATGTCGGACAGGCGCAGAAGAATCGCGTCCTTGCCGAGGTTGGAGTAGAGCAGGAGCTTGGCTGTTTCGCGGTACATGATGATGACCCTCCCGGAAAGGCAATACTGCCTGCACGGCAAGAACCATGCAGGCATAGAGGTACATTTACAGGCGCTTGATGATCTCCGCGGTCATCTGCTTGCAGCCGATGGGCTCGATGCCGGAGCTGCCCACGATGTCTGCCGTGCGGATGCCGTCGTTCAGCACCGCGTCGACAGCCTTCTCGATGCAGTTGGCTTCGTCCGCCATGTCGAAGGCGTAGCGGAGCATCATGGCGGCGGACAGCACCGTGGCGATGGGGTTCGCCTTGTCCTGACCGGCGATGTCCGGCGCGGAGCCGTGGATGGGCTCGTACAGGCCGCGTGTCGTCGCGCCCAGGGACGCGGAGGGCAGCATGCCGATGGAGCCGGTGATCTGGCTGGCCTCGTCGGAGAGGATATCGCCGAACATGTTGCTGGTCACCACCACGTCGAACTGGCTCGGGCGGCGCACCAGCTGCATGGCGGCGTTGTCCACCAGCATGTCGGTGACGGTCACGTCCGGATATTCCCCGGCGATGCGGTGGACGGTTTCGCGCCACAGGCGGCTGGTTTCCAGCACGTTCGCCTTGTCGATGGAGATGACGTTCTTGCGGCGCTTGCGGGCCGCGTCGAAGGCGGCGCGGGCGATGCGCTCCACCTCCATCACGCTGTAGGCCTCGGTGTCGTAGGCCTCGGGGCCGTACTGGCCCTCGCGGCGGCCGCGTTCACCAAAGTAGATGCCGCCGGTTAGCTCGCGCACCATCATCAGATCAAAGCCCTGGGCCACGATGTCCGCACGCAACGGGCACTCCTCCTTGAGTGCGGGGTAGAGCTTCGCGGGCCGCAGATTGGTGTACAGGCCCATGGCTGCGCGGATGCCCAGCAGACCCTTCTCCGGGCGCAGATGGGCGGGCAGGGTGTCCCACCTGGGGCCGCCCACCGCGCCCAGCAGCACGGAATCCGCCGCCAGACAGCCGTCGACGGTCTCCTGGGGCAGGGGTGCGCCGGTGGCGTCGATGGCGGCGCCGCCGATCAGATAGGGCGTGAAATGAAAGGTGTGACCGAACTTCTCCGCGACCACCCGCAGCACCTCAACGGCGCTGTCCACAATCTCCGGGCCGATGCCGTCGCCCCGGAGCAGAGCAATCTGCTTTTCCATTTATGCTTCCTCCTTCTCCATCCGCGCCTTCAGGTAGGGCAGCAGGCCGTTGTGCTCCACGATCCGCTCGATAAAGGGCGGCAGCGCCGCAGCCTGAAAGGTTTCGCCGGTGGTGTCATCGACGATCCTGCCGGTGGCGAAATCCACGGACACGGTGTCGCCGTTGCTGATGGCAGCCGCGGCCTCGGGGCATTCCAGAATGGGGAAGCCGATGTTGATGCTGTTGCGGTAGAAGATGCGGGCGAAGCTGGCGGCGATGACGCAGCGCACGCCGCAGGCGCGGATGGAGATGGGCGCGTGCTCGCGGGAGGAACCGCAGCCGAAGTTCGCGCCGCCCACGATGATGTCCCCGGGCTTGACCGTGGTGGCAAAGGAAGCGTCGATATCCTCCATGCAGTGCTTTGCCAGCTCCTCGGGGGAGGGCGCGTTCAGGTAGCGCGCGGGGATGATGACGTCCGTATCCACGTTGTCACCGTATTTGAAAACCTTGCCACTGACCATGATGCGTATCCTCCTTATTCAAGCTCGCAGGGGCAGGCGATGCAGCCCTTGACGGCGGAAGCCGCAGCCACCGCAGGGGAAGCCAGGACGACCTCGCTCCTGACATGACCCATGCGGCCCACAAAGTTGCGGTTGGTGGTGGTGACGGCGCGCTCACCCTCGCACATGCAGCCCATATGACCGCCCAGGCAGGGGCCGCAGGTGGGGGTGCTGACCGCGCAGCCGGCTTCAATGAAAATCTGCGTATAGCCCTTTTCGATGCACTCCATGTAGATGGCCTGGGTCGCGGGGATGACGATGCAGCGCACGCCGTCCGCCACCTTGCGGCCCTTCAAAATTTCGGCGGCGATGCGCATATCGGAGATGCGCCCGTTGGTGCAGGAGCCGATCACGACCTGGTCGATGGGCGTGCCCGCGATCTGATCCACGGTTTTCGTGTTGGAGGGCAGATGGGGTAGGGATACGGTGGGCTTGAGCTCGCTCAGGTTGATCTCCACCACGCGCTCGTATTCCGCATCCTCGTCGGCCTCGTAGGCCTTCCATGCGCGGTTCACGCGACCGGTCACGTACTCGACGGTCTTTTCGTCCACCGGGAAGATGCCGTTCTTGCCGCCTGCCTCGATGGCCATGTTGGCGATGGTGAAGCGGTCGTCCATGGACAGCTCCTTCACGCCCTCGCCGGTGAATTCGATGGACCTGTACAGTGCGCCGTCCACGCCGATCAGGCCGATCAGGTGGAGGATCACGTCCTTGCCGGACACCCACTTGCCCATTTTGCCTGTCAGCACCACCTTGATGGCGCTGGGCACCTTGAACCAGTTTTCGCCCGCCGCCATCCCGGCGGCCATGTCCGTGGAGCCCACGCCCGTGGAAAACGCGCCCAGCGCGCCGTAGGTGCAGGTGTGGCTGTCCGCGCCGATGATGACCTCGCCCGGGGCGACGATGCCCTTTTCCGGCAGCAGGGCGTGCTCAATGCCCACCTGACCCACGTCATAGAAGTGGGTGATGTCAAACCGCCGGGCAAACTCCCGCGCGGTCTTGCACAGCTGGGCGGACTTGATGTCCTTGCAGGGGGTATAGTGATCCAGCACGATGGCGATTTTGTCCTTGTCGAACACGCGGGTGAAACCGGCCTTGTCGAACACGTCCACCGCCACGGGGGTGGTCACGTCGTTGCCCAGAACGAGGTCGAGCTTCGCCTCGATCAGGTCGCCGGCTTTGACGGATTCCAGACCCGCATGGGCAGCAAGGATTTTCTGCGTCATGGTCATGCCCATTGGAGTATCCCTTCTTTCTGCTCTGGTTACTTGTTCCGCCTGGCGGCGTAGGCGCGCAGCTTGTTCATCGCGCGCAGATAGGCGTGGACGGAGGCTGCGACGATGTCGGTATTCAGGCCGCGCCCGGTGAAGGTGCGGTCGTCGCAGGTGAGCTTCACGGTGACGTCGCCCATCGTGTCCTTGCCGGGGGAAATACCGGCGATGCGGTACACGTCGAAGGTGTGATCCACCGGGCGCACAATGCGGTCGATGGCCTCGAAGGTGGCATCCACCGGGCCATCGCCGGTGCAGGTTTCCTCGAAAACCTGCCCGTCCAGGCTCAGGCGCACCACGGAGGTGGAGGTGGTCATGTTGGAGGTGTGCACATCGAACCACTCAAGCCTGTAGCCGTCCACGTCCTCTTCCTCGGCGGCAGCGGTCTGATGGGTCACGAGGGCAACCAGATCCTCGTTGGTGACGGACTTCTTCTTGTCGCAGAGCACCTTGAACTCCTCAAAGCAGCGCTGCAGCTCGGCGTCATCCAGCTCGTAGCCCATGTCCCTCAGCCGGGAGGCCAGCGCGTGCTTGCCGCTGTGCTTGCCCAGCACGATGTTGTCGATCACCACGCCCACGCTCTCGGGGGTGAGGATCTCGTAGGTTTTCTTGTTCGCCAGCACGCCGTGCTGGTGGATGCCGCTCTCGTGGCGGAAGGCATTCACGCCCACGATGGGCTTGTTCAGCGGCGCGCTCTGGCCGATGATGTTGTACACGGTCTTGGAGGCGCGGAAAATCTGCGTGGTGTCAATGCCGGTGGTGTGCTCGCCGAAGATGTCCGGGCGGGTGTGCATGGCCATGACCACCTCCTCCAGGGAGGTGTTGCCCGCGCGCTCGCCCAGGCCGTTGATGGTGCACTCGATCTGCCGGGCGCCGCCCAGCACGCCAGCCAATGCGTTGGCGGTGGCCATGCCCAGATCGTTGTGGCAGTGGACGGAGAACTCCACCTTGTCGGAGCCCGGCACGCCGGTACGGATGGCTTCGATCATCGCGCGCATCTCGTCCGGCGTGGTGTAGCCGGTGGTGTCGGGGATGTTGACGACGGTCGCGCCGTTGCGGATGGCCAGGTCAACCACCTTGATGAGGAACTCCACATCGGAGCGGGTCGCGTCCTCACAGGAGAACTCGATGTTGGAGGTGTACTTCTTCGCGTGGGCAACCATGGCGGCGGTGCGCTCCAGCACCTGCTCGGGCGTCATGCGGAGCTTGTACTCCATGTGCAGCGGGCTGGTGGCGATGAACAGGTGGATGCGGGGATCGGCGGCGTCCTTCACCGCGTCCCAGGCGCAGTCGATATCCTTGACCGTTGCCCGGGCCAGAGAAGCCACGGAGCAGTCCTTCACCGTGCGGGCGATGGTCTGTACGGATTCAAAGTCACCGGGGGAGGCAATGGCAAAGCCGGCCTCGATCACATCGACCTTCAGGCGCTCCAGGCAGCGCGCCACCTCGATTTTCTCTTTCAGATTCATCGAACAGCCGGGGGACTGCTCGCCGTCACGCAATGTGGTGTCGAATATTTTGATCTGGCTCATGCGCATTTACCTCCTTATTGTAATGATGGGTTCATGATGAATGGGGCAGCCCTGGGTTATTCAAGGATTGCGCCCTTGTCCGCGCTGGAAACCAGCTTGGCGTAGCGGGCCAGGTAGCCGGTCTTGACCTTTGGCTCGGGGCAGACCCACCTGGCGCGGCGCTGAGCGAGCACCTCGTCGGAAACCTTCAACTCGATGGCGCAGTTCGGGATGTCGATGGCGATCAGGTCGCCCTCCTCGACCAGGGCGATCAGGCCGCCCGCAGCCGCCTCGGGGCTGATGTGGCCGATGGACGCGCCGCGGGTTGCGCCGGAGAAGCGCCCGTCGGTCAGCAGCGCGACGCTTTCGCCCAGACCCATGCCGCAGATGGCGGAGGTCGGATTCAGCATCTCGCGCATGCCGGGGCCGCCCTTCGGGCCCTCGTAGCGGATGACCACCACGTCGCCGGGCACGATCTTCTTTGCGTAGATGGCGGCGATGGCTTCCTCCTCGGAGTCAAACACGCGGGCGGGACCCTCGTGCTTCATCATCTCGGGGGCGACGGCGCTCTGCTTGACCACGCAGCCGTCCTTGGCGAGGTTACCCTTGAGCACCGCAATGCCGCCGTTCTGGCTGTAGGGATTCTCAATGGGACGGATGATGTTCGTGTCGCGGTTGACGACCCTTTCGAGGTTTTCCGCCATGGTCTTGCCGGTGACGGTCATGACGCCGGTGTCCAGCAGGTTCTTCTTCGTCAGCTCCTTCATCACCGCGGACACACCGCCCGCGCGATCCAGATCCTCCATAAAGGTGTCTCCGGCGGGGGCCAGGTGGCAGAGGTTCGGGGTCTTGGCGGATATGGCGTTGGCGTGATCCAGGTCGATGGTCACACCGGCTTCATGGGCGATGGCAGGCAGGTGGAGCATCGTGTTGGTGGAGCAGCCCAGGGCCATGTCAACGGTTTCGGCGTTGTTGAAGGCAGTGGCAGTCATGATGTCGCGGGGGCGGATGTTCTTTTCCACCAGGGTCATGATCTGCATACCGGCGTGCTTGGCAAGACGGATGCGGGCGGACAGGGGCGCGGGAATGGTGCCGTTGCCCGGCAGCGCCATGCCCAGGGCCTCGCACAGGCAGTTCATGGAGTTGGCGGTGTACATGCCCGAGCAGCTGCCGCAGGAGGGACAGGCGTTTTCCTCATAATTGCGCACGCCGTCCTCATCAAGGGTGCCGGCCTTGAACGCGCCGACCGCCTCAAACATGTGGCTCAGGCAGGTGCGGCGTCCGTCCTCCAGATGACCGGCCAGCATCGGGCCGCCGGAAACGAAGATGGTCGGAATGTTCAAACGAGCCGCCGCCATCAGCAGGCCGGGCACATTCTTGTCGCAGTTGGGGATCATGACCAAACCGTCAAACTGATGGGCAATCGCCATGGCCTCGGTGGAATCGGCAATCAGGTCACGGGTGACAAGGGAATACTTCATGCCCACATGGCCCATGGCAATGCCGTCGCAGACCGCGATGGCCGGGAACATGACGGGCGTGCCGCCTGCCGCGCGCACACCGGCCTTGACCGCCTCGGCGATCTTGTCCAGATTCATGTGACCGGGAACAATTTCATTGTAGGAGGATACCACGCCGATCAGCGGCTTGCGGATCTCCTCGTCCGTGTAGCCCAGGGCGTAGAGCAGGGAGCGGTTTGGCGTGCGTTCCACGCCGATCTTGATGTTCTCGGAATTCATATGCTCAACCTCCGTTCGGGAAATGGAAAAGGGGCACTGCATTGCGGTCATGCCCGCGCTGCGGTGAAGGACAGGGGCGAGCCCTCCGGCGCTGGAAGCCCGTCCCTGCGATTGATCAGTTGGAAGCGTTGTCCAGGTTGTTGTCGTTCTTCCACAGCATCTGGGAGCGCAGCTGCTCGCCGACGGTCTCCATCTGATGCTTGGCCAGGATGGCGCGGCGGCTGTTGAAGTAGCAGCGGCCGGTCTTGTTCTCGCTGATCCACTTGCCCGCGAAGGTGCCGTCCTGGATGTCGTTCAGCACGGCCTTCATGTTGGCCTTGGTCTGCTCGTAGGGCAGCACGCGGGGGCCGGAGACGTACTCGCCGTACTCGGCGGTATCGGAGATGGAGTAGTTCATCGCCGCCACACCGCCCTTGTTGATCAGGTCGATGATCAGCTTCATCTCGTGGATGCACTCGAAGTAGGCGTTCTCGGGCTGGTAGCCGGCCTCCACCAGGGTCTCGAAGCCGCAGCGCATCAGCTCCACCACGCCGCCGCACAGCACAGCCTGCTCGCCGAACAGGTCGGTCTCGGTCTCCTCGTTCATGGTGGTCTGCATGATGCCCGCGCGGGCGCCGCCGATACCCGCGATGTAGGCCAGCGCGATGTCCCAGGCCTTGCCGGAGGCATCCTGCTCCACGGCGACGAGGCAGGGCACGCCCTTGCCGGCAACGTACTGGGAACGGACGGTGTGGCCGGGGCCCTTGGGGGCCGCCATGAACACGTCCACACCCGCGGGCGGGGCGATCAGCTTGTAGCGGATGTTGAAGCCGTGGGCGAAGGCGATGGCCTTGCCCTCGGTCAGGTAGGGCAGGATGTCCTTGTTGAACATGTCCGCCTGCTTCTCGTCGTTGATGAGGATCATGATGATGTCGGCGCGCTGGGTCAGCTCGGGCACGGTCATGACCTCGAAGCCGTCCTTCTCCGCCACGGGCCAGCTCTTACCGCCCTTGCGCAAGCCGATGATGACGTTGCAGCCGCTGTCGCGCAGGTTCAGCGCATGGGCGTGGCCCTGGGAGCCGTAGCCGACGATGCCGATCACCTTGCCGTCCAGCTTGCCCAGATCACAGTCCTTCTCGTAGTACATTTTTGCCATAGTCGTATTCCCCTTTCACTTTTGTCTGTTCATCAATGGTGTATTGACCGCGTTCCAGTGCGACCATGCCGGTGCGCACCAGCTCGAGGATTCCAAACTCCTTGAGGAGATTCTGGATGGCTTCAGCCTTGCTTTCGTCGCCGATGACGGCAAGGGTTAGGGAGGCAACCGACACGTCGATGATGGACGCGCGGAAGATGTTGGCGATCTGGATCACTTCGTTGCGGCTCTCGGCGGTGTTGGCCATGACCTTGATGAGCACCAGCTCGCGGCGGATGGCGTGGTTGGGCACAAGCACCTTGACGGAGTGGACGCAGATCAGCTTGCGCAGCTGGGAAGCGATGAGCCGCGTCTGATCCTCATCGGCGAGGATCTCGATGGTAATGCGGCTGACGCTGGGGTCGTCGGTGGTGCCCACGGCGAGGGACTCGATGTTGTAGCCCTTGCCGGAAAAAAGGCGTGCCACGCGGGAAAGGACGCCGGCCTCGTTGTCGACCAGCACGGCGAGGGTGTGTCGTTCGATGGGGGACACTGGGGTTCAGCTCCTTTCTCAGGAATTCAGCATGAAGTCGGTGATGTGGCTGCCGCCGCCCACCATGGGGCGCACCTTTTCGTCCATGTCAATCACGCAGTCGATGACATAGCCGTGCCCGCAATCGAGGGCTTCCTTCAGGGCGGCTTCCAGCTCCTCCACATTGGTGACGCGCTTGCCGGAAAGCCCGTAGGCCTCCGCCAGCTTCACAAAGTCGGGGGAACGGTCCAGCACCGTCGAGGCGTAGCGCTTGTTGTAGATCAGCGTCTGCCACTGGCGAACCATGCCGAGCACGCCGTTGTTGAAGACCACGTTGATGATGGGGAGATTGTAATACTGCTCCGTAGCCAGCTCGTGGCAGTTCATGCGGAAGCAGCCGTCGCCGGTGACGTGCAGCACGCACTTGTCGGGGTAGGCAGCCTGCGCGCCGATGGCCGCGCCCAGACCGAAGCCCATCGTGCCAAAGCCGCCGGAGGTCAGCAGCTGACCGGGATAATCAAAGTGGAAGTGCTGGATGGCCCACATCTGATGCTGGCCCACATCGGTGGCGACGATGGTATCCTGCGGGAGGATCTTCGCAATCGCCGTCAGCACCTGCTGGGGTGTCAGGTGATCGGTGGCTTCGTCGTATTCCGTCTCGGTCTTGAAGGAAAAGACGTACTTCATCCAGGCGTCGTTCTGCTTGGGCGCCACCTTTTCCAGCAGCAGCTCCAGCACGCGCCTGGCATCGCCGATGATGTGGTGGTCGGTCTGGACGTTCTTGTTGATTTCCGACCGGTCGATGTCAATCTGCACGATCTTCGCGTTTCGGGCGAAGGTGGAGGGCTTCAGGGCTACGCGGTCGGAGAAGCGGCAGCCGATGGCGATGAGCAGATCGCAGGCGTCCACGGCCATGTTGGAGGCCTGGGAGCCGTGCATGCCGATCATGCCGGTTACGTGCCGGTCGCGTCCGCGCAATCCGCCTGCGCCCATCAGCGTCACCGCAGCCGGTGCGTCGATCAGGTTGACCAGCCTGCAGATTTCCTCGTGGGCTCTGGCGCGCACCACGCCGCCGCCGCAGATGATGAGCGGCTTCTTCGATTCGGCAATCATGGCGACCAGCTTGTCAATGTCGGCGTGATCGGGCTCGGGCGCCTTGAAGTTCTGGGAGGAGCGGGCCATCAGCGCGGCAAGGGAGCCGGAGGAGGCGTGCTCGGAGCGGCGCAGAGGCGTGTAATCCGCCGTCTCCGCCGTGATGTTCTTGGGGATGTCGATCAGCACGGGGCCGGGGCGGCCGCTGCGGGCGATGGCAAAGGCTTCGCGGACGGTGTCCGCCAGCTTGTTCACGTCGCGCACCAGATAGTTGCACTTGGTGATGGGCATCGTCACGCCGGTGATGTCGACCTCCTGGAAGGAGTCCTTGCCCAGCAGGCTGATGCCGACGTTGCAGGTGATGCAGACGATGGGCGAGGAATCCATATAGGCGGTGGCAATACCGGTGACGAGGTTGGTGCAGCCGGGACCGGAGGTGGCAAAGCACACGCCGACCTTGCCGGTGGCCCGGGCATAGCCGTCCGCCGCGTGGCTGGCGCCCTGCTCATGGGCGGTCAGGATGTGGCGGATCGAGCCGTTCTTCTCGTAGTTGTACAATTCGTCGTAGACATTGAGGATCGTGCCGCCGGGATATCCGAAGATGGTATCGACATGCTGCTCGAGCAGGCATTCCATCAGGATTTTGGCGCCGGTCATTTGCATGGGGGAATACCTCCTGTACTGGTAGGGGATGAGGAGCGTGCAGTGATGGTAAAGAGAAAGCCTGCGGTCCAAAAGTCAGACCTGCAGGCTTTGCCGGAACGCGGGAAATGTCACGTGCTGTGCGGGGTACGGGCCTTGCATAACGGCCCCTGCAAGCATCTTGCAGCCCGTCAGCACACATGGCAGTGCTGGCAATGCAGAGCTGAACTTTTTGCAGCGTGCGAGTACCGAATAAGTCGTACCAGCAGGCTGAGAAGCACGGCCTGAATGCCCAGCAGCATCATTGCGTTCATCAGAATATCTCCATCATCAAACATTTTCGAGCTTTCCTTTCGGCTCGACAAAAATTGTAGCACACCCGTTATCCGATGTCAATGAAGCTGGTGTATTTCTCCTGTTCTTTCGCGGTAGCGAGCGGCTGCGGTTCATGAGGTGCTGCGCTCATGCAAAAGCTGTGATGACGGGCTGTTCCGGGGCAGCGGTCTACCCACGGGCGGGGGCTGATCCTTCGCAGCCGGAATACAGGCCGGGCTGCCTCGCGGTACGAAACTTTAGGAACTGCTGGCTTTCCACCCCCAAAGGTGGTATAATGGATGCATGGACAGCTGCCAAACCGGGGGGAGAGGCGCACAGGGCCGGAGGCATTGCCGGGGTGGCTGCGGATGGACGCTGTGACAGATGCAGAAGGTATGGATGAAAGGTGTTGGTACGGATGAAACTGGTCTTGAAAAACGCACGCATATACGACGGCAGCGGCGCGGCTGCCTTTACCGGCGATGTGCGGATTGAGGACGACCGCATCGTGGCGGTCGGCGCAGAGTTGCCGTCCGACGGCGCGGAACAGGTCATGGATCTTGCCGGTTTGTCGATCGCGCCGGGCTTCATCGACGCGCACTCCCATAATGACTGGTTCGCCCTGGAGGAGGATCCGCTGCCCTGGTTTGCGCCCTTCATCCGTCAGGGCATCACCACTTTCGTGGCGGGCAACTGCGGCCTGTCCGCCGTCGGCTATGACAAAGACAGCCCCCATAAGGCCCTGATGGGCGGCGGCTTGTTTTCCTTCCCGGAGGGACGGGATGACCATGGCTCCCTTGCAGACTACTTCGCGCGGGTCGACAGTCATATGCCCTGCAACATGGCCATGCTGGCCGGACACTGCACCTCCCGCGCGGCGGCCTCCGGCAGCGTGAACCGCGCGCTGACCCCGGAGGAGGAGACACACATGCTGTCCCTGCTGGAGGAAGCGCTGCAGCAGGGCGCCGCGGGCATATCGCTGGGCCTGATGTATGACCCCGGCCTGTATGCGCAGATGCCGGAGCTGAAAAAGGTCGCGGCGCTGTGCGCGAAGTACGACCGTCCGCTGACGGTGCACCCCCGTGCCAATTCCGCCGTGTCCATGTCCTACCCGGAGCTGCTGGGCCGCTCGCACCTGCTGCGGGCGGTGGACGAAATGAAGGAGATCGCGCTGGAGACGAAATGCCGCTTGCAGTACTCCCACGCCATTTTCGTGGGGCGCCGTTCCTTCAAGGATCAGCCGGAGTTCGTACAGATCATGAACGAGCTGCGCGCCGCCGGGGTGGACGCGATGTTCGACATCTACGATGAGCTGCTGGGCGTGTCGGTCATCACCGTGATCCTGCCGGCGTGGTATCAGGCCATGACGCCCGAGGAGCGCAGAAAGCCGGTCAACCGCATCAAGCTGACCGCGCTGGTGTACGCGTCCTCGCTGCTGCTGGGCTTTGGCTTCAGGGATATCCAGGTAGCCTACATCGGCGAGGGGTATGAGCAGTACGAGGGACGCTCCGTCCACGACATCGCCAGGGCGGAAGGACTTTCCGACCTCGAGACGTACCTCATGCTCTGCGAGAAGAGCCACTTCAAGGGCCGCGTCAACATGGGGCCCTACACGACCCCGGAGATCATCTCCGAATTCGAGCACAACGAGAACTGCCTGTACATGACCGACGCGTGGGTGGAGGCGCACGGCGTGCAGAATCCCGCCATCTACGACTGCTTCCCCAAGTTCCTGCGGGATGCCCTGCGCGGCACCGGCGACAGCTTGCCCGCCACCATCCGGCGGATGACCGGCGCGACCGCCGATCGCTTCCGCCTGGCCGGCCGGGGCTATCTCCGCCCGGGCTGCTTTGCCGATCTGACGGTATTTGACGAGGATGAAATCAGGAACGCCACGCCCGATCAGGAGAAATCCTTCGGCATCCGCAAGGTGTTCATCAACGGTCAGCTGGTGCTGGACAACGACGAATTGAACGCCGATGCCCTCAGAACCACGGGACGCGCCGTGGTGGTCAGGTAAGCATACTGCACAGCCGGAGAACGCCACATACAATATAAAGGAATCGCTTCGGAAGACCGGGTGCGATTCCTTTTTCGATTCACCGTTTCGCCTCGAATTGCTCGAAGATCTGCAGGTCATACCGTCCGCGCAGCGCATCCATATCCTCCTGCGAACGCACCGTCCAGGCCACGAACCACGGCTTCATGCCCCGCAGCAGCAGCATCGGCAGGCACCATTTCCTCTCGGATCGGGCGCTGAAGGCAATAAAGTCCGGTCGTCCCCAGACGTCCTGAACCATGGACGCGATGCCGATGTTGCGCCACCACAGCTTCCACGTTTTGCCCTTGCCGGCGGCATTGTAGGCCAGCTGCCCGCGGATGACCTCCGGCGCGTTCCTCCTGAACCACTGCACAGCCCGGGGATCAAAGCTCTCCATGCACCATGTGCCGTCATAGCCGCGCATCCGCTCATACACCGCCTGACACAGCGCGTCGGCGTTGCCCTCGACCTTGACCTCCACGATCAGCGGCGTACGGCCTGCGACCGTCTCCAGCACCTCGTCATAGGTCGGAACCGGTTCGCCATTGGGCAGGCGGCAGGCGCGCACCTGCGCAAGGGTACTCCGGGCAATGCGGATGTCCGCGCCGGTCATGCGCTTGAGGCTGTCGTCATGATGCACAACCAGATGCCCGTCCGCTGTCCGGTGGACGTCCAGCTCCATGCCGTAGCCATGCCGGACTGCCGCGCGGAAGGCTGCCAGGCTGTTCTCCGGACGGTTGTCCGCGCCCGGGTCGTTCGTGTTCCAGTAGCCGCGATGTGCGTAGTCATAGGGCAGGAACGCTTCCATGCTGCGCCGGGGCAGCCTGGGGGATACCAGATACGCATAAGCGAGGACGAACGCAAGGAGTATGCCGATGATCCACCCCATCCCTCATGCCTCCAGCTTCCTAACAGGGAAGCACATGTAGTTCAGCCCCGTCGCGGGATCGGTGAAATCGTGCACCGCGCCGGCGAGCGGCAGCCCGGATCGCTCCAGTGCAGCCAGCGTTTCGCGGAAGACGTCCGGATGATCGCTCACCACGCGGACATATTCGAAGCCCGGCACATCCCAGCGCGTCCAGCCCTCCGGCGGCTGTGCGTCCTCGCGGCACTCCACACCGGCCAGATACAGGCCGCGGCGGAAGCCCTCCGTCCAGGGGAGAAAGCTGCGGCTCATGTCCGTCATGGCGCCCCAGATGCCCGCAAGGCTTCCGTCCGGGTTCGTTTTGGCCAGCGGCGCAACCTCCGCAAGGGTGCCGTTCGCTCTTTCCCACAGGCGGGCGATGAAGCCCTCGCCGTCATCGGTGGAGCCCTCCCGGCCAATCACCGCAAAGCCCGGCTTATTCCAGCGTTCCATGTGCGTATCTCCTATCCGTTGATCCTGGCAAACACCATGCGTCCTGCGCTGGTCTGCAGCACCGAGGTCACCGTGACCTCCACCGTGCTGCCCACCAGACCGCGACCGCCTTCCACCACCAGCATCGTACCATCCTCCAGATAGCCAACGCCCTGTCCGGGCTCACGGCCTTCCTTGGTGATGCGCACCGTCAGGATGTCCCCGGCTGCCGCTGCCTGACGAAGCGCGCAGGCCAGATCATTCAGGTTCAGAACCCGCAGGCTGATGGCCCGGGCGGCGCGGTTCAGGCTGTAGTCGCCGGTCATGAGGGTAGCGTTCCGCTCCCTTGCCAGCGTCATGAGCCGGACGTCCGCCTCCTGCGCGGACAGATCGCCCGTTTCCTCGATGCTCAGACGAATCGCCGCATTCTCCTGCAGCCGCCCGAGCGTTTCAAGCCCCCGGCTGCCGCGGATGCGCTTCGTTTCATCCGCCGAATCGGCAAGGCTGCGCAGCTCCTCCACCACGAAGTCCGGCACCAGCAGCTCGCCCTCGATGAAGCCCGTTTTCAGCACGGGCTCCAGCCGCCCGTCAATCAGCACGGACGCGTCCAGCACCTTGACCGATTCGCCCTTTTGCATCGCGCGGCGTTCCCTGCGCGGGAGCTTGCTGGAGAGGACGGCGGAGAAGTCATCCGTGCGGCGCTTGCCGATGGACATGCCTGTCGCGCCCAGCACAACGTACAGTACCGCCGAGGCCGCAAGGGTGAAGATGGAATCCCCCAGAAACGCCAGCATCTGCGAGAGCAGCGCCGCAATCAGCAGCCCCGCAATCAAACCGGCTGACATCGCCGCCAGCTGCGCGGTGGACAGGGAGTCCATGTACTTTTCGATCGCGTCCATCATCTTCCCGCATCCGTCAATGACCCTTGGCGCGGCAAACCAGCCCGCCAGGATGCCCAGCGCGCACATGCCCGTATAAAGCGCGGTCAACAGCCAGAAGGGCATCGTATCCGCCGTGGTCAGCCGATGCACCTGTACGCAGGTGAAGGCCAGCGCCACACCCACCCCCGCGCCCGCGCCCAGCACAAGAAAGCGCAGGATGCGTTGAATATGCTTTGAGTTCATACCTTCACCTCTGTCAGAACAGGACGCTGACGGCCTGCATCACCGTATCCACGCCGATCAGCTTCACGCCCTCCGCCGATTTCACGCGGTGCAGGTTTTCCCTCGGGAGCACAATGGTGGTGAAGCCCAGCCGGCGGCATTCCGCAATGCGGCGCTCACACTGGGGAATGGCGCGCACCTCGCCCGCCAGACCCACCTCGCCCATCACGGCAACCTCCGCGCCAACCGGCTCATCCTTCAGGGAGGACACCACCGCCAGACACAGCGCCAGATCCGCTGCCGGCTCGGACAGCTCCAGACCGCCCGCCACGTTGATATACACGTCCTGATTATAGGTCTTCTGGTTCGCGCGCTTCTCCAGCACCGCCAGCAGCAGCGCCACGCGGGAGGCGTCCGCGCCGCCGACGGTTCTGCGGGGCGTGCCGAAATAGCTCTGGCTGGCCAGCGCCTGCACATCGCACAGGATGGGACGGGAGCCCTCCAGACCGCAGAACACCACCGAACCGCTGGCACCCTTGGCCCGGCGGCTGAGCAGCTGCTCGGATGGATTGAGCACCTCCACCATGCCCTCGCCCGTCATCTGGAACACGCCCAGCTCATTGACCGATCCGAAACGGTTCTTTACCGCCCGCAGAAGCCGGTACTCCTGCATCTTGTCGCCCTCGAAGTAGAGCACCACGTCCACCATATGCTCCAGCAGCCTCGGGCCCGCAATCGCGCCGTCCTTGGTCACATGGCCCACCAGGAAGGCGGCGATGCCCGTCTCCTTGCACACGCGCATCGTCAGGCTGGTGCACTCGCGAATCTGGCTGACGGAGCCCGGCGCGGAGGGCATATCCGGCCGGTACATCGTCTGCACCGAGTCAATGACCGCCACATCCGGCTGCAGGTGGCGGAGCTTTTCCTCCACCGCGTCCAGCGCGTTCTCCGCAAGCACATAGAGATTCGCCAGATCGGTGATGCCCAGCCGGTTTGCCCGGAGCTTGATCTGCCTGGCGCTTTCCTCGCCGCTGACGTACAGCACACGCAGCCCGGCCCGGGCCAGATTCGCACAGACCTGCAGAAGCAGCGTCGACTTGCCCACGCCCGGATCGCCGCCGATGAGCATCAGCGCGCCCTCGACCAGACCGTAATTCCCGGCTGTTCCGCCCAGCACCCGATCCAGCTCCCCGATGCCGGTGGAGACGCGCACCGTCACGTCCTCCGGGATATCCCTTAGCAGCATGGGCGAGGCACCGGTGCCGGGACGCTGGTTGGCAGCGAGCTTCGCGGCCTTTGCGCCCGCCGCAGCGGTGATGACGGCAGCCTCCTCCATGGTGTTCCATGCGCCGCAGCCCGGGCATTTGCCGACCCATTTGGGCGTTTCAAAGCCGCAGGCGGTGCAGGCGAACAGCGTTTTATCCTTCGCCATGGCTCATCGTCCCCCTTCGTCAATCGCATTCATTATAGCACAGATAGGGGAGCCTTGGAAAGGGGAACATGCCAAAACAGAACTGCGCAGACCCTCCCCATCCTTGAGGAAGCCCTGCGCAATGGGTCACTCCGCGTATTCCGGCAGGTTGTTGGCCAGCCAGCTTTCCCAGTACTCGTTGGTGTAGACGAGGGCTTCCCTGCCCTCGGGCATGTCCGGCAGCTTTCCGCCGGAAGCGTAGATCAGCGCGCTGATGGGTACCACCTGCAGACCAAGGGACTCATAATGCGTCAGGCCGGCATCCAGCGTGTCCGGCTGGTAAAAGCCGTCCAGATGGCAGAGCACCACGGAACCGGGCTTGTAATCATTTCCGGTGGTGGCGCATTTGTATATCTGCGCCTCGGTGTACTTGCCGGTGGAATCGTGATAGGTGGCCGTCCACATGACAACCTCCATGCCCTCTGCCCGGGTGAGGGACGCGATGTTTGCGTTGTACTCGCCATACGGCGGACGGAACAGACGCGGGGTCACGCCCAGCAGGGCTTCTGCTTCCTCAATGGGAATCTGCAGCTGGCGCAGCTGATTGAAGGAGCTGAGCTCCTTCATGTGCTTGTGGGTGTTGGAGTGGTTGGCGATCTCATGCCCGGCGGCGTAGATTTTCTTCGCCTCCTCCGGGAATTCGCGCAGGAAGTAGCCCGTCATGAAGAAGGTGCACTTCACGTTGTGCTTCTCCAGCACGGCAAGGATGTCGTCGGTCTTGCGCCCGTTGAAGCCGCAGTCAATGCCGATGGCCATGAGCGGCTTTTCGGGCGCCAGCTCCACAACGGCCTTCGCGTCGGGATCGGCGACCGTGCCGTAGCCGTCCTCCGGCGTGACGCAGTAATCGCCCAGATAGACGGTAAAGCGGTGCTGACCGATCATCGTCTCATCCGGCATGAGCTTGAAGGTCAGCCGGTTCGAGGCGTTGGACCACTGCTTCTCCGCCAGCACCGTGCCGTCAGAATCCCGCAGCTGGAAAACGTTGTTGTCCTTCTGCACGACGGAGGGATTGTTGCACTGGACGATGACGGACATCTCCTTGCCCACCGTGCCGAAGGAAACGGCGAGGTAGAACTGCACCTTTGGCAGCTGAAGGATGTTCAGCGTGTGCATGGAGCCGACGGAATATGCCTCGCCCGGCACAAGGGAGAAGGTCATCTTGTCCTTCTGGGTGACTGCCTGCGTGGGGATGGAGACGGAAGCAGTGGTCTGTCCCGCGGGAATGACCGCCTGCAGCGTTTCGCCGGTGGCGTTGTTGGTGATATCGACCACGAGATCCTCGCTCTGTGCCGCGCTCACCTTGACGCCCAGCGTATAGGTGAATCCGCCGTTGACGTTGCCGGATTTGGCTGTAAAGGAGACCGTGGGCTTGCTGGCCGCGAGAGCCGCCGTGCAGCCCAGGACAAGGCAGAGCGCGATGAGAAGCGCAGTCAGCCATTTCTTCATGCGGGAATTCCTCCTGTATGTTGGATTGCTTCATTATATCACGCCGCGGCCGGGAATGCAAACGGACGTGTGACGCATTTGCATTCCCCGGAGGGACGATGGTCGGATTCGGGCCTGACGCATCACAGATTCTGAGCGGGGAACAGCAGCGTCTGGTCGAGCAGCTCCGCCCCGAAGGCGCGCATCAGGCGAACCTGCGGCTGGCTGGCGCTCATGATGCGGGCACGGACATCCGTGACCCCCTCATGGGCGCAGATGGCCAGCGCACGCTGCAGCAGCTTTTTGCCAAGGCCGTGGCGCCGGTGATCGGGAACGATGTAGATGGCCGCCAGCTCGGCGGTTCCGTCACCGCGGCCGGACACGATGCATTCCCCCACAAGATTCTGCCCATAGCTGAGCCCCAGCGCCACGAAATGCGGGTTTGCCATGAGCAGCTGCAGATAGGGCTGGCTGATGTAGGTGATGCTGTTGCGGCCCAGGCGCTCCAGCAGTTCCTTCTGTTCCTGCAGGGTATTCAGGGGCGTTGGACCAAAGGCGCAGTTGAAGCTGTCCGGGCCCGCGTTCAGCGGGAGCTGCAAGCGCACCAGATCCTCCGTGTTGCCGATGGTCAGGCCGTTGTGAAGGTAGAAATTCATGGTACGGTTGTCGCCGGGATGGACGGAGGTGTACAGGCGCGCCGCTTCGCCGGGATTCTGCTGGCGAAGCTGCCGCGCCCGGGCCACCAGCGCACCGAAGATCAGATACTCCGCCTCGGGCGTGCAATCCATGGTAAAGAAGATGTTCACAGGGCGGTCGGGATAGAGTGCCGGCTGATACTGGTACATCACATAGCCATATCCGGCCTGCACGCCCAGATCGTTGACGGCGACAAACACGTCCTCCGGCGGGACGTTCATAAAGGGTTCCTGCGGATGCGTAACCTGCATGTCCTGTTTCCTTTCTGCCTCAGCGGCCGTCTCCCACGAGCACGGATACGCCCATGATGAGGATGGCCAGCGCCTGGATGCCGTAGAGGACGATGTATTCCGCCGTGATGCCGAATTTACCGTCCATGCCGAACTCAACGAGAATCACCGCCGCCACGGACAGCAGGAAGAGCAGGCAACGCACAACCGTCCACGCAACGGAGCCTGTCCACCCGCGATGGCGCTTCAGGCCGCGGACGATGCGCAGCACCAGTACAAAGACCACCACAACCGCCGCCAGAATCATGTTCAGGCGCACGAAGCCGAATTTGATCAGCTCGTCCTCTCGCCAGGCATCCAGCATAATTTGCAGGATGCTGACGATGGCAAGGCCGGTTTCGGCCACGCGGCCCCGGGGGGCGCGAATGCCCGCCAGCACAAGGCAGACAAGCAGCGCAGCCACCGCAGCCAGGGCTTCATAGGCATAAACGGCCAGCGCCCAGTCCGCCTCGGAGTAGAAGGGCAGCATGTTCAGCGCCTCGGAGACGCTGTAGCGGCTCATGCCCTGCAGCGTGAAGTGCTCTGCCGCGCGTCCGGCGGCGATCATCACCAGCATACCGGGCACGAGGATGTCCACTGCCTCCGCAAAGCGCATGCCGCTTGCCCGGGCGTAGATCAGCGCACCCAGCAGCGCGCCCAGCACGGCGCCGTACATCGAATAGCCGCCAAGCCAGGGCTGGATCAGGAAGCGCAGCCAACCGCCCAGCATCGTGCCGAAGCTGGTTGTCTCATCAATGCCCATATCCCCGGCCATCACGTTGACGATGGCGCCCCAGCGGGCTACGCAGTACACCAGCCGCGCCAGCACAAAGGCACACACGCCGCTCACCAGCGCCAGCAGAATGCCGCGCATCGCGTCACAGCCCCTGCTCCGGCTCAGACATGCCGTCAGTCCCAGCGCCAGCACGAAGCTCCCGGCGATGCAGGCCGCATAGGCTGTCACCGGCAGGCCTGCCGTGTCCCAGGAGGGATCCAGCTCCCCGGCGGCAATGCTTTCGAGGACTGCCGGGGTGGCAATGCAGAACAGCTGCTCCGGGGTATCCGTCATCAGCATGGGGGAGGTTGGGACCAGCACAAGCAGCGCCAGCACCGCAAGAACGACCGCAATCCCCGTCATCATGCCTGCCAGACCGCCGCACCTTTGCATATTCGTTTGCTTCATGTTACGTATCTCCCGAATTTTCGCATTGGGTCTGTCCATAAAGGCCCAGTATCTATTATAGCGGCTTTGGGACGCATTTGCAAGATGCTGCGCGATTTGTTGCAATCATCCCAGCAGGTGCATCATGCCAAGCGCCAGCAGGAAGGACAGGCCGCCGTGCAGCGCCTGCCAGGCAAGCTGCTGCGGGAAGGACATCAAATCCGCCGGATACGACGCGCGGTTCTGCAGCAGGATCGCCATGCCCCCAAAGCCTGTTGCTCCGGCGATGAGCGCGGTGCGGTACAGGAGCGGCCAGGGCAGCGCGGCAATGGCCTGAACGCCGGTGGTGACCTCCGTCAGCGCTGTCAGGGCCAGCGTCACGCCGCGCGGTATGCCCAGCGCGGCAAGCCCTGCGGAGGATAGCGACGCAAGCACCCGCAGCATCACCATCGTCCCGCATACGAGAAGCATGGTCCGTGCGGCCTGCTCAACCGCTCCGCCGAAGGTCAGCGCCTTTTCCGGCGCAGCGGTGCCGCAGGGGCCGTCATCTCCTGACATACGCTTGCGCCCGAAGACGCCTGCCAGCAGCCCTGTCAGCCATCCGCCGGCAAGGACGCTCCCCAGCAGTACCATGCCTGCCGGCAGCGATCCCAGCCATGCGCCGCAGGTGCCCAGCAGGAACATGGGGCTCATCGTCGCTGTGGTTACCGCAATGCGCAGGCGTACGCGCCGGGGCAGACCGTCCGCCGCCGACAGCAGCCGTGCGCCGGTCGGCGATCCGCCGCCCCAGCCCAGCAGCATCAGCAGCCCCGGCGGCTTCCGCCCGGGAAAGCGGCTGAGCAGCAGGAGCGAGAGCACCATGTAAGGGAACAGCCCCGGCAGCACCGCCGTCACGAACAGACGGCAGGCGGCCGAAGCCGCGTCCATCGCCTCCGGCGCAAACAGAAGCAGGCACAGCATCGCGCCGCCCAGCAGGATCCGCATCAACTCACCCCTTTTTTTCACGCCCCAAACGTGCTATACTAAGGAATGAATATTCGCGACGGAGGCACCGATATGCGAGACACCTTCCTGATTGTCGACGGCAACAGCCTGATGCACCGCGCGTACCACGCGCTCCCCCTGATGGACGCGGAGGGCGTGTATACCAACGCCATCTACGGTTTCCTGAACATGCTCCTCAAGGTCATCCGGGAGGAGGATGCGCGCTATGTCGCCGTCTGCTTTGACGAGCACGGCCCGACCTTCCGGCACACGTCCTATCCGGATTACAAGGCCGGCCGCTCCGCCACGCCGGAGGAGCTGCGCCAGCAGTTCCGCACCATCCGTCAGCTGCTGACGGACATGGGTGTCAGGTGGTACGCCCTCATGGGCTGGGAGGCGGACGATCTGCTGGGCACCCTGTCCCTGAGGGCGGAGGGCGCGAATGTGCGCCCGCTGCTGCTGACCGGCGACCGGGACGCCCTGCAGCTGGTGGACGGCACGACGGAATTGATGTTCACGCGCAAGGGCATTTCGGAGACGATTCTGTTCACCCCTGCCCGCGTGCACGAGGAATACGGCTTTTCGCCCGAGCAGGTAACCGACTGGAAGGGCCTGGCCGGAGACAGCAGCGATAACATTCCCGGCATCCCGGGCGTGGGCGACAAGACTGCCGTCAAGCTCCTGCATCAGTATGGGACGCTGGAGAACGTGCTGGCGCACGCGGGCGAGGTCAAGGGCAAGCTGGGCGAAAAGCTGCAGACCTGGCAGGAGCAGGCCCGCATGTGCAAGGAGCTGGCGAGGATTCACCGGGACGCGCCGGTGGACTTCCGCCTGTCCGACTGCGCCGTGCCTGACCTGAAGGCCGCCATTCCCGCGCTGAAGAAGCTGCGGCTGAATGCCCTCATCAAGCGCATCGACAGCGATACGGCAGCCTCCGGCAGCGCCGCAGCACCGGCTGCCGCGCCTGAAGCCGGGGTCAGCGCACCGGAGCTGCTGCGCTTTGAGGAGCCTGCTGTCCTCGACACCGCGCAGGCCCTTGCCGACTGGCTTGCGGCACGGACGGACGGGGCATATCCCCTTGCCCTGCACATCGGCGAAACCGCCATGTCCATCGCCGGGCAGGACGGCGCGTGCGCGATGGTCGGTCTGGGCGGTGATCTGCTGAATCCCGGCCCGGATCCATTGGAGGTGCTCTCGCTCCTTGCGCCCGTGCTGTGCGCGCAGCCCGCCATCGTCCACGATGGCAAGCGCCTGTGGCATCAGCTGAACCGGATGTCGCTGCCGCTGCCGGAAAAGTATGCCTGGGACACGATGCTGGGCGCTTATCTGATCAACCCGCAGGAAAAGAGCTATTCCCTGTCCGCACTACGGGGCGAATTGCCGGAGGATGCGCGGGGTGTGCTGTCCCTGGCGGCCTGGCAGATGCAGAAGATCGCTGCCGACCAGATGCTCCACCTGATGCAGGATGTGGAAATGCCGCTCTCCCGCGTGCTGTTTGACATGGAGACCGTCGGCTTCACCGTGGATACGGATTTCCTGCGTACCCTGGGCGAGCGCTATGTGTTGCAGATTGACGAAGCGAAGCAGGGCTTCTACGCCGCCTGCAGCCGGATGACCGGGCACAGCGTGAAGCCCATCAACCTCAATTCCACCCAGCAGCTGGGCGATTTGCTCTTTGACCAGCTGGGGCTGCCCCATGGCAAGAAGACCGCACGCGGCTACTCCACCAGCGCGGAGGTGCTGGAGAATCTGCGGGATGTGGCCCCGGAGGTCATTGATCCGCTGCTGCGCTACCGCCAGCTGACCAAGCTGAACTCCACCTATATTGAGGGGCTGCTGCGCCTGACGGGGGCGTCGGGCCGGGTGCATTCCACCTTCGATCAGGTGGCAACCGCCACGGGCCGCATCTCCTCCTCCGAGCCGAATTTGCAGAACATCCCCGTCCGCACCGAGGAGGGGCGGGAGATCCGGCAGGCCTTCCTGCCGCAGAGGGGCTGGGTGCTGCTGGATGCGGACTACAGTCAGATTGAGCTGCGGCTGATGGCGCATTTCTCCGGCGACGACGCGATGCTGGACGCCTTCCGCACCGGGCAGGACGTCCATGCCCGCACCGCCAGCGAAATCTTTGAGGTGCCGCTGTCCGAGGTGGACGGCACGCTGCGTTCCCGCGCCAAGGCCGTCAACTTCGGCCTGATCTACGGCATCAGCGCCTTCGGCCTGTCCCGCAACACCGGCGTGAGCCAGCAGGAGGCAAAGACCTTCATCCAGCGCTATTTCGCCAAATACCCGGGCGTGAAGCGCTTCATGGACACCGCCGCCCGGGACGGCGCGGAGAACGGCTACGCCCTGACGCTGATGGGCCGCCGCCGCTATCTGTCCGAGCTGCAATCCGCCAACGCTGCGACCCGCGAGTTTGGCAAGCGCGCCGCCATGAACACGCCGGTGCAGGGGACCGCCGCCGACATCATCAAGCTGGCGATGGTGCGCGTCCACGATGCGCTCCGGCGCGAAGGGCTTCAAAGCCGTCTCATCCTGCAGGTGCACGACGAGCTGCTGCTGGAGTGCCCGCCGGAGGAAGCCGCACAGGCGGCCCGGATCCTGCAGGAAGCCATGGAGAGCGTCATTGCGCTGCGCGTTCCGCTCTGCGCCGAGGTGCATCAGGGAGCAAACTGGGCAGAGGCCAAATAACCGTGAGCTTTCGCGGCCCATCATCCGGAATCGACAGTTATTTACAGGAAATCCGCAATGAAGTTTCTGGAAATCCGCTGCGGCGGCAGGAGAATTTACATTTGTGACGAATATGCATTGTATGTGCCTGTGTGCATGACAGGATGAATGAAAAGCAGAGGAGCGATCCATCATGGCAGATATCCTTGAGTTCAAGTTTGACACCCAGCTGCTGATCGAAGGCCACGACCTGGACGAGGACGAAATTTTCGACTACATCACCGAGCATTTTGAGGGCGATTGCCTGCTGGCGGTGGGAGACGACGAGCTGATCAAGATTCATTTCCATACCAACAGGCCCTGGGAGGTGCTGGAATACTGCGCGACCCTGGGCGAAATCCACGATATCGTGGTGGAGAACATGCAGCTGCAGTCCGAGGGTCAGCACGGCTGATCCGGCGGCAGAACGACCATCAAGAGCCTATACGAACGCCCCTCCCGCAGCCGTTCAAGCCGCAGGAGGGGCGTTTATGCTGATTCATATGATGTTATGCCGCGCCCAGCTGCTGATCGACCTTGCGGAGGATCTCACGGGTGCTGCCGTAGGTCAGGGTTTTCAGCGCCGCGTCGATGGGCAGCACCAGCACGCCCAGCACCTGCGAACGATCCGCAATCGGCGTCTGCTCCGCGTAGTGCGCGATGAACCAGCTTACGCGCTTTACGTCGCCGCCTGCGATGGGGTATTCGTCCACCATCACCGGCTCATGGGTGTGGAGGACGGCTGTCACGCCTGTTTCCTCCCGCACCTCCCGCAGCGCGGTCTCTGCAAGGGTTTCTCCCGGTTCCACATGGCCCTTGGGCAGTCCGTAGCTGCCGTTCTTCTCCCGCACGAGCACGTAATGCCGCTGGCCGTTCTCCACCGTGTAGAGCACCGCGCCCGCAGAATGGATCATGCTCATGCTCACACCTCCAGTGCCTTCGCCAGCCGCCGGATGCCCTCGGTCAGATACCGGCGCGGGCAGCCGATGTTGACCCGGGCGAAGCCGTTTCCGTTTTCGCCGAAGAACTTGCCCATCGTGAACATCACGCCCGCCTCATGGGTGCGGCGAACGAGCTCGGCCTCGTCGTAGCCGTAGGCCGTCAGGTCAAGCCACGCGAGGTAGGTGGCGGTCATCGGGGTCATCACCGCTTTGGGCAGGTACGCCTTCACCAGCGCGGCGAGATGATCGCGGTTGCCGGCGAGATAGTCCATCAGCCCGTCCAGCCACGCGTCGCCGTGGGTATAGGCCGCCCGGGTTGCCTCCAGCGCGAAGATGTTGCCCGAACGCACGCCCGCCTTGTCCATTTCGGCGACAAAGGCGCTGCGCATTTTCTCGTCCGGACAGATGCATTCCGCCTGCATCAGACCTGCAAGGTTGAAGGTCTTGCTCGCCGCGCACAGGGACATGACGTTCTCCTGCGCGATGGACAGCACCGGCACGAACGTCCCCGGCGCGTACACGAAATCCGCGTGGATCTCGTCCGAAACCAGCGGCACGCCGTACTTTGCCAGCACCGCAAGCAGCGCCGTCAGCTCCTCGCGCGTCCATGCGCGGGACACCGGGTTGTGCGGGTTGCACAGGAACATCAGCTTCGCGCCGGCGCGGCACTGCCTTTCCACCGCGTCCAGATCCATGTCGTAGCTGCCGTCCTCCCGGCGGAGCAGCGGCGCGTCCATCAGACTGCGGCCCGTGTCGGCGACGCTCATGCGGAACGGCCCGTACACCGGGGACTGGATGATGATGCCATCGCCGGGCCGGGTCAGGGCAAGGGCCGCCAGCTTCAGGCCGGTCACCACGCAGGGCAGCATGGTCAGGCTTTCCGGCGTGACCGTCAGGCTGTGACGGCGCTGCCAGAAGTCGATCAGCGCCTGTTTGTCATCGGGCAGCTCCGCCGTATAGCCGTAGGTCGGATGCCCCGCGCGGCGCAGGAGCGCCTCCTGCACGGCCGGCGGGCTGGGAAAGTCCATGTCCGCCACCCACAGCGGCAGGATGCCTTCCCCGTGCTCGGCTCGGGCTTCGTCCCATTTTTCGCAGCGGGTGTCCATGCGGTACAGACCTGCGTCAAAGTACTCCTGATCAAATTTCATCGGAATTGCCCTCCTTCGGCTCACTCGCCTTCAGTACCCAGAAGCCGGCGGACCTGTCCAGCTTCTCCACCTGTTTATACAGCGTCTGGAGATATTTCACGCAGCTCTCCGCGCCCTGCTGCTTCCGGATGACCAGATACAGCGCGCCGCCGGGCTGCAGCGCCCCTGCCGCATCTGCGAACATCCGGTAGATCACCTGCTTGCCCGCACGGATCGGCGGGTTGGTGACGACGGCGTCGAAGCGGCGATCCATGACCGCGCTCAGACCGTCGGATTCAACGATCTCCGCCATTACGCCGTTGCGCGCGCAGTTCTCCTTCGCCAGGGCCAATGCGCGGCGGTTCACATCCGCCATGACCACGCGGGCTTGCGGATTCGCCCGGGCAATCGCCACGCCGATGGCGCCCCAGCCGCAGCCCAGATCAAGCACATCGCCCGTCAGCGCCGGAAGCGCGTCCAGCAGCAGGCGGCTGCCCGCATCCAGCTCGCCTTTGGAAAACACGCCCGCGTCCGTCATGAAGCTCAGCCCATAGCCGCGATAGGGGAAGGCGCAGGGTACCGGCTTCGATTCGCTGGACGGATCGGCGGTATAATACTGGTCGTTCATGTCGGCACCTCCATCTGCGCGTCCTCGCAGAGCGCGCGGATCTCATCCCCGGTCAGCTCGCGCCACGCGCCCTCTGGCAACGCGCCGTCCAGACGCAGGCTCCCGAAGGTCAGCCGGTGCAGCGCCGTCACCTCGCGCCCCACGGCGCTGAACATGCGCTTTACCTGATGGAACTTGCCCTCGTGGACGGTCACCAGCCCCGTTGTGGGGGCGATGATTTCCAGAACCGCAGGCTGCGCGTCAAAATCCGACAGGTGCAGTCCGGCGGCAAAGGCCGCAACGTGCTCCTGCGTCAGCGCACCGTCCACCTCGGCGCGGTAGGTCTTGTCCACATGACGTCCGGGCGAAAGCAGGCGATGATTCAGTTCCCCGTCCGTGGTCAGCAGCAGCAAGCCGGTTGTGTCCTTGTCCAGCCGCCCGACGGGCATACAGCCGATGGACGCATACACCTCCGGCAGCAGCGACATCACGGTGGGCTGCTTTTTGTCCCGCGCGGCGGTGAGCAGTCCGGCGGGCTTGTGGAGCATCACATGCCGGGTGAGCCTGCCGTCCAGGGGCTGTCCCTGCACCGTCAGCTGTGCGCTGCGCTCATCGCATTGCATACCGGGATCGGATGCGAGCACGCCGTTCACCCGGACGCCGCCCCTGCGCACGAGCCTCTGCACCTCCGAACGGCTGCCGACGCCCAGCGTCACCAGCCATCGGTCAAGCCGCAGCATCGGTTTGGATCTCCTCATACTTGTCCAGCATCCGCTGATGCATCGCCACGGCGGGCACCAGCTGCCTGAGGGGCACCACGGGCAGCACCAGCACCGTGAAGGCGGCGGCAATCAGATACAGCTTTTCTCCCAGCTCCGGCACGGAGAAGCTCTTGCTCAGGAACATCTCCGCAAAGCCGGAGATGAACAGCCTCAGGTTGCTGCCCAGCGTCACGCCGAACACCGCCGCAAACGGCACGAACACCAGCAGGCTCAGGCACCAGAGAACACACAGCTTCAGCCGGGCTCCCTTCAGGAGGGATTTCTCCTCCAGCGCCACGGCATGGCGCGTGCCGCAGTGAACCATGCAGCCGATGAAGGGCAGGAGGAACGTTGACGCGACAATCATCAGGATATGCTTGAGGCCGTTCAGCACATCGCTGCCGAAGCGCTGGAACCACTCCATGGCTGTGAAGCCATCGCGCCGCGTGATGCCCCAAAGGGACATCACCCAGCTGGCCAGCGCGCCCTGCCCCTTGGATACCTGCACCATCAGCACCACCATCAATACCGGCAGCGCCAGCCAGAAAGCCGCCTTGACCAGACCGATCAGGCTGCGCCCGAGCTTGTGGAGATACCGGTCCGTGCTGATGAGCCGCGGGCTGAACACCCGCCCGCCGTGGAGCATGTCCTGCATCGCCAGGGCGTAATTCTGACGCGCCGGCAGCACGATTAGCACATACATCGGCACGCACAGCCATGCCAGACACGAAAGCTCCGCCGACAGCAGGAAGAGCAGCGGCGTGAGGCACATCGCCCGCAGCAGCGCCTGCAGCAGAAACGCCAGCATCAGATCCGCGAAGTTGTGCGCATATGCCTTCACGCTCTCCCGGATCACCGTTCCAATCTTCATAGAAAGCCCCTTTCTCGACAAACCTTCACTTTATTATACAGGAGATACGCGAGAATTGCAAATGCTTTCATCCCTGTGGTAGAATGTTTCAGATGCCGTTCATGAATTTGGAGGAACCGACATGCGCCTGACCCTGACCGCACTCGCCAGCCAGTACATCCACATGCCCCTTGCGCCCTTCTGCCTGAAAAAGGCAGTAGCCGACACACTCCCGGAGGTCGAAACAACCCTCTGCGACCTGAACATCAACGACACGCAGGAGGCCCTGCTCGCCCGGGTGATGGCGACGCAGCCGGACGTGCTGGGCATATCCCTGTACATCTGGAACCGGGAATGCGCCGCGCGTCTCATCCGCCGGGTCAAGGCGATCAGACTGGAGACGGTCGTCGTTGCCGGCGGACCGGAGGCAACCTTCGCCGTGGAGGAAACCTTCCGCGATATGCCCATTGACTACCTGCTGCGCGGCGCCGGAGAGGAAAGCCTGCCTGCCCTGCTGCGCTGCCTGCTGGACGGCGCCATGCCTCTTAATGTTCCCGGCGCGTGCTTTTTCGCGCAGGGAGCGCTGCACATCGCTGCCCCGGCTGCCGCGCCCGCCCCGCGCGCCGACCTCTATGATGAGAGCTGGCGCGCCGCGCTGCAGGGGCGCATGGCCTATGTGGAGACCACGCGGGGCTGCCCGTTCTCCTGCGCCTTCTGCCTGTCCGGGAATCAGGAAACGCCCGACGCGCACCGCGTCCGGTTCATGCCGCAGGAGGAGGCGCTTGCGCTGCTCATCCGCATCGGGCAGAGCGGCTGCGACACTGTCAAGCTGATTGACCGTACCTTCAACTGCCACCGGGAGCGCACGCTGTTCCTGCTCCGCGGCTTGATCGACGCACAGGAACGGGGGGAGATTCACGGCGTATGCTACCATTTCGAGGTGGCTGCCGACCTGTTCGATGACGAAACCCTTACGCTGCTGGCTACGGCGCCCGCCGGGCTGTTTCAGATGGAAGCCGGGCTTCAATCCTTCCATGTGCCCACGCTGGACGCCTGCGACCGGCACACAGACATGGCGCGATTGACCGACCGCATCCGGCGCATCCTTGCCCCCGGCAACATCCACCTGCATATCGACCTCATCGCCGGGCTTCCGCAGGAGGATTTCGCGACCTTCGGGCAGAGCTTCGACCTTGCCTTCGGGCTGCAGCCCCACCAGCTGCAGCTGGGCTTTCTCAAGCTCATCCACGGCAGCCGCTTGCGCGGGACGGACTGGGGACAGCGCTTTGCCCCCGATCCGCCCTATGAGGTGCTGTCGACGCCGTGGATCACCTATGGGGAGCTGTGCCGTCTGCACGATGCCGCGGAGACTGTCGAACGGATTCACAACAGCGGCCGCTTCGCGCTGGCGGAGGCCCTTGCGCTGGCGCACACCGGGATGCGTCCCTTCGACCTGTACCTGCTCCTGGGCGAAGACATGGCAAGCCGGCCGGGACGCTGGAGCCTGGACGCGCTGACCCGCATGGTCTTTGACACGCTGCTGTCGCGGGGCGTGCCGGAAGCGGCGCTGCGCGATGCGATGATCCTCGACCGGCTCGCCACGGACAACACCGGGTATCTGCCGCCCTTCCTGCAGCTGGATCCGGCTGGAGCCAGGCGGGCTGCCCGCACCTACCGGGAGGAGCACCGGGATGCACACATTACGCCCGCCAGCGTCCGCGCGGCTGTATTGTCGGATGGCTCAGCCGCCATCGCTCTCTGGACGCACAAGCACCCCGTCACGCAGCGCGGCGAGGTGCTGAGGATTGCCCAGGGGCTGTGAGGCCATTCCGTCATCCGATGATACGACGCCCGGAGACGCATCGAACGTCTCCGGGCTCAGCGTGTCGAAAAAGTGCTTAGGGCACTTTTTCGAGGAATTGCACTCCGTCACTGTCAGGGCTGCAAGCAGCCCTGA
>JBJEUF010000073.1:0-13976 GCA_051883695.1 Aristaeellaceae bacterium
CTGCTGCCTCAGGCGGTCGAAACGGTTGCCAGAAGCCTGAACTGATACAGGAGGACATTGCATGAAAGCCCTTGATTTCAACAGCGTTCTGAATTCCAACACCTATCCGGGCCGCGGCATCTGCCTGGGTGTGGACGAGACCGGCGAAAATGCCGTGATCGTGTACTTCATCATGGGCCGCAGCGTCAACAGCCGCAACCGTGTTTTCGAGGAGAGCGCGGACGGCATCATCACCCGGGCCCACGACGAGAGCCTGATGACTGACCCCCATCTGATTATCTACGCGCCCGTCCGTGCCCTGCCCGACGGCGAGCACACCATCGTCACCAACGGCGACCAGACCGACACCATCTACGATTTCATGACGCGCGGCCAGACCTTTGAGGATGCGCTGCGTACCCGCACCTTCGAGGACGACAAGCCCAACTGGACGCCCCGCATCAGCGGCATTGTCCGCGTGGCGGAGGGCAAGGCGATGTACAAGCTGTCCATCCTCAAATCCGACGACGGCGACGAGAACAGCGTGCAGCGCTTCTTCTACGATTACTGCCAGCCCAAGGCGGGCGAGGGCCACTTCATCCACACCTACAGGTGCGACGGCAATCCCATCCCCTCCTTCGAGGGCGAGCCGGAGAAGGTCACCCTGAAGGGCGATATCGAGGAGCTGGCCCTGAATGTCTGGGACAACCTCAACGAGGACAACAAGGTGAGCCTGTACGTTTCCTTCATCAGCCTGAAGGACGGCAGCGCGGATACCATCATCATCAACAAGCACGATCAGGAGGAGAAATAAGCCATGCAGGAACTGGAGCTGAAATACGGCTGCAACCCGAACCAGAAGCCTTCCCGCATCTTTGTGACCGAGGGTGAGCTGCCCATTCGGGTGCTGAACGGCAAGCCCGGCTACATCAACTTCCTGGACGCCTTCAACGGCTGGCAGCTGGTGTGCGAGCTCAAGCGTGCCACCGGGCTGCCCGCTGCGACCTCCTTCAAGCATGTCAGCCCTGCCGGCGCCGCCGTGGGTCTGCCGCTGGATGAAACCATGCGGAGGATCTACTTCGTGCCGGAAGGCATGGAGCTGTCCCCGCTGGCCTGCGCCTATGCCCGTGCCCGCGGTGCGGACCGCATGTCCTCCTTCGGCGACTGGATTTCCCTCTCCGACGTGTGCGACAGGTCCACTGCGCTGCTGATCAAGCCCGAGGTGTCCGACGGCATCATCGCGCCCGGCTACACCGACGAGGCCCTTGCGATCCTCAAGGCCAAGAAGAAGGGCAACTACAACATCGTCGAGATCGATCCCGCCTACAGGCCCGAGCCCATCGAGCGCAAGCAGGTGTTCGGCATCACCTTCGAGCAGGGCCGCAACGAGTTCGTCATCGACGAGCACCTGCTGGAGAACATCGTGACCGAGAACAAGGAGCTGCCCGACAGCGCGAAGATCGACCTGGTGGTGGCGCTGATCGTGCTCAAGTACACCCAGTCCAACTCCGTGTGCTACGCCAAGGGCGGGCAGGCCATCGGCATCGGCGCGGGCCAGCAGAGCCGCATCCACTGCACCCGTCTGGCGGGCCAGAAGGCGGACAACTGGCTGCTGCGCCAGCATCCCCGGGTGATGAATCTGCCCTTTGTGGAGAAGATCGGCCGCGCCGACCGGGACAACACCATCGACGTGTTCATCTCCGACGAGCCCGACGAGGTGATCGCCGAGGGCCGCTGGCAGAGGTTCTTCACGGAGCAGCCCGTCCCGCTGACCCGCGAGGAGAAGCGTGCCTGGCTGGATCAGCAGACCGGCGTGGCCCTGGGCTCCGACGCGTTCTTCCCCTTCGGGGACAACATCGAGCGCGCCCATCGCTCCGGTGTGAGCTATGTGGCCCAGCCCGGCGGCTCCATCCGAGATGACAACGTGATTGAAACCTGCAACCTGTACAACATGGTGATGGCGTTCACCGGCATGCGCCTGTTCCATCATTGATCTGCGGAGGAAGCACGATGAAAGTTCTCATTGTTGGCGGCGGTGGACGCGAGCATACCATCGCCCTGAAAATCGCGGAGAATCCACAGGTGACAAAGCTCTACGCGGCCCCCGGCAACGGCGGCATGGCGGCGCTTTGCGAGTGCCTGCCCTTCAAGGCTACGGACGTAAACGGCATCACCGCCTGGGCGAAGGAGAACGCCATTGACTTTGTGGTGGTCGCGCCCGACGATCCCCTGTGCCTGGGCATGGTGGATGCGCTGTCGGAGGCGGGCATCCCGGCCTTCGGCCCCAACAAGGCCGCTGCCATCATTGAAGGCAGCAAGGTGTTCTCCAAGAACCTGATGAAGAAGTACGGCATCCCTACCGCCGCCTATGAGACCTTCACGGATTATGACGCGGCGGTGGCCTACCTGCAGACGGCGGAAATGCCCATCGTGGTCAAGGCGGACGGTCTGGCGCTGGGCAAGGGCGTGCTGATCTGCAGCACCCGCGAGGAAGCCGTCGAAGCCGTGTCCTCCATGATGAAGGACGAGAAGTTCGGCGCGTCCGGCAAGTCCGTGGTCATCGAGGAATTCCTGACCGGCCCGGAGGTGTCCGTGCTGGCCTTCACCGACGGCAAGACCATCAAGCCCATGGTGTCCAGCATGGATCACAAGCGCGCGCTGGATCACGACGCGGGCCTGAACACCGGCGGCATGGGCACCGTCGCGCCCAACCCCTGCTATACGCCTGAGCTGGCGGAGCGCTGCATGCGGGAGATTTTCCTGCCCACCGTGGCAGCCATGAACGCCGAGGGCCGTACCTTCAAGGGTTGTTTGTACTTCGGCCTGATGATGACGGAACGCGGGCCCAAGGTGATCGAGTACAACTGCCGCTTCGGCGATCCGGAAACGCAGGTGGTGCTGCCCCTGCTCAAATCCGACCTGCTGACCATCATGCAGGCCACCGTCAACGGGACGCTGGCGGAGACCCCCGTGGAATTCGATGATGGCGCGGCTTGCTGCGTGGTACTCGCCAGCGGCGGCTATCCCGTCAGCTACAGGAGCGGCTATGTCATTTCCGGTTTGGAGGAAGCGGGCGAGAACGCGCTGGTCATCCACGCAGGCACGAAAAAGACCGACGAGGGCATCGTCACCGCCGGTGGACGCGTGCTGGGCGTGGTAGGCCGCTGCAGGTGCCTGCCCGGTGCCATCAGCAAGGCCTACGCCGCCGCAAGGAAGATCAGCTTCACCGACATGCACATGCGCAGCGACATCGGTCAGCGTGCGCTGAAGGAACTGGAAGCACAGACGAAGTAAAACGCTGGAGGATCAAATCATGAGCGTCAAGCGTATTTATGTGGAGAAGATGGCGGACTACGCCGTCGAAGCCAGGAATCTGCTTTGGGAGATTCGCCATATCCTGCAAATCAAGTCGGTGACGGGACTGCGGCTGCTCAACCGCTACGACGTGGAGGGCGTGACGGAGGAGCTGTACCGCAAGTGCCTGCCCATCGTGTTCTCCGAGCCTCAGGTGGATGTGACCTATACCCGGCTCCCCGAGGGCGCGAAGGCCGTGTTCGCGGTGGAGTACCTGCCCGGCCAGTATGACCAGCGCGCCGCATCCTGCGAGGAGTGCATCCAGCTGGTCGGCCAGTGCGACCGTCCCACCGTGCGCTCCGCCCGGGTGTACCTGCTGGACGGCGATTTTTCCGCCGATGAGCTGGCCCGCGTGAAGAAGCACGTTATCAACCCCGTCGAGTCCCGCGAGGCTGATCTGGCGGAGAAGGAAACCCTCCAGCAGGTGTATGAGACGCCCGACCATGTGGAAACCCTGACGGGCTTCACCACCATGGACATGGACGCAGTGCAGGAGTTTGTAAAGAAGTACGGCCTGGCGATGGACAAGGACGACCTGGCCTTCTGCCGGGACTATTTCGCCTCCGAGAAGCGTGACCCCACCCTGACCGAGATTCGCATGATCGACACCTACTGGTCCGATCACTGCCGCCACACCACCTTCCTGACCACCATCGACAAGGCGGAGATCGAGAAGGCAGCGGTGGAGAAGGCCTTTGCCCGGTATCTGGCGGCCCGCGAAACCGTCTACGGCGAGCGCGCCAAGACCCGCCCCGTCAACCTGATGGACATCGCCACCATGGGCGGCAAGTACCTCAGGAAGATCGGCCAGACCCCGAACATCGACGTGTCCGAGGAGATCAACGCCTGCTCCATCAAGATTGATGTGGATGTGGACGGCGTGAACGAGCCCTGGCTGTTCATGTTCAAGAACGAGACCCATAACCATCCCACCGAAATCGAGCCCTTCGGCGGCGCGGCGACCTGCATCGGCGGCGCCATCCGCGACCCGCTGAGCGGCCGCACCTATGTGTACCAGGCCATGCGCGTCACCGGCGCGGCGGATCCGCTCGTGCCCGTGTCCGAGACCATGCCCGGCAAGCTGCCCCAGCGCAAGCTGGTAACCACCGCTGCCGCCGGCTATTCCTCCTACGGCAACCAGATCGGTTTGGCGACCGGCCTGGTGGACGAGATGTACCATCCCGGCTATGCCGCCAAGCGCCTTGAAATCGGCGCGGTGGTGGGTGCTGCGCCGGAGCGCAACGTGCGCCGCGAGGTGCCCGCTGCGGGTGATAGGATTGTGCTGCTGGGCGGGCGCACGGGCCGTGACGGCTGCGGCGGTGCGACAGGCTCCTCCAAGAGCCACAAGCTGGAATCCATCGAGACCTGCGGCGCGGAGGTGCAAAAGGGCAACGCCCCCACCGAGCGCAAGCTGCAGCGCCTCTTCCGCGATGAAAGCGTGACCCGCCTCATCAAGCGCTGCAACGACTTCGGCGCGGGCGGCGTGTCCGTGGCCATCGGCGAATTGGCGGACGGGCTGATGATCGACCTGGACAAGGTGCCGAAGAAGTACGACGGCCTGGACGGCACCGAGCTGGCGATCTCCGAATCCCAGGAGCGCATGGCGGTGGTGCTGGAGGCAAAGGATGTCGATGCCTTCCTGGCTGCTGCCGAGCGCGAGAACCTCGAAGCCACCGTGGTGGCGGAGGTCACCGCCGAGCCCCGTCTGCGCATGACCTGGAAGGGCGTGACCATCGTTGACCTGAGCCGCGAATTCCTCAACTCCAACGGCGCGGAGAAGCACACCACTGTCGCTGTCCCCGAGGACAGCGTGCAGCAGGTGGTTTTCTCCGGCGATACCGTCACCGAGAAGCTGGCGAGCATGGTCGGCAACCTGAACATCTGCTCCAAGCAGGGCCTGAGCGAGCGCTTTGATTCCACCATCGGCGCGGCAACCGTGCTGATGCCCTTTGGCGGCGCGCGTCAGCTGACCCCCAACCAGACCATGGTCGCCAAGCTCCCCGTGCTGGAGGGCGTGACCGACACCGTGTCCGGCATGGCCTACGGCATGCATCCCGAGCTGCTGGAGCAGTCCCCCTACGAGGGCAGCTACCTGGCGGTGATTGAGAGCGTCACCAAGCTGGTGGCGGCGGGCTTTGACTACAAGGACGCTTACCTGACCTTCCAGGAGTATTTCGAGCGCATGGGTACCGAGCCGACCCGCTGGGGCAAGCCCTTCGCGGCGCTGCTGGGCGCGTTCGACGCGCAGCTGGACCTGAACATCGCAGCCATCGGCGGCAAGGATTCGATGTCCGGCACCTTCGAGAAGATGGATGTGCCCCCGACGCTGTGCTCCTTCGCGGTGGCCCCCGGCAAGGCCGGCAACGTCATTTCGCCCGAGTTCAAGGAGGCGGGCCATGCCATCCGTCTGGTCAGCTGCGACGCGCACGACACCGCCCGTCTGACCGCCAACTATGAACGTGTCCACGAGGCCATCAAGGCCGGGAGGATCGTCGCCGCATGGGCGCTGGGCCTGGGCGGCATTGCGGAGGGCCTGTTCAAGATGGGTCTGGGCAACGCCATCGGCACCCGCATCGACGATGACTTTGAGGGTGAGCTGTTTGCCCAGCAGATCGGCGGCATGCTGATCGAATGCGCGGAGGACGTTGACTTCGGCGAGAAGGTCGGCGACACCATCCCCGAATGGGTGCTGGAATACGAGGGCGAGCGCATTGGACTGGCGGAGATGCAGGAGATCTACGAGGGCAAGCTGGAGAAGGTCTTCAAGTACCGTGGCCGCACCGGCGAAACCACCGAGAAGTTCTCCTACAAGGCTGAAAAGCGCGTCGCGCCCAAGACCGGCTTTGCCAGGCCCCGGGCGTTCATCCCCGTGTTCCCCGGCACCAACTGCGAATACGACACCGCCCGTGCGGTGGAACGTGCCGGCGGCAAGGCGGAGATTCTGGTCATCAACAACCTGACCCCCGAGAAGATCACCGAATCCATCCGGAAGGCCAGCGAGATCATCGCCCGCAGCCAGATGATCGTGCTGCCCGGCGGCTTCTCCGGCGGCGACGAGCCCGACGGCTCCGCCAAGTTCATCACCGCCTTCTTCCGCAACCCCGCGATGAAGGACGCGGTGCACGAGCTGCTCAAGAACCGCGACGGGCTGATGCTGGGCATCTGCAACGGCTTCCAGGCGCTGGTCAAGCTGGGACTGGTGCCCTTTGGCGAGATCGTCGATACCGACGACACCTGCCCGACCCTGACCTTCAATGAGATCGGCCGTCACCAGTCCATGCTGGTGCGCACCCGCATCGCCTCGAACAAGTCCCCCTGGCTGAGCCGCACGAATGTGGATGACATCCACACCATCGCCATCAGCCACGGCGAGGGCCGCTTTGTGGGCCCCGAGAAGCTGCTGCGCGAGCTGGCGGCGAACGGTCAGATCGCCACCCAGTATGTCGACCTGACCGGCGTGCCCTCCATGGATATGCGCTTCAACCCCAATGACAGCTACTTCGCTATCGAGGGCATCACCAGCCCCGACGGCCGCGTGCTGGGCAAGATGGGCCATACCGAGCGCTCCGGCGAGAATCTGTACAAGAACGTTCCCGGCAACAAGTACCAGCCCCTGTTTGAAGGCGGCGTGGACTACTTCCGGTAAGACACAGGGGCCTGCTCCGCACAGGGCAGGCTCCTTAGCGTGTCGAAAAAGTGCTTTTTGCACTTTTTCGAGGAAATGCACTCCGTCACTGTCAGGGCTGCAAGCAGCCCTGACGGCCGTTCCTCCGTGTAAGGAAAGTTTCCGGCAAAGCCGGAAACGCCCCGCCCGACCGGCAAAGCCGGTCGATACGATTACAGTCAGAGGGCCTGCGGGCCCTCCGACACCTCCCAGGCTGATGGGCCTGCTCCGCACAGGGCAGGCTCCTTTTCTGCGCAAAAGCGGAAATGCGTGCTTGTTACGGGCACAAAACGGGTTGCATTTCCCAGCAACATACGCTATAATAGACCTGTTTTAACAGCCGCATCCGTCCTGTTGGCCGCGCGGCACACCAGCATACAGAATCATCTGCCTGCACATAGAAGGAGAATCACCATGCCGTATATTGCGACAAGCACCAACATTTCCATTCCCAGCCGAAAAAGGGAAGCCATCAAGGAGGCGATGGGCCGCGCCATTGAGATCATCCCCGGCAAGACCGAGGGCTGGCTGATGCTCAGCTTCCGGGACAACGTGAGCATGTATTTCAAGGGCGAGGACGATCCCTGTGCCATCTGCCAGGTGAAGCTCTTCGGCTCTGCGGACGAGGACGTCTACGAGAAGCTGACCGAGACGCTCACCGACATCCTGCACGAGGAGCTTGACCTTGACCCGGACCGGATTTACATCACCTATGAGGAAATCGGCTTCTGGGGCTGGAACGGCGGGAATTTCTGACCGTATGCCCGCGGCCGCTCTGCCGGTGCCATGCATGATCCTCTGCCTGCCTGACGGCGGGCTTTTTTTGTTGGAATTCTTCCGGTCGGGCAGAATCGGCCGGGATGCAACGTTGAATAGGGGAATGCAGAGGATGATTTTTACGAGAAAATTTACGAAAAAGCATTCATATTCGCTGGGACTTGTTGTATAATAGAGGAGCGAATCGGACAGGCAGGTCCTGTTGAAGATATACATGTAGGGAGGCGGGATCCACATGACGTCGTTATGGGAAACGATCGAGCTGTATCTGTGGAATATACTGCACCGCCCCGGTTTGAGTGATCTGGCGGACATTCTGCTGGTTGCCGTTGTGATCTACTTCCTTTTGAAAATGACGAGGGAGACGCGAGGCAGCGCCGTCTTGAAGGGACTGGTGCTGCTGCTGCTCGTCGTGGGCGTGAGCAATCTCTTTGGGCTGACGGCGCTGAACTGGATGCTGATGCAGGTGCTCAGCAATGGCGCGCTGGTGCTGGTGATTCTGTTCCAGCCCGAGATCCGCAAGGCGCTGGAGCAGATCGGACGCGGCGCGAAGATCGAAACCAAGCGGCAGACCGATCAGGAGGACGCGGTGCGCGTGGTGGACGAGATCATCGAATGCGTCACGAAGCTGAGCCGCCGCCGCGTGGGTGCGCTGATTGTCTTTGAGCGCAAGACCGGCCTGAAGGACATCATTGAGAACGGCATCAGCATTGATTCCCGCATCAGCGCCGGATTGCTGGAGAACATCTTCGAGCCCAACACGCCGCTGCATGACGGCGCGGTGGTGATCCGCGGCACGCGCATCATGTCGGCAGCCTGCATCCTGACGCTGACGGAAGCCAGCGGCATCAGCCATGATCTGGGAACGCGGCATCGCGCGGCGCTGGGCGTGAGCGAGACGACGGACGCCATTGCCCTGATTGTTTCGGAGGAAACGGGCATCATCTCCTATGCACGGGGCGGCAAGCTGTCGCGCCATCTGGATGCGAAGGGACTCAGGACGCTGCTGGAGGAAATCTACCGGCCCGGCAGCAGCCCGATCAAGCTGCTGCCCAGGCTGTGGCGCAGGTCGGAGAAAAAGGAGGGGACGGAATGAGCCAGATGAATCAGTCCCCTGTACAGCTGCCCAGGGAGCCCTCCCGGATCAGGCGGATACTTGTGGAGCTGGCGAAGATGGCGATCAACGACTGGCCGACGAAGCTGCTGGCGCTGGTGCTGGCCATTGCGCTGTGGGGCGGTCTGATCACGCAGGATCCGTCCCTGACCCGTGAGCGCACCTTCCGGAACGTGGCTGTGAGCATCAACGGCAGCGATACCCTCAAGCGGAACGGCCTGATTGTCACCAGCGACCTGAACGAGCTGCTCAACGATGTGTCCATCGTCGTGAATGTGCCGCAGATGCAGTATGCCAATGCACAGGCGAGCAGCTTCAATGCCCGCATTGACCTCACCCGGATCAAGCAGGCCGGAGAACAGGAGATCAGCATTCTGACCACGAATTCCAGCACCTATGGCAAGGTCGCGGAGGTCGAACCCGCGACGGTGCGTGTTATGGTGGAGGAGTATGAATCCGTGGGCTTCATCCCCGTGAACGTTGTTCAGAGCGGAGAAGCGCCGGCAGGATATTATGTGGGGGAAATGACCTGCGATCCCGCGCGCATCACCGTCAGCGGCCCGAAGTCGCTGGTGGACCGCGTGGTTCGGGCGGAGGTTGTGATTGAGCAGGGCGAGCTGCCGGCCCGTGAGGGGACGGTCGAAAACGCGGTCAGCTTCTCCCTGCTGGACAGGAATGGCGATGTGATCGACAGCGACATGCTGCAGGTCACCAGCGATTCCGTGCTGCGTTCCCACATTAATGTCTCCATCCAGATGTATGCGAAGAGGGATATTGACCTGCAGGCCGATCCGACTGCGCTCTACAGGGGCCGTCCGGCGGATGGGTACGAGGTGACGGAGGTCATCGTATCGCCGCAGATCGTGACACTGGCCGGGAAGCAGAGCATCATCGATTCCGTCAGCACCCTCAGTGCACAGACGCCGATCTCGATCAGTGGGTCGAGCGAAACCGTCAGCGGGACGGTGGAGCTGAAATCGCTGGTGAATGTGGTCTCCATGAGCGCGAAGCAGGCTGCCGTGACGGTGGTGATTCAGCCCATCCGGGAGGAGCGGCGGTTTGCGTATGTACCGCTGACGATCAATAACGTCCCCGAGGGGATGACTGCGGCAGGGCCGTATACGGCCACCGTTGTGGTCAACGGACCGCAGACATGGATCAAGTCATTGAAAAAGAGCAGCCTGAGCGTCAGCTGCGACGCGGAAGGGCTGACGGAAGGCGAGCATGAGCTGCCGCTGGTCTGCGAGATCGCGGACGGTGTGGGAATCGACTATACGGTCGAGATTGAGCCGGCGATTGTGCGCGTGACCATCAGCGCGCATGACGAATGACGCAGATGATGGGAAGCGGCGGTACGCTGCTTCCCGATTTTCAAATGGCCGGGTTCTCCCCGGCGGAAAGGAGCGGGCATGGGTGCGTTTGCAAACACGCTCTTCAGCGTGCTGCTGGGCTGGATTCAGAGCGCTGTATCGTGGCTGTGGCGGCTGATGAGCAGCGAGGAAGCGGGCGGCCTGATGGGCTGGGTGCTGGAGAATTGGCTCCTGCTCGCGATCCTGCTGTGCGCGGTGGGGCTTGCGGCGGATCTGATTGTCTACCTGCTTCGCTGGCAGCCCTACAGGGTATGGCGCAGCTTTTGGCGGCGGATGTCGGATCGGCAGGAGGCGTCGGAGAACCCTGATCCGGCCCAAACCGGCGAACCGGTGACGGAACCGCGGCAATGGCTGTATGCGGACGGTTCCATAGCCTATGAGGAAGTACCCGAACCGGCGGCCAGCCAGCCTCAGCCTGCGGGATATGATACCGCGCAGCAGGCGGAAATGCGGCTGAAAGCGCCTGTACGCCCTGCAAGGCGGGTGATTCCGGCGCGCCGGCGCAGGGCTGCGGATGGCTCGGATGAATACATCCTGCCGGATATGGGAAGTGAGCAGCAGGCGTATCATCAGCCCTGTTATCCGCCGCAGTGGCATACACAGGAGCAGCAAGCGATGAATAGGGGAGACAGAGAATGAACCTGCCGGAGGCTTTTGTGGAACGGATGGCGGCGCAGCTCGGAGACGAACTGCCCGCCTTTTTGCGCAGCTATGAGGAGCCCTATCAGCGTGGCATCCGGCTCAATCCCTGCAAGGGCGGCGAACGGCTGACGGCGTATTTCGACCGGGGCGAGCTGCTGGAACGGGTTCCGTGGGAGCCAACGGCGTATTACCTTGGTATGGCGTCCCGGGCGGGAGCGGCTGTGCTGCATGAAGCGGGCGCGTGGTATCTGCAGGAGCCCAGCGCCATGATTCCGGCTGCGGTGCTTGCGCCGGTTCCGGGTGAGCATGTGCTCGATCTATGCGCTGCGCCGGGAGGAAAATCAACGCAGCTGGGCTTGCGGATGGCAGGGCAGGGGACGCTGGTGTGCAATGAGCCGGTGCGGGATCGCGCAAGAATCCTCTCGCGGAATATTGAGCGCATGGGCATTCCCAACGCGGTCGTGACCTGCGCATATCCTGAAGCGCTGGCGGAAATGTGGCCCGAGGCCTTTGACGCGATTCAGTGCGACGCGCCGTGCTCCGGGGAAGGGATGTTCCGCCGTCACCCGGAAACACGCGGTGAGTGGACGCCGGATGCCCCTGCGGGCTGCGCAAAGCGACAGGCGGACATACTGGACAGTGCGGCGCAGATGCTCCGTCCCGGCGGGCGGTTGGTCTATTCCACCTGCACGCTGAATCGCATCGAGAACGAGAATGTGATTGAAACGTTTCTGCAGCGGCATCCGGACTTTGCCTGCTGTCCCTTCACCCTGCCCGGGCTGGATGCGCCAACGGGCATGCTGACGGTTTATCCCCATCGCGTGCGCGGAGAAGGGCATTTCGTGGCACTGCTGCGGAAGCGTTCCGGCGCTGGCGGGATGTCCTGGAAGCCGTTTACGCCATCGGCCAGGATGAGCAGCGTATTGGAGGCGGCGCTTCCGGGGATGTCCCATGGGGCTGCGCCGAACGCAGCCAGCCTCGTTGCTTCAGACGCGCGGTTTGATGAATATGTGCTGGAATGCGTTCCGGAGCTGCCTGAGGGGAAGCTGCCGGAGGTGTCCTCGCTTCGTTCGGGCATGAAGCTGGGAAGCATCAGGCTGCAAAGGGGAAGGGGCGGCAAGCCGCCCGTATTCACGCCGGACCATGCATGGGCTGTCAGCATCGCGCCGCCGGATGTACCACGCGTGGCCCTGACGGAGGAGCAGGCAAGGCTGTATCAGAGCGGTCAGACAATCCCGGCGGAGGGGAAGGGCTGGGTTCTGGCGTGCTTTGAGGGGATTGCGCTGGGCTGGGGAAAAATCTCTGACGAGATCATGAAGAATCACTATCCCAGGGGGCTGAGAAGATAGCGGAAGGGATGTTATTGCAGATTCATGGCAAATTCCTTTGGGAAACAAGAAAAAGTGCTTGACTTTCATATCTGGATATAGTACAATTAACGATGGCATCAATAGCTCCGCTAGCCCCGGTAACTATTGAATGAAACATACGCGACGGGCATGAAGACCAACATGTCGGACGCATAACTCTCATTGAACAGAAACTTAGGGAGGAAACACCTTTGAAGACTTTCATGCCGAAAGCGGCTGACATTACCCGTCGGTGGTATGTTGTCGATGCCGAGGGCCAGGCTCTGGGCCGTGTTGCCAGCCAGGTTGCGAACATCCTGCGCGGCAAGAACAAGCCGATCTACACCCCCAACGTGGACACCGGAGACTATGTCATCATCATCAACGCTTCCAAGGTCATCCTGACCGGCAAGAAGCTGGATCAGAAGATCTACTACAAGCACAGCGGCTACGTAGGCGGCCTGAAGGAGACCAAGTACCGCAAGCTGCTGGCCGAGAAGCCTGAGTTTGCCATGCGCAAGGCGATCGTGGGTATGCTGCCCAAGGGCCCTCTGGGCCGTCAGATGGCCAAGAAGCTTCACATCTATGCTGGCGCTGAGCACATTCATGCCGCTCAGAAGCCCGTGAAGTTCGACCTCGTGTAATCAGGCGAAAGGAGTAAACGCAAATGGCTAAGGTTGATTACAGCGCTGTTGGCCGCCGCAAGAAGGCCGTTGCCCGTGTCCGTTTGGTTGCCGGCGAGGGCAAGATCATCATCAACAAGCGCGATATTGATAACTACTTCGGTCTGGAGACCCTGAAGATGACCGTCCGTCAGCCCCTGGTGCTGACCAACACCACCAACTTCGACGTGATGGTGAATGTGTGCGGCGGCGGTCTGGCCGGTCAGGCTGGCGCGATCCGTCACGGCATCTCCCGCGCCCTGTGCAAGGCTGATCCCGAGCTGCGCCCCGCCCTGAAGAAGGCTGGCTTCCTGACCCGCGATCCTCGTATGAAGGAGCGCAAGAAGTACGGTCTGAAGGCTGCCCGTCGTGCGCCGCAGTTCAGCAAGCGCTGAGAACCCGTACAAATCAAGGCTTTCCGACCCATGGCTGCCCAATCAGCCATGGGTTTTCTCTTTTATGCAGTCAGTTCCCTGCAAAGGATGCTGCTGTGCCAAAGGAGCGGAAAGCCTTGTTTCATCGGCACTTCAGGGCTTTTTCAGCCGTGAAATCCGTGCAAAATCGCGTGACCGTCTGTCTGCATACGGTTGCAACTTTATGCAATCACGCCCTGGTGAACAGTCCCGCATTGTCCCGGCTGACCTTTTCCACGTTGCCCACCTCCCGGTGGACATAGGTGTTCATGGTCATGGTAATCTTGGAATGACCGGCGATGCTCTGCAGGGTCTTGATATCCACGCGGCCTGTGGCCTGCAGCTGGGTCAGAAAGGTGTGCCCTTATGGTATAATAACGACAAACCGGGAAAGCCTTGAAAATCAAGGGTTATGCGGTTGTCAGGCCATGTTTTCATCCTTTTCCAAACCATGAAAATAGGGACTGATCGGAGGTCGGCTGTAGGGCGATGTTACATTAACGACAAAAGAATAAGGGGGGTGAATGAACCCCTACACCACCTGCAAGGACATCGCATCTACCAAGATGGATGTCCTTTTTGCATGGGTCATGCGCGTCGTAACCGTCAAACCACGCCACGCATAAGCACGGCCAGCAGGGAGCAATGCCTC
>JBJEUF010000074.1:0-3363 GCA_051883695.1 Aristaeellaceae bacterium
TCAGAACATTTTTTCGACTGCGCGGTAGGGGTACAGCAGATTGTGGAAGGCCGTCATCATGGCGTTGTATACGCTGCGCTCGGAGATGTCGCGGTTCTCGTAGTAGTGGCTGACAAAAAGCAGCACAGCCAGTCGAACCGGCTGTGCAACGGTGTCCGTCTCAAACGATACGCGGCAGTAATCCTCGGCAACGGCCTGTCCCTGCCGGATGAGGGATTCCAGGTAGGCATCCTCGTCATCATCCTCGATGCGCAGATGGGCCTTGACCTCATCAACCGTAAGAATCAAGGCGCATCACCAGCCTCCGGCGCAGCCAGCACACCGCTCTCCCGAAGCGCTGCCAGAAGGTGATTGAAATCATCTCGCAGACCGGCGGCGGTTGTGGCCTTGCTGTCAGGAACGCTGGGCAGCGGGGCCTTGTCCGGCATGTCCAGCAGGCCCTCGGCTCCCTCAACGGTTGCGCCCGGCAGGAAGGTGAGCTTGCCGCCGATGACAAGCTCATTCCCGCCGTGGGCAAAGTAGTTTCTCGTGGAAAAGTCACTCATACGGCGTCACCTCACACCTTCATCTGCAGGCACTTGACGGCCTCGGGCAGGATCAGCTTGCCGTCCACGCGCTCGGAGGACAGGAAGCCCACCTGACCATTGGGCGCGTACAGCTCATTCAGGCGCTGGAAGCGGCGGCCCTCACGATCAGCCACCCAGTAGTAGTTCATGTCGCCGAAGAGAATGGGCTTCGTGCCGGAGCCCAGCAGCGGCACAAACGGCGAGGTGTACACCGGGCGGTTCAGGATGGTATCGGGCGTACCGGCGGTCACAGAGGGCTGCCAGATGTAGTCGCCGCTCCCGTTCTTCAGCTTGCGCAGCGCCTTCACGGTGCTGTCGTTCATGATGAACACGGCACTGCGGCGGTAGGGCGCACGCAGAGAATAGAACAGGTCCATCACATCATCGAAGGTGATGGCGGTCGCGCTGCCGGTGGTGATGCCGACCTGCGCACCATCCTTGTCGTTCAGGATGCCGGTGGGCTTGCCCGCACCATCGCCGACGAAGAACGCTTCCTCCTCGGCAGAGCCGATGCGGCGGGCGAACTCCTTGGCGATATAGGACGGCACATCGAACACGGAGTCGTGGAGCAGCTCGTCCGACACCTTGATGGTCGTGGCCAGCTTGAACGCGCTGATGGAAATCTGACCGAAGGTGTCATCGCTCTCGGGATAGGCGGCGTTCTCGTCAATCCAGGCCGCGGTGCCGTGAGAGCGGACCACGGGAATCTTGCGGTCGCCGGAGCTGGTGGAAATGACATGCGCCAGCTGACGGAAGATGTTCTGCTCCTGCAGCGCATCAATCAGCTGGCGCTCATATTCATCGGGAACCAGATAGCCGCCGTGGTCATCCTCACCGATCTTCAGCACGTTGTAGACCTCGTGCGGCACGGACTTGTCGCGCATCGCGTGCCAGAAGGCGCTCTTGTACTCATCGGACGCGGAGCCGGTCTTGCGGGGCTTATCCTCGGGAGAGAGAGGCTTGTCCACCAGCGGGCGGCTGGTCGGGCGGTCGAATTCCAGGTCAAGGGCCTCCTGACGCTCCAGCCGCTCGATTTCCTTGCCCATCCGGACAACATCGGCCTCCATCTTCTCATAGGTAGCGGTGTCCTCGGCGGACAGGGTACCGTTGGCATCCTTGCGGGACTCCACAAACGCCTTGGTGGCATCCCACAGCTTCGCGCGCTTTTCGCGCATGGAAAGAATCTCGTTCATACGATGACCTCCTCAGTAGGTGTATTTCAGGCGATCCAGCCTGCCCTGCAGGTCGGATGCGCTGGTACGGGGTTCAGTGGGAGCCGCCTGCGGGGCTTCATTGCGGACGGAGCGGCGCATGGGCTTGTGCCTGTCCATCCAGCTCTGGTACTTCGCTTTCGCCTCCTCGGGATCAACCCGATGCTCAAAGGCGGCATTGGTGACACCGGCGGCAGGCTCCGTCATGACAGCGTCGATGAAGCCCTCCTGCAGAGCGGCGTTGGCGTCCATCCATGTGGTCGCACGCATCATGGCGGCTACATCGTCCCGGCTGTGCCAGGTGCGCTGGCAGTACATGTTGATGATGCTGTTTTTGCAGGCACGGAGAATGCCCATCGCCTGCTCAAGGTCAGCCTCATTGCCATAGGCACCCATGACGGGGTCATGGCACATGAACAGGCTGCCGGGCGTCATTTCCAGCCGGTTGGCGGCCATCGCCAGCACGGTTGCCGCGGAGGCTGCGGTGCCGGAAACGATGATGTGAACATTGCCCGGATAGGCCTTCAGCTCGTCATACATCTGCGTCGCCGCGTTGCAGGAGCCGCCATAGCTGTTCAGAATGATGCGCACATCCTCACCGGGCTGTGCGTCCTGGGGATACAGCTCATCGTGGAGACTGGCCGGAGTAATCTCGTCACCGTACCAAATCTCATCATCGATGTAGCCGTTCAGGTGAATCTCTCTCAAGCGGAATCATCCTCCTTCTGTTCCTGGGGCTGGTCTGTCTGCGTCTGTTCTCCGGCAGCAGGATCAACAGCCGTGACTGCCTTGACCACCTGCGTCAGACCGCACACGTTGATGGGAATCATGTTGCCGTTGACCAGATACACATTGCCGCCGTCCTCATCGGAGAGCGGGTTCAGATTCTCCAGCTCACGGATTTCATTCGCGCTCATCCAGCCGTTCTGACGGGCAATGGCATAGCCTTCCATGCGGCTCTTGTAGTCGCCGCGCATGAGTCCGTCCAGATTGAACTGCACATAAAAGCGCCCCTTCTCGTTATCCGGGAAGAGGGCGCGATTCATGGCCTGTTCAATGCGTACCAGCCAGGGGCGTATCGTATGTACGGCAAAGCTGATGGACTGATGCTCAATATTGGAGAAGGTAGCACGATCCAGATCGCCGATCATGTGGGGCGGAACCCGGAAGATGCGGCAGATTTCATTGACCTGAAACTTGCGTGTTTCCAGGAACTGTGCCTCATTATTGGGCATGGTCAGCGGCTCAAAGTGCATGTTTTCTTCGAGCACGGCCACCTTGCCCGCGTTTGCGGAGCCGGTGAACGCCGCATTCCAGCTGGCGCGGAGGGCCGAGGGGTCCTTCACCGTGTTCGGATGCACCAGAATGCCGGAGGGACGCGCACCGTTGGAGAAGAACTTGCTGCCGTATTCCTCCGCGGCGATGCCGAGGCCGATGGCGCTCTTCTCCAGCGCAATGGGGCTGTAGCCGACCACACCATCAAAGCCGAGCCCGGGAATATGAAGCACATCCTCGGGCTTCAGGGCGTAGGTCTTGCCCTCACTGGTGGTATAGGTGTAGGTCAGGTTGCCCCTGCTGTCGCGGTC
>JBJEUF010000075.1:0-55501 GCA_051883695.1 Aristaeellaceae bacterium
CCTGCGCGCCGTCGGTCAGGCCGAACACCTTGCGCACCAGGGAGAAGCCGTTGGAGTGAACGCCCGTGGAGGGCAGGGCGATGATGACGTCCCCGGCCTTCATGGTAGAAGGGTCGATGATCTTCTCCTTGTCCACAATGCCCACGGTGAAGCCCGCCAGATCGTAATCATCCTCGGGCATCATGCCGGGATGCTCCGCGGTTTCACCGCCGATGAGCGCGCAGCCGGACTGCACGCAGCCCTCCGCCACGCCGCCGACGATCTGAGCGATCTTCTCGGGGATGTTTTTACCGCAGGCGATGTAATCCAGGAAGAACAACGGCTTCGCGCCGCAGCAGATCACGTCGTTGACGCACATCGCCACGCAGTCAATGCCAATGGTGTCGTGCTTGTCCAGCAGCATGGCCACCTTCAGCTTGGTGCCCACGCCGTCCGTGCCGGAGACCAGCACGGGCTGCTGCATCCCGGCGGTGTTCAGGCCAAAGCAGCCGCCGAAGCCGCCGATATCGTCCACGCAGCCCTCGGTTTTGGTGCGGGCCACATGCTTCTTCATCAGTTCAACCGCCTTGTAGCCGGCCACAATGTCCACGCCGGCTGCCTTGTAGGATGCGCTCTCGCTCTTCATGCTGTTTCTCCTTTATTGCTTGCGTCCTCAGCCTCGGGTCTTCTTTTCCAGGGTGAGGGGCTGGTCGTACTTGTTGATGTGCTTGACCTTGGGCGGCTCGATGGGGTACTCCCCGGTGAAGCAGCCCTTGCAGAACCTGCACCTGCTGCCCGCGGCGATCTTGTCGCAGGCCTCCAGGGGCAGGTATCCGATGGAGTCCGCGCCGATGATCTCGCGAATCTCCTCCACCGTGTGGTTCGCCGCAATCAGCGTCTCCCGCTTGCTCACGTCCGTGCCGAAGTAGCACACATTGGTAAAGGGCGGCGAGGACAGACGCACATGCACTTCCTTCGCGCCGGCCTCCCGCAGGAGACCCACGATATGCGCGCAGGTCGTGCCGCGCACGATGGAGTCGTCCACCATGACCACACGCTTGCCCGCAACGGTGGAGCGGATCGCGTTCAGCTTGATGCGCACCGCGTCCTGACGCTGCTTCTGCTCGGGCAGGATGAAGGTGCGGCCGATGTACTTGTTCTTCAGAAAGCCGATGCCATAGGGAATGCCGGACTGCTGCGCATAGCCCAGCGCCGCGTCCAGACCGCTGTCCGGCACGCCGATCACCACATCCGCCTGCACCGGATGCTCCAGCGCCAGGAACGCGCCGGCACGCTTGCGGGCCTCATGCACGCTGCTGCCGTCAATCACGGAATCGGGACGGGCGGTATACACAAACTCGAACACGCACAATCCGTCATGGCAGGCGCCCTCGGTCTGATAGGACTCGATGCCGTCCCTGGTCACCACGACCACCTCACCGGCGGCGATGTCGCGGTCGAAGGTCGCGCCCACGCTGTCCAGCGCGCAGGATTCGGAGGCGAACACCACATCCGAACCGATGTGACCCATGCACAGCGGACGGAAGCCATGGGGATCACGGGCGGCAATCAGCTTCGTGGGGCTCATGAGCACCATCGAATACGCGCCCCTGATGATCTTCATGGCGTTGAAGACGGCTTCCTCGATCGAGCCGCACTTGAGGCGCTCCTGCGTGATGATGTAGGGGATCACCTCGGTGTCGGCGGTGGCGTGGAAGATCGCGCCCTTGGCCTCCAGCGCGTCGCGCAGCTCGGCGGCGTTGGTCAATGCACCGTTGCAGGCCAGCGCCATCGCGCCCTTCTGATGGTTGATGAGGATGGGCTGCGCATTGGAGCGGCTCTTCATGTCCGCAGCGGCGTAGCGGCAATGGCCGATGGCCATGTTGCCTTCCTCGATCTTTTCCAGCACATCGCGGGTAAAGACCTCCGTCACCAGACCGTTGTCACGGTGGTTGCGCATCACGCCGTCCGTGTTGACGCAGATGCCGCAGCTCTCCTGCCCGCGATGCTGCAGCGCATACAGCGCGTGATACGTCTCCGCCACCACGCCGTTTCCTTCCCGGCGGTAAATGCCGAAAACGCCGCACTCCTCGCGGGGCTTGTCGATATCCTCATGAAGCTCGTCCATATCCAGCCAAAGCTCGTTCTTCATCTGTTCGTGCTTCTCTTTCCCGCGTTTGACCGCGAATGTCATGTCCCCGAACATTTGCCCCTTTGCAAAGCACGGAATGTTCGGCTTTTGGGTTATTCGATCACCAGCGCGGCATCCTTGGCGATCACCGCGTCATGCTGCGCCCTGCGCATCGCGTCGAGCTTCGCCGCCAGCGCGGCGTCCTCCACCGCGATGATCTGCGCCGCCAGCAGCGCCGCGTTGGCGCTGCCGTCGATGGCGACGGTTGCCACGGGCATCCCGCTGGGCATCTGCACGGTGGACAGCAGCGCGTCCAGGCCGTCCAGCGTGGAGGACTTGACCGGAATGCCGATCACCGGCAGCGTCGTCCGGGCGGCAAAGGCGCCTGCCAGATGCGCCGCCTTGCCCGCCGCGCAGATCAGCACGCCGAAGCCGTTCTCCCGGGCGTTCTGCGCGAACGCAGCCGCCTCCGCAGGCGTGCGGTGCGCGGAGTACACATGGGCCTCAAAGGGAATGTCCAGCTTCCTCAGCTGCTCAAAGGCCGGCTTGAGAACGGGCAGATCGCTGTCGCTGCCCATGATGATGGCAACCTTCTTCATCAGGAAACCTCCGTTTGTATTATTCAGACACCCACGAAAAAGAGCACGGCTGTATACGACCAGACCGCGCTCTTGAATTGGGCTTTGCGCTCATTGCGGAGGGTACACTTGTCCCCGGCACGAAAACACATCATCACGTGGGACATGGCATTTCCTCCTCTGTAACCTCTGTCCGGACAGGCTGATCAGACCCGTCAAGAGAACATTACAGAGCCATTTTACCGTAAACGATATCGACTGTCAAGGGATTTTCCGAACGTTTCTCGGCAAAATCAGATTTTCGTTTTGTACCTGTCACTTTTGGGATTCCTCCGGCGATATGTGACATGCCCCGTCAGCCTCCGGATCCCCCACACGAATCGCCACCTTCTTCTCCAGCGGATACGCCCTGCCCTTCCAATACAGCGTGCCGCCCTCCACCGACGCGCAGCAGGTGCAGATATCGCCCTGCACGCGGACGCGCACCTCGCCGTGCCACGGCCCGATGGGGACGCTGCCCTCCAGCCAGTCCAGCCCGGCCGCCTCCGGCCGCACGTCGAAGGTCGCATACCCCGGACTCGTCGGCTTCACGCCAAGGAACCACCGTCCCAGCAGGTAGATCGGGCTGGCGCCCCAGGCATGGCACAGGCTCTTGCCGAAGCGGTCACCATACATGCCGTACTGCTGCGCCATCGGCTCCTCGGGGCTGTACTCCTCCCAGATGCTCGTCGCGCCGCCGTCCACCATGCTGCCCCAGTACGCATGGATGCGCCGCAGCACCTCCTCCATTTGGCCTGCGTCGCACAGCGCGTCCAGCTCATAGAACTTGAAATAGGGCGTGCGAATAGCCGGCACCGCGGCATTCAGCAGCACGTGGCGCAAAATGCGTTCCCGCTTGTTCCCCGCGTAGCCGAACAGCAGCGCAAGGATGTTCGCATGGCGGGTGACGTTTCGCTTGCCGCTGGCGTAGCTGTCGATGTACGCGCCCTTTTCCTCATCCCAGAAATACGCATCGACCTTCCCGCGCAGCGCGTCGAACTCAGCCTGATAGACCGCGCCGTTTGCACCGACGCTCTCCGCCAGATGCGCCATCGTTTCCAGCGCGCGCAGCAGCAGCATCTGCTCCGCGCAGACGGCGTATTCCTTGTCCATATCGGCCCAGTCCACAAAGATCCAGCCGTTTCCCGCATTGGCGCAGAAGCCGTTTGCATCCCGGCGCGCCAGGCAGTAGTCCATCAGGCTGACCGCCAGGGGCCACATCCTTTGGACGAACCCATCGTCGCCAATCATCAGCCTGTACTCCTCCAGCGACATAATCCAGTAGAAGGAGTAGTCCAGAATCGTGTTGATGTGCCCGGGGACGGGATCGCGTCCGCGCAGCGCGATGATCGTGCGGCGCATGATTTCCCGGTCGTTAAAGCAGTACCGGTTGATGAGATACGACTGGTACGCATCGCCCGACCAGACCCACCGGTCGCGCTTGATGCCGTCCAGAAAGACCTCCCGGCTGCACAGGTGAAATGTGTGCTGCGCCACCTCCCAGATGCGGTTCAGCCGCGGGTCGCTGCAGGAGAAGGAGCCCCTTCTGCGCAGCGGCAGCAGCTCCGACTCCGCCCGCAGCGGGACGTCCCGGCTGACCCAGAGGTAGCGGAACGCCCGCGCCGGGAGCTTGCGCTCCGCACCTGCCGGGACGCGCTGCTGCACGATGGCTTCCCCGCTCAGCGCCTCCTCGCGGGACTCGCCGTAGCGTAGATACGTTTCCGCCGCCGTGTCGCCAAGGGTCACGGGGCCAAAGCACTCCTCGCCGTAATCATAGAGGATACCGTCACCGCCGCGCGATGCGGAAACCGGCTGAAGCGCCTGATAGGCGAAGGGGAACACCACCGGGCATTTCTCCGGATCGCGGAAATACCAGTTGCCGCCCGCCCTGACCCATTGGCCGTCATAGCAGCTCACATCCCAGGTGTCGTCGGATTCCACAGCGCCGCTGACATAGAGCAGCGGCACCTCCTCGCTCATCAGCTTCGCTTCCAGCACATGCGCTCCGGCTGTGAGGGCAATTTCCCGACCATCATACGGATAGCGGCGACCGTCCACCTCCAGCATCCCGCGCCCATGCGCGCAAACCCGGATCGCGCCCGGCGCCGCAAGGCTGAACGTCTTGCGGAACACGACGTTCCTGTGCGCGTCGTCCAGTCGCCAGAAGGGCGGGAAATGGTAATCGAATTCCTCCCGCCGCATCTGCAGCCGGCAGCTGTGGTACAGTTCCAGATCACCGAAGTACCAGATCCAATAGGCCATCCGTCACGCCTCCTTCAAAAAAGGCGGACGACTTCAGCAGCCGTCCGCCCGGGAAATGCATCGTCCGTCAGCGGACGCTCTTGTCATAGGGGATGCCCTCCGCCTTGGGCGCACGGGAGGACTTCGAGGTAAAGGCCAGCACCACCAGAGTGATCACATAGGGCAGCAGGCGGTACACATGGGCGGACACGCCGATTTCCTTGAGCATGTACACCCCGTCGCCGTTGATGTCCAGCGAACCGTAGGAGGCCGCAATGCACTTGAACAGGCCGAAGAGCAGCGCCGCACCGGCAATGTTCAGCGGCTTCCAGTTGCCAAAGATCATGACCGCCAGCGCCAGGAAGCCGAAGCCCGCCACATCGCCGTTGGAGGTGCAGTTGGCGGTGGTCATCGCATACACAAAGCCGCCCATGCCCGCCAGCGCGCCGGAAATGCCCACGCCCGCATAGCGCATCTTGAACACATTGATGCCCAGGCTGTCCGCCGCCTGGGGGTTCTCGCCGCAGGCGCGCAGGCGCAGGCCGAACTTCGTCTTGTACAGGATAACTGCCAGCACGATGAACACCAGAATGCACACATAGGTCATCGGGTACACCTTGTTGATGAACACCTGCCCGAGGAAGCCCATGGAGGGCGTTTTGTTCACACCGCGTCCCACGCCGTAGCCAAACAGGCTTTCCTTGAGCATGAACCATCCCGCCGAGTCGCCCTTGAACATCTGCAGGGTATTCTGATTGGCCAGAATGCGCACGAAGAACAGCACCAGCGCCGGCGCCAGCAGATTCAGCGCCGTACCGCCGATGGTCTGATCCGCCTTCAGGTTGATGGCGGCAAAGGCCAGCAGCATCGCAAAGAGCGATCCCAACGCAGCCGACACGCACATCGTCAGCAGCGCAAAGCCCTGCAGCGAAAGCCAGTTTTTCGCCGTGTACGCCGCTTCAAACCAGCCCCACTGCTGCACAAGCCGAACAAACAGCACGCCCACAAACGCGCCGAAGATCATGATGCCCTCCAGCGCCAGGTTGATCACGCCGCTGCGCTCGGAGAACACGCCGGCCAATGCCACGATCATCAGCGGCACCGCGTAGATCAGCGTCTGCCGGATCAGGAAGGGAATCGTTCCCTGGTTGATAGCCTGAGAAATGATATCCATTACTTCCCTTCCTCCTTTCCGCCATGCTTGTGACCGATTTTCCCGATGAACATCCTGATCACCAGCGAGAACGCAGCCAGGTACACGATCACCGCGATGATGACATCCGTGATGTACTCATTGAAGCCGGTCAGGTTGGTCAGCTGCAGACCGCAGATATCCAGCATGGACATGAACATGCCTGTGAAGATGACGCCAACGGGATGGTTCGCCGCCAGCAGCGCCACGGGGATGCCGTTGAAGCCCACCGCCGGCAGCGACTGGTAGGTGGACCAGAAGAACTCCGTATTGCCTGCCAGATAGTACAGCGATCCGGCGGCGCCGGCGAGGGCGCCGGCAATCGCCATCGACACGACAATGGAGCGTTTGTCCCTGATGCCGGCGTAGCGGGCAGCCAGACGGTTGGAGCCGCAGGCCTTGAGCTCATAGCCGAAGGTGGTACGGCTCAGGATGATATACACCACCACCGCCAGCACCGCCGCGATGATGATGCCGCCGTTGACCTGCGAGCCGGGAAACACCTTGTCCAGACCGAGCTTGGCCGTTTCCACACCATTGAAGGAGGTCTTGTAGATGTAACCGGTCTTGGTGTTCTCCACCACGTTTTTCAGGTTTGAAATGTCAAACGCCCAGGTAACGAGGTTGGCGGCAATCCAGTTGGTCATGATGCAGGCCAGCACCTCGTTGATGTTCAGCAGCGACTTGAGCAAGCCGGGAATCGCTCCCCACAGCGCGCCTGCCACTATGCCGCCGATAAAAGCTACGCTCCAGACAAACCACGCCGGGAAGGTCACAGCATGGGTGACACCCTGCGCGGCTTGCCACAGTGTCATTTCGCTCCCGGTCACGGGCATCGACAGGGCGATGAACAGCGTCGCCGCCGTGCCCGCCAGATACTGTCCGGGCGCACCGATGTTGAACAGGCCGGTCTTGCTGGCCACCGCCACGGAAAGGCCGGTCAGGATGACGGGAATGGCGCGGAAGAGCATGTTGCCCATCATCTGCGGGTTGAAGGCAAACACAAGATTGCCCGCGGCGTCGCGCGCCTTCACGAACAGGCCCAGAAAAACAATGCGGATGCCGTCCCACACGCCCTTGACGCCAAGGGGTTCGTTGGTCAGGCCGACGATGGTGATGATGATGGAGCCTGCCAGCATACCGATGACGATCGACAGCAGGGAAGCCAGAATGGTTCGGGCTCCGTCCTTCTTCAGGAGACCCCGTACACTTACCTTGCCCACTTTGCCGCCTCCTTTTCCTGACGCCTGGCGCCAGCCATGTACAGGCCCAGCTCCTCAACGGTGGTGTCCTTGGGATCCAGCTCGCCGACGATTTCGCCCTCATACATCACCAGGATGCGGTCGGAGAGATTCATCACCTCATCCAGCTCGAGGGACACCAGCAGCACAGCCTTGCCCGCATCGCGGGCGCTGACCAGCTGATGGTGGATGTACTCGATCGCGCCGACATCCAGTCCGCGGGTGGGCTGCACGGCAACGATCAGCGGCAGGTCGCGGTCAATCTCGCGGGCGATGATCGCCTTTTGCTGATTGCCGCCGGACATCGAACGGGTTACCGTCACAGGGCCCTGACCGGAGCGCACGTCATACTGCTCGATCAGCGTCTCGGCATAGGCGCGCACCGCGTCAAAGCGGATGAAGCCCGCCTTCTGGAACCGTGGCTCATAGTAGCGCTGCAGCACCAGATTCTGCTCCAGCGTATTGTCCAGGATCAGGCCATGCTTGTGCCGGTCCTCGGGGATATGGGACATGCCCGCCTTGGAACGCTTGCGGATGGAAGCCGCCGTGATATCCTCGCCGCGCAGGGTGATCTTCCCTTTGGCCGCCTTCTCCAGGCCGGTGATGGCATAGACCAGCTCGCTCTGACCGTTGCCGTCAATGCCGGCGATGCAGACGATCTCTCCCGCGTGTGCCGTAAAGCTGACATCCCTGACAGCCTCCCGGTTGTACGTTTTGGACTTCACGGTCAGGTTCTCCACCGTCAGCACCGCGTCGCCGGGCACGGCAGGCTGCTTGTCCACCACCAGCTGCACATCGCGGCCGACCATCATGCGGGACAGCTCCGCCTGGTTGGTATCCGCCGTGTTGACCGTGCCGATGTACTTGCCCTTGCGCAGCACCGTGCAGCGGTCGGACACAGCCATGATCTCGTTGAGCTTATGGGTGATGAACAGGATGGACTTGCCCTCGGCTGCCAGCCCCTTCATAATTTTCATCAGCTCGTCGATTTCCTGCGGCGTCAGCACCGCAGTCGGCTCATCGAAGATCAGCACCTCATTGTCGCGGTAGAGCATTTTGAGAATCTCCACGCGCTGCTGCATGCCCACGGTGATATCCTCGATCTTCGCGTCAAGATCCACCTTCAGGCCGTAGCGTTCGGAAAGCTCCGTCACCTTCGCGCGGGCCCGCTTTTTGCTCAGGAAACCCATCACGGTATCCTCAGCGCCCAGGATGATGTTATCCAGCACCGTAAACACGTCAATCAGCTTGAAGTGCTGATGCACCATGCCGATGTGCAGCGCCGTCGCGTCGTTGGGATTGTTGATCCGGACGACCTCCCCGTCCTTGCGGATCTCTCCCTGATCGGGCTGGTACAGGCCAAACAGCACGCTCATCAGCGTGGATTTGCCGGCGCCGTTTTCGCCCAGCAGCGCATGGATCTCTCCCCTGCGCAGCTGGAGCGTGATATCATCATTGGCCTTGATCCCCGGAAACTCCTTGGTGATGTGGAGCATCTCAATGACGTACTCGGGCACGTTGGACATGCAGCCACCTCCCTTTCCACGAACTATGACGCAGGGGCCTTCCCTGCAGATTCAATATGGATTACATTATAAGGGCTTTTCTTCGAAAATGCAAGGGAAATACCATGGAACAGACAAAAAACAGGGGAACGCCCTTCGACGCTCCCCCGTTGTGATGCGCGGATTACTCGTAGATAACCTTCAGGTTGGAGAACTCGACGCTCGCCACACCATCATTCTCCAGGACAGCGTTGTCAACGACCACGGAGCCGTCCTTGATGGCAGAGAGCAGCGCGTTGTACTCTTCCACGGTCCAGGCGGTCAGAGACCAGGTATCGGTGGGCAGGCCGACAGCGTCGTTCTGGGCGCCCAGAGAGGTCGCCACATCACCGACGGTGTCCCACTCGCCGTTGTAGTTCTTCGCGATGGCCCAGGCCGTCGCGTTGGACAGGCCCTTGAGCGCGGAGGTCACAACGGTCTCGGACTCGAAGGACTGGTCAACGTCAACGCCGACCACGCAGGCATCGTTGGCGGAAGCAGCCGCAACGATGGAGGAGAACATGGAGCCGCCGCAGGCGAAGACGATCTCGGTGCCGGTCTCGTACCAGCCGGAGATCATGGTCTGCAGCTCGGCGGAGGCGGAGAAGGAAGCGCCGTACTGCCAGGAGTACTTCAGCTCAACCTCAACGCCCATTTCCTTGGCAGCCGCATTGGCGCCCTGGGCGAAGCCGTAGCCGTAGCGGATGCAGGCAGGGTTGGTGCCGCCGCCGCCGCCGGAGAAGCCCAGCTTGGTGAAGCCTTCCTTCACAACGGCGTAGCCGGCCAGATAACCGGACTGCTCCTCAGCGAAGGCGATGGGGGCAACGTTGGTCAGGCCCAGCTGCCAGCCGTCGATGAAGACGAACTTCACATCGGTGAACTCAGCCGCAGCCTTGGCCAGTGCGGTGCCCTGCATGAAGCCGGCACACACAACGACCTTCGCGCCGCCCTCGCAGGCAGCCTTCATGGCGTCGTAGCGGTCGTCGTCGGTCGCCTGGTCGCCGTTGGCGGGCTGATAGTACTTGTAGGTCAGGTTGTTCTGGGAGGCGTAGAGCTTCACGCCGTTCCAGGTGCCCTGGTTGAAGGACTTGTCCTTCAGCTGGCCCACGTCGGTCACGAATGCGATCTCGTACTTGCCGTCCGCAGCGTTGACGGTATCCGGGATCTCGTCAGGATTCACGGTCTCAGCAAAGGCAGCGCAGCCCAGCAGCATGACCATGGCCAGAAGCATCGCAAGGATCTTCTTCATGGGGGATTCCTCCTGTCATTTGTCGTTTGGGGAAACAGTTACGGAAACCATGGATATTATATCATGCTTGTTTCCTTTGTGCAAGAGGTTGTTGGCGTGTTTGTGAAATGAGCCGGCCGCGCCATGCAAAAATGCCCGCGACAGAATCGCAGGCAGAATGTAGCGTCAGTCGCTCCCCATCAGCCGCGAGAACCCCTCCCCCAGCGCCTCGTGCGCCTCGGTGATGAACATGAACGCGCTCTCGTCCTCCTCGCGCACGATGGCCTTGATGCGCGTCACCTCCTGGGGAGGCAGCACGCACAGCAGCACCGGGCGATCCGTGCCGGTATACGCGCCGCGGGCCGTCAGCTGGGTCACGCCGCGCTCCATTTCCGTCAGCACCCGCGCGGACACCCCTTCCCACTGATCCGTGATGATGAAGCAGGCCTTGTTCTTCGACATGCCCAGCATCACCAGATCGACCGCCTTGCCGGAAACATATATGCAGATCAGCGCATAGAGCGCCTCCCTGCCGCCGATGACGATCGCCGCCGCGACGACCACCACGCAGTCGATCATGAACAGGAACATGCCCACGGAAATGAAGGGCAGCCGCCTGTGCACCATGCGGGCCACCATGTCCGTGCCGCCGGTGGTCGCGCCGCCGCGCAGGATAAAGCCCAGACCGATGCCCAGCAGCGCACCGCCGATGAGCGTGGACAGCATGGGGTCAAAGTTCATCGCCGGCAGGTCCAGCAGGTCAATGGCAAGGGAAAAGAGCACCGTCGCCACCAGGCTGCGCACCACGAAAACCCGTCCCATCGCCCGGTAGCCGACGATAAACAGCGGGATATTCAGGATCAGGCTCGTGATGCCGATGTCCCAGCCGAAAATGTGCTTGAGGATCATCGCCACGCCCGTCAGACCGCCCGGGGCGATCTTCCCCGGATCCAGGAACAGCGGGTAGGCCGCCGCGCCGATCAGGCATCCGAGCATGATCTGGCCCCAGGCGATCAGCTGTTCACGGCGTGCCGCGTTCCTCCATCGCGCCTTGATCGTTTCCATTCGTTTTTCCTCCGTTATCTCTGCGCATCGTACCCAGGCTCATTTGCAGCGCCCGGTCGATCCGCCGCATGGCTTCCTCCGTCAGTGTGCCCAGATATCGCGTCAAGCGTGTTTTTTCCAGCGTTCTCACCTGCTCGGTCAGCACGACCGAGTCCCGGGCAAGGCCGCTTTCCTCCGCCGTGATGCGGACATGGACCGGAAGCTCCGGCTTTTTGCACCTTGTTGTCACCGCCGCCACGATCACCGTGGGCGAATGCAGATTGCCCATATCGTTCTGAATAATCACCACAGGCCGCACGCCGCCCTGCTCCGAACCGACGACAGGATCCAAATCCGCGCGATAGATATCGCCTCGTTTCATGATGTCACACTCCGTCCGGGATGTCAAGGAGAAAACGTCGAAGTGTCTGCGATGCCGCATTCTCCGACGCTTCATCCTATGCCTTCCGGACAGCGGAGGTGTTCCGTCACAGGGGCTGCTCCGGCGGCATCGGACGGACATCGAGCGCCTCCCGCCTTCTCTTGCGTTCCCGCCAATCCGGCAGCCACCGGGTCATCTCCGCATAGAACGACGCCGAATGGTTCGGATGGGCAAAGTGGCACAGCTCGTGCACCACCGTTTCCTCTATCAGCGCTTCCTCATACAGCCCCAGGCGCGTATTGAAGGTCAGCCGCCCCGTTTCGGCGCGGCAGCTGCCCCACCGGCTGGTCATCTCCTGGAGCGTCACATGCGTCACGTAAACGCCCATACGCGGTATCCATTTTGCCAGCAGCCGTCGGAGCACCTGCTCCAGCCGGCTGTTCCGCCAGTCGATGAACTTTTCGCCGCAGGGCGCGTCCCTGCCAAGCACCAGCTGACAGCCAAGGCACCAGTGGCGCTCGCCCATCGCATAGGCTGGCTGCCACGGCGTCTGCGTATGCATCTGCTTTTCGATCCAGGCCCGATTCCTGTCCAGGAACGTCCGGATCTCCTGCAGGGTCGTCCCTGTGGGCACGGACAGCAGCAGCGTGCCCTCGTCCTTCCTGTACCGCAGGATCATCCTGCGGCAATTCGCCCGGGCTGTCACCTGCACCTCATAGGCTCCGATCTTCATGGCGCATCCCCCTCTGTCACAGACTTCCTCATCCGACGCAGACCGACCTGTTCTGCACATCTGTTCGACGCTCCCGCCGCGCCGTTTTCGCTATAGTAAGCCATGCAACAAGAACCGGGGAGGAATCCGCCATGCGTGTGAGCAGCTGGCTGTACCTGTTTGAGCAGACTGCCTGCAGCCTCTGCCTGCTGTCCTCCATCGGGCTGTGCGCAGGCCTGCGGCTTCGCAGCCTGTGGCGGATGCTGCTCACGGCGCTGATGCTCAGCATCCTCGCCATGGCGGGGCAGACCGGCATCGGCCTGCGTCTGCTGCTGCTGCCCCTGTCCGCGCTGTCCCCTCTGCTGGCATGGCCGGATGTGCCGCGCCGCTTCCGGCTGCGCATGGTTGTCACAGGCGCGCTGCTCTCCCTGTGGCTGACAGGCTTTCTCCGCTTTATTTCACCCGCAGCGCTTCCCGGCGCGCTCCTGCTGCTTGCGGGATGCGCAGCGCTCTCCGTTTTCCCCCGCGCTGTCTCCCGCCGCGGGGCAGCGCCGCCAACCACCGCCGTGGAGGTGCATGTGGGGCCGCGTCAGCTGACGCTCACCGCCCTTGTCGACAGCGGGAACCTGCTGCGGGACGCAATCACCGGTTTGCCGGTCATTGTCATTTCGCAGCGCGCGGCCGTGCGCCTGCTCCCCGCGCTGCCGGAGCGCACAAACCCCGACGCCCTCCGGGCGCTTCTGCCCGGCATGCGGCTGATGCCCGTCCGCACCGTCTCCGGCACAGCCATGATGACCGTCCTGCGCCCGGACTGCATCCGCATTCTGACCGGCGCCAGCTGGCAGACGGTCGCCGCGCTCATCGGGCTGTCCCCGGACGGCTACGAGGGCTTTCAGGCGCTCCTGCCCGCTTCCCTGCTCCGCTGCGCGCCGGAAACAGCGCATCAGACAGCAATCTCATAAGGAGGCTGATCCCATGACCATGACGTTCAAGCTCTACTCCCTCGCCCGCGAGCGGCTGACCGACCTTGTCAGCAGCCTGTCCCCCGGGGAGCTGTACTACATCGGCGGCCCGGAGCCCCTGCCCGCCCCGCTGACCGCCGAGGAGGAGCGCGCACTGCTGGACCATCTGCCCGCCGACGACGGCTCCATCCGCCGGACGCTCATCGAGCGCAACCTCCGCCTGGTCGTCTTTATCGCCCGGAAGTTTGAGAACACCGGCGTGATGCTGGAGGATCTCATCTCCATCGGCACCATCGGGCTCATCAAGGCCGTCAACACCTTCGACCCGTCGAAGAAGATCAAGCTGGCCACCTATGCCAGCCGGTGCATCGAGAACGAGGTTCTCATGTTCCTGCGCCGCCACAGCCGCACGAAGCTGGAGGTCTCCATCGACGAGCCGCTCAAGACGGACTGGGACGGCAACGAGCTGCTCCTTTCGGATGTGCTGGGCACCGATCCGGACACCGTTTCCCGCGGGATGGAGGACGATGCGGAAAAGGAGATGCTCTTTGCCGCGCTCTCCCGGCTCAATCCGCGCGAGCAGAAGATCATGGCGCTGCGCTTCGGTCTGGGCGGACGGGACGAAATGACCCAGAAGGAGGTGGCGGACATCATGGGCATCTCGCAAAGCTACATCAGCCGCCTGGAAAAGCGCATCCTGCAGCGCCTGCACGGCGACATGCTCCGGGCCGGCGCGGGCTGACAGCCCCGCTGCCCTTCCTCCCTGCCCTCCGCCTGCCATGGCAGCATGGTCCGCGGCAGACCGCAGGGAGGTTTTTCGTATGCCCGTGACGCTTTTTCACTGCTTTGCCGGGATGCTGTCCGATCCTGTCCCGGCTGATTAAGCCGCCGTTTTCCGTGCCATACTCTGTACATCCCCACCCAGGAGGTGCAGCAGGCATGGCTTACGGAAAGGTTGAACTCTGCGGCGTCGATACCTCGAAGCTGCCCGTCATTTCCGCCGAACGGATGCGGCAGCTCTTCCCCCTTGTCCACTCCGGCGACAAGGCCGCCCGGGATGAATTCCTGCAGGGCAACCTGCGGCTCGTGCTCTCCGTCATCCAGCGCTTCGCGTCCCGGGGCGAAAATGTGGACGACCTCTTTCAGGTCGGCTGCATCGGCCTGATGAAGGCGCTGGACAACTTCGACACCTCTCAAAACGTCCGCTTCTCCACCTATGCCGTGCCTATGATTATCGGCGAGATCCGCCGCTATCTGCGCGACAACAACGCCATCCGCGTCAGCCGCTCCATGCGCGACACCGCCTACAAGGCGCTGCAGGCCCGCGACCGGCTGCAAAGTAGGCTGAACCGCGAGCCCACCATGACGGAGATCGCGGAGGAAATGCACATCCCGCAGGAGGACGTCGTCTTTGCCCTGGAGGCGATTCAGGACCCCGTCAGCCTGTTCGAGCCCGTCTACAACGACGGCGGCGACGCGCTCTACATCATGGATCAGGTGAAGGACGAAACGGCGAAGGTGGACGGCTGGGTCGAGGAGATCGCCATCCGGGACGCGCTGAACCGCCTGAACGAGCGGGAAAAGAAGATCCTCCGCCTGCGCTTCTTCGAGGGACGGACACAGATGGAGGTCGCGGGCGAAATCGGCATTTCGCAAGCCCAGGTCTCCCGGCTGGAGAAGAACGCGCTGCTCCACATGCGCCGGAACATCCAGGTCACCAACTGAAACGGATCATCCCTTCTCCGGGCGGATCAGGAGCGTTGCCAGCAGCATCAGCACGGGAAACACGATCGCCGCCAGCAGTCCGCCCTGCAGCGCGCCGCCCGTCGCGCCGGAAACCATGCCGACCACCGTCGGGCCGCCGGAGCAGCCCAGATCGCCCGCCAGCGCCATCAGCGCGAACATCGCGGTTCCGCCGCCGGGCAGCGCCACCGCAGCGGTGCTGAAGGTGCCCGGCCAGAAGATGCCCACCGAAAATCCGCACAGGGCGCAGCCGACGAGCGCCAGCAGCGGCTGCGCGCACAGGGCCGAGAGCAGGTAGCAGAGGATGCACAGCCCGCAGGAGGCCAGCATGAACCGCCTGAGCGGTATCCGCGCTTCAAATTTGCCGTACAGCGCCCGCGCCGTTCCCATCAGCACGGCAAAGGCGCAGGGGCCGGCCAGGTCCCCCATGGTCTTGTCGATGCGAAGGCCCCTCTCCGCAAAGGCGCTGGCCCACTGACTCATCGCCTGCTCGGACGCACCGGCGCAGACCATCATCACCATCAGGATCCAGAACACCCTTTTGCCGCACAGCTCCCGGAGCGTCAGCTGCCTCGTGCCCTCGGCCACGACCCTGTTCAGGGGCACCAGCAGAAAATAGCCCGCGTTGATGAGCGGCACCAGCGCCCAGAGGCAGGCCAACACGCGCCAGCTGCCGATTCCGAAGGCAGCGAAGAACGCGGTGGAAACCACCACCAGGAACACATGGCCCCAGCAGTAGAACGAATGCAGCAGGCTCATGGCCGCCGCCTTGCGCTGCGTGGGACAGGCCTCGACAATGGGGCTGATGAGCACCTCGATGATCCCGCCGCCGATGGCATACATCACGACCGCCGTCAGGATGCCGGCAAAGGGCGGCATGACCGAGGGCAGCACCGCCAGGCCCGCCAGTCCGGCAGCGGCGAACAGATGCGCCGCCACGATGCAGGGCCTGTACCCGATGCGGTCGACCGCCTTCGCCGCCAGCGCGTCCACCAGCAGCTGCACGGCGAAGTTGACCGTCGTGATCAGCGTGATGCGCTCCAGCGTCAGCGACTCGAATTCGGCGATGAATGTCAGGAACAGCAGCGGCGCCAAGTTATTGACAATCGCCTGCGTGATGTAGCCCAGATAGCTGGCGTATATCGTATGGCTGTAGCTCTTGCGGATTGCGGAAAACATGCTTGTCCCCTCCATGAGACAGGATTCGCCGGTCATCATACCACAAACGGGGCGAAATGGAAAGAGGGAACGCTGCCAATCCAAATCCGCTTCCTTGTAAAACTTCGCGAAGTTGACAGAATCGGTTGTGTTTCCGGCGGTTTTGTCGTATAATGCAAGGTGATGATATCAAGGAGGCTTCTGCCATGGATTTTCTCAAGACGCTTCTGGCCTATATGGCGCTGCTGACAACCCTGTCCGTGCAGGAAGGGCCGCTGCCGCAGACCGTCCCGACCCCCACGCCGCTCCCGGTGAGCGTCACCGCCACCGTCGTCCCGTTCCAGACGGAGGTGCCCACCGCCACGCCCGCGCCCTCCGCCCCGCCCGTGCCCACCATCACCCCCAACACACGCTATACAACGCTCCGCTTCAACGATCGCGGCAATGATGTGCGCAAGCTGCAGAGCAGGCTGATTGAGCTGGGCTACATGCCCGCGGGCTCTGCCGACGGCGCATACGGCTACCAGACCTACAACGCCGTGAAGGATTTCCAGCGCGCCAACGGTCTGAGCGTGGACGGCACCGCAGGCCCTGCCACGCTGACCAACCTGTACGAGAATCCGAACGTGCAGCCCAAGGCCACCGCAACGCTTGCGCCGACCGCCACCCCCACGCCTTCCCTGCCGCCGCTGCCGACCCCCGGTTCCCATACCGCCGTGCCCGCAACAGAAACGCCCGCGCCGGTCTACGAGGACATCGTGCTCCCGGAATACACCCCGGCGCCGACGGCGTCCGCGACGTCTGCCGCGGAGGCTTTCGTCCTCACCGAGGTACCGGACGCGCTGGTCATCTCCGGCAATACGGGGATGGCGCTGACCATCCTGCAAACCGTCGATGGAACCGTCGTTCCGCTGCGTCCGGCCCTGTGGGTGGACAGCCGGGGGAATGCCGTGATGTCCCTGCGGGATCTGGTGGACTGCTACACCGGCTGGACACTTGCGGGCTCCAGTGCGGACGGCCTGTATACCCTGCAGGCAGCCGGATACACCATCGTGATGCAGTTTGCCGGCGACGATGTGCTGGTGACCGTGGATGGTCAGGCCACGGACATCGGCAGCGACGAGGTGCAGCTGCAGAACGGGCAGATTTATGTCAAGGGCGCTTTCCTTGAAAAGGCCATCGGCGCAACGGTGATTTTTGATGCCGAGGAGCGTTCCCTGGTGCTGTTCATCCGCGACAGGAGCGCCGCCATCGCAAACGACTGATCCTCCCCGTACCCGGATTCAGAAAGGCTTGTACGCATCCGGCATCTCCGGTGTGTACAAGCCCTTTCTCTTTGCCATTGGATCGACGCGCCCCGGATATCCTTCCCTTCCGGACTGATACAAATTCTCAATAAAAATGTTACATTCGCGCAGCGCCTTTTCCGCTCTGGCTGCGCTTCGTTCCGCTCACCGTACTTCCAGTACGCCTCGCTTCACTCAGCTTTGCCAGAACGAAAAATTCACTGCGCTCGGTGCAACATTTTTATCGAGAATTAGTATGACGCATCAGCGCCATGCGGGACGGCGCTGCGGCGCCGCTATCAGAGGGTCTCGCCGTTCTCGATGGCGGTAATCATGTCCACCCGGCGCTGGTGCCGGCCGCCCTCAAACTCCGCCGTCAGCCAGTGCGTCGCGATCATCTTCGCCAGATCCACGCCCACCACGCGGGCGCCCATCGTCAGGATGTTGCTGTTGTTGTGCCGCTTGCTCAGCTCCGCGCTGTACACATCCGAGCAGGTGCATACGCGGATGCCCTTCACCTTGCTCGCCGCAATGCCGATGCCGATGCCCGTGCCGCAGATCAGAATGCCCCGGTCGCACTCCCCGTCCGCCACCGCCCTGGCCGCCCTGTAGCCATAGATCGGATAGTCGCAGCTGATAGCCTCGTTCACGCCGAAGTCCTTCCACTCCAGCCCCATGCTGTCCAGCAGCTTCATGATTTCCTTCTTCATCTCAATGCCCGTATGGTCACATGCCAGCGCAATCATGATTCATGCCTCCTTCATCCTCTCAGGCTCCGTGCCCTATGAGTATTTCGCGATATATCCCGCAACTCCTCCCTGACATGCGCAATTTCCGCACAAAGCCCTTGACGGGTATGCTATAATGTACTTGTTGAAATATGCCCTGACGGAGGAAAGCCCCTGCATGTCTGCCGATACCTGTTCCCTGTGCCGCATCGCGCTGGAAAACGTGTCTGTTTCCCGCGGCGGCCAGACCCTATTGCAGGATGTGTCCATGCACATCCACTGCGGCCAGCTGACCGTGCTCATCGGTCAGAACGGCGCAGGCAAAACGACCCTGATCCGCGCGCTGCTGGGGGAGCTGCCCCACGGCGGCACGATCCGCCATGTGGACGGTGAGAACCGGCAGGTCTCCCGCCTGACCACCGGCTATGTGCCGCAGCATCTGCTGTTTGACAAGGAAATGCCCGTCACCGTGGAAGACTTTCTTGCCTCCGCCTTCACGCGCCGCCCCGTATGGACGGGCATCGGCAGGAAAACGCGGCGGATGGTGCTGGAAGCGCTGCGGGATGTGGAGGGCGAGAGCCTTGCAAAGCGTCCGCTGGGCCGCTGCTCCGGCGGCGAGCTGCAGCGCGTGCTGCTGGCCCTGGCCATCCATCCCACGCCCGATCTGCTGGTGCTGGACGAGCCGGTTTCCGGCGTGGATCAGAACGGCCTCAGGCTGTTTCTGGAAACCGTCGTGCGCCTGAAGGAGCAGCACCACATGGCCATTCTGCTCGTCAGCCACGACCTGAACCTCGTGCGCCAGTACGCGGATCATGTGGCGCTGCTGGACAGGAGCATTCTGGTGCAGGGTCCGCCGGACGCGGTCTTTGCGTCCCCCGAGTTCCAGAGGATCTTCGGCGTCGGCGCGCGCAACCTGACCTCCGCCCGCATCCACGGGGCGGATCGCTGGACGCCCCACGTCACAGGCGAAGCAAACGACGGGGAGGTGAAATCCTGATGGAGACAATCTATCGCGTCATGGATTTCCTGCTTCCCTTTGAAACCTTCAATTTCACGTTCATGAAGAACGCGCTGCTGGCCATCCTGCTGCTCTCGCCGCTGCTGGCGCTGCTGGGCACCATGGCGGTCAATCAGCAGATGGCGTTCTTCTCGGATGCGCTGGGGCACAGCGCGCTGACGGGCATCGGTCTGGGCATTGTGCTGGGCGTGTCCAGCGACCTGCTGGCGATGCTGGTCTTCGGCATCGTCTGGGCGATGCTGATCTGCCGCATCAAGCAGACCGGCGCCGCCTCGACGGACACGGTCATCAGCGTGTTCTCCTCCACCTCCGTGGCCGCCGGACTGCTGATCCTCTCCCGGGGCGGCGGCTTTGCCCGGTATTCGAGCCTGCTGGTGGGCGATGTGCTGGCCGTGACGCCCAGGGATCTGCTGTATCTGCTGATCGCGCTGGTGCTGGGCGTGGCGCTGTGGGCCGCGATGTACAACCGTCTCCTGCTGGGCAGCGTCAATCCATCCCTGGCAAGAACCCGCGGCATCCGCGTGCAGCTGGTGGAGTGTGCCTTCGTGGTGCTGGTGGCTGTGGCGGTCATGCTGGCCATCAAATGGGTGGGCGTGATGCTCATCAACGCCCTGCTGATTCTCCCCGCCGCCGCCGGGCGCAACCTCGCCCGTTCCAGCCGGCAGCACGCGCTGTACAGCGTGGGCATCTCGCTCCTGTGCGGCGTGGCCGGCCTGGTCAGCTCCTACGCCTGGGATACCACCGTCGGCGCCGCCATCGTGCTCTATGCCGCCGTGTGCTACTTCATTTCCCTCGCGCTTCGCCGCCTGATCCGGTAACATCAACCTTTTATTTGGAGGAACGCGCCAATGGACCGAATCCTGATCCTGATGGCTGCGGAGGAATTCGCCGATGCGCAGCCCGCCTTGAAATCCGCCCGGAACGCCGCTGCCGATCCCGACGCGCTCAGCTGGGGGCTCACGTTGACGGCCGAGCCGGATGAGGAGGCGCAGTCCGCCATGCTTGCGCTGGGCCATATCCATTTCATCTGCCCGGCGGAGGATGCATGGGCCGCCATGCCCGCCCTCTGGCAGGGCGAGAGCTATATCCTGATGGCTCACGTAGCCATGCGCTTCACCCAGGGCTGGGACAGAGCGCTGCTGCGGGAGCTCCGCGCGTGTCCCTCCGGCCCGGTGCTCACCTGCGCGCTGACCGGCTGTCTGCCGGTGCGGGAGGATCCGCTGCTGTCCGTCTGCCCGGTGGCTGCGGATGCGTTCAACCCCGAGGGCGAGCTGACCTTTCATCACGGGATGCCGCTGCGCTTTGCGGCCGGGCCGACCCGCGGTCCCTTCCTGCACCCGGATTTCTGCTTCGCGCCCGCTGGCTTCTTCCGGGCCCTCGCCGAGGGAGACGAGCCGCTGTTCATGCGTGCCTTCCGCCACGGCTGGGATCTGTACACGCTGCACCGGCCCATCATCCGCCTGCTGTGGGATGTGCCTGTGCCGCCCTGCCGCATCCCGGCCACCCATGCGCTGCAGGAGGATTTCGCCAACGTTTTCGGTGTCTCCTTCGCCTCCCGGCTGCTGTCCGCCCAGTCCCGCCGGGGGATGCTCAGCGAGGACGTGAAGCTGCGGCTGCGCGTGCCGGTCGGAGTCCGCGTGCGCGAAACCTGGCGTCAGAAGCGCTATGTGCTGGGGCGCAGGCTGAAGCGGCACGCCCAGCGCCTTGAGCCCAGGTGCGTCACGCTCTATACCTCCCGCATGGAGGAAGAAACCCTGCGCTGGCTGAGGCAGCTGTCCACGCTGAAGAACCTGCCGCTCGTCGCCTATGTGGAGCCGCTGCTGGTGCGTCAGATTGCGGAGTTCCTGCCCAGCGTGCACGAGTTCCGTCCGCGCCACGCCATGGAGCTGCCCGTGGAGGGCCTGCCCGGCGCGGAAGCCCTGTCGAAGGCCGCGCTGCTGGCCACCGCCCGGGACAAGTACCTCACGCCCAGCCACTATGTCTGGATGGATGCGGACGCCATCCGCTATCCGGTCTATGAGCGTGCCTTCTTCGACTGGCAGCCCATCTGCACCGGCAGGATCGTCATGGCGATGGTCGGCGGCGCGCCGGACACCACGATGTTCTGCGTGCCGGAAAGGCTGGTGCTGCCCCTGGCCCGGGAGATGCAGGCCCGAACCCTGACCCTGCTGGAGCAGCGCGGCGCGCTTCCGTCGGAGGAGGAGCTGTGGCAGCTGGTCATCCGGGAAAACCCGGACTGGTTCGAGCTGCAGGTGCTGCCGGTGAAGGGCCAGCTCTTCACGCGAATCTGCGAAAACTGATCGACTATCAGAGAAGGATGGTGGAACCCATGTATATTGCCGACACCCATTCCGATACCCTCTTTGAGCTGGGCGTGCGCGGCAAGGCCGTGACCGAAACCTGCATCACGCCCGAACGCCTGCGTCAGGGCGGCGTCACGCTGCAGACCTTCGCCCTGTGGAGCGGCCCCAAGGGCCCCAACGGCGATTATGAGCAGATCGCCGGGGCGGAATTCGGCGCGGTGCAGAAGCTGACCGATGCCGGGCTGCGTCAGGTGGACGATCCTGCCGACGCGAAGGACGGCGAAAACGCCTTCATGCTCTCCCTGGAGGGCTGCGAGGTGTTCCAGAAGGGGCTGTCCGTCGTGGGCGAATGGCGCGCGCGCGGCATCCGCATGGGTGCGCTGGTCTGGAACAACGTCAACCGCTTCGGCACGCCCGCCAAGGTGAACGCGACGGACGGCCTGACCGGGCCGGGCATCCAGACCGTGCACGAAATGCAGCGTCTGGGCATGGCAGTGGACGTGAGCCACCTGAACGAAGCCGGCTTCTACGACCTGTTCCGCAAGGGACACCGCCCGCCGATGGCCAGCCACTCCTGCTGCCGTGCGCTGTGCGATCACTTCCGCAACCTGACCGACGACCAGATCCGCATGATGATCCAGTACGGCGGCTTCATCGGCGTGAACTTCTATCCCGCCTTCCTGTCCGCCGACGGACAGGCCGACAGCGTGACCATCGCACAGCACATCGACCACATCTGCCAGCTGGGCGGCGCGGAAATCGTGGGCTTCGGCAGCGATTTCGACGGCATCGAGCGCACGCCCGGGGATGTGCAGCACCCGGGGCAGCTGGGGAATCTCCTCAGCGCCCTGCGGGAGTACGGCTACAGCGAGGACGCTATCCGAGGCATCGCGGGCGAAAACCTGCTGGCGTATTACCAGCGGATCAAATAAGGATATTCCCTCCCGATCCTGGCCATCCTGTGGTCAGGATCCTTTCTGTTTCTGGAGGCGTTTCCATGCTCGTCGCCGACCGCCTGACCCGCATCTATCCCATGGGCAAATGCACCCTGACCGCGCTGGACGCGGTATCCTTCCACATACGTCCCGGCGAATACGCCGCCATCGTCGGGCCCAGCGGCTCCGGCAAATCCACGCTGATGCACCTGCTGGGCTGCCTTGACTCGCCTTCCTCCGGCACCTACCATCTGCACGGGCGCGATGTGTCCCGCTTGTCCGAAAAGGAGCTGGCGAAGGTGCGCGGACAGGAGATCGGCTTCGTGTTTCAGGGCTTCCAGCTCATTCCGCGCCTGTCCGCGCTGGAGAATGTCGCCCTGCCGATGGTGCTGTGCGGCGTCCCGGCGCGGGAACGCATAGCCCGGGCCGGGGAGCTGCTTGAGCGCGTCGGCCTGGGCGATCGCACAGCCCACAAGCCCGCGCAGCTCTCCGGCGGACAGCAGCAGCGCGTAGCCATCGCCCGGGCCCTGAGCCGCAATCCCGCGGTGCTGCTGGCTGATGAGCCCACGGGGAGCCTTGATCCCGCTGCCACCGCCGAGGTGCTTGATCTGATGGACAAGCTGCACGCAGAAGGGCATACCATCGTGCTCATCACCCATGACAGCCGGGTGGCCGGTCGGGCCGACCGGCAGCTGGAAATCGCCACCGGCAGGCTCGTCGCAGACCGGCAAAGACCGAATGCGGGTGAAAGATAACAGTTTTTACAAGTAACTATGACAATTTCATTGCACTCCTGCTTGATTTTTCTGACAATTCGTCGTAAAATATGGACATACTTCATCAAAGGAGTGTAACAAATGGGGAAGCACATCCTCCTTGTGGACGACGAGCCCCTGATGCTCAAGGGCCTCAAATATACGCTGGAACAGGAAGGCTACGAAACGGAGCTGGCGATGGACGGCGAGGAAGCGCTGGAGAAATTCGCGACGCGTCCCTTTGATCTGGTGCTGCTGGACGTGATGCTGCCCAAGCTGGACGGTCTGAGCGTCTGCCAGCGCATCCGGGAGCGCTCCAACGTGCCGATCATCATGCTGACCGCCAAGGGCGAGGACATGGACAAGATACTCGGGCTGGAGTACGGCGCGGACGACTACATGACCAAGCCCTTCAACATTCTGGAGGTGCGCGCCCGCATCCGCACGGTGCTGCGCCGGGCCACCGCCACGCAGCCCATGGAGGACCGGAAGATCATCCGGGTGCGGGATCTGGAGGTCAATCTGCTCAAGCGCACCGTCACCCTCGGCGGCAAGGACGTGAAGCTGACCGCCAAGGAGTTCGACCTGCTGCAGCTGTTCATCACCAACCGCGGCCGTCCCTTCTCCCGGCAGGAGATGCTGGAAACGGTGTGGAAGTACGATTATACCGGCGATGCCCGCACCGTGGACGTGCACATCCGCCGACTGCGGGAAAAGGTGGAGCGCAACACGAATCAGCCGGAATTCATCCTGACCAAGTGGAAGGTGGGTTACTATTTCACCGACAAGGACTAAGCGGCCCCTGCTTTCAAGCATCCGCTGGAAGATTCTGCTGACGTTTCTGGCGATCATCGGAGCTTCCTTCGCCGTGATGGCGGCTCTGCTGACCGGGCTGGTCAGCAGCACGCTCTATGAGCAGCGCACCCGTCAGGACAGTCTTTCCGTGGAGAGGCTGGCCGCGTCGGCTGCGCCTTTTTTTGCCTCCGCCCGGATGGATGCGCTGTATGAAAGCCTTTCCGCCGCCGCCAGCGAGATAGAGGGCCGCCTGCTCATCGTCAGCCCGGACGGCAAGGTGCAGCTGGATACCTTCTCCCGGCTGGACGGCACGCAGCTGACGCTGCCCGAAATCACGCAGGTGCTTACCGGCAGCAGCTCCCACACCTACGGCGTGTATCCCGTGGCGGGCACGGAGGGCGAATACGCTGCCCTGTGCGCCGCCCGCATCGTCCATGACGGCGAGATTCTCGGCGCGCTGGTGCTTTCCTCCCCCGTGACGGAGCTGCGCAACGCCATCGTGAGGGTGGAGCAGCAGCTGCTCACGGTCTTCGTTGCCGTGGCAGCGGCGGCGCTTATCGCGGCGCTCATCTTCGCCGTGACGCTGACCCGGCCGGTCAAGGCCCTGACCTCCGCCATCCGCCGGATGGGCCGGGGGGATCTGTCAGCCCGCGTGCAGGTGCGCGCCTCCGGCGAAATGAAGGAGCTGGCGGACAGCTACAACGCCATGGCGGAGAAGATCGAACACTTCGACCACAGCCGCAGCCAGTTTGTCTCCAACGCCTCCCACGAGCTGAAAACGCCCCTGGCAACGATGAAGCTGCTTTTGGAAAACCTCATCTACCAGCCCGACATGCCCAGGGAGCTGCAGGCGGAGTTCATGCAGGACATGAATCACGAGATCGACCGGCTGACGGACATCATCACCGATCTGCTGACGCTGACGCAGATGGACAGCCACGATACCGTCCTGAAGCCCGAAGCCCTTGATCTTTCTGCCCTCACGGAGGAGACGCTGCACACCCTGCGCCCCGCCTCGGACAAGGCCGGGGTGACGCTGCTGACGGACATCGCGCCGGAGGTGCGCCTGAACGGCGACCGCACCAAGCTCACGCAGGTCATCTACAACCTGACGGACAACGCCGTCAAGTATACCCCGGAGGGCGGCGAAATCCGCGTCAGCCTTTCCCAGCAGGGACACAGCGCCGTTCTGTCCGTTTCGGACAACGGCATCGGCATTCCCCCGGAGGATCAGCCGCACATCTTCGACCGCTTCTACCGGGTGGACAAGGCCCGTTCCCGCGCCACCGGCGGCACAGGGCTGGGGCTTTCCATCGTGCGGCAGCTGGTGCAGCTCCACGGCGGAACGGTCGCGCTGACCTCCGAGCCGGGCAAGGGCTCCACCTTCACCGTAACGCTGCCCCTGCAGCCATCCGAAAGAAAGGAGGACGCCTGATGCGCAGAATGCTCCCCCTGGCGCTGGCGCTGCTTTTCTGCCTGACGCTGACAGGCTGCGCGCCCCACGATCCCCTTGCGCCGATGGCCACAGCCCAGCCCGCCGGCGCATCGGACATCCCGTCTCCGAACGCGGACGAGCTTGCCGCGCAGCTTGCCTCCGCCACGCTCTGGTTCCGCTTCGGCACCGAGCCGCTGCTGGCGCCGGAGGTACGGCAGATCGCCGTATCCCCCACGACCTCCTATGAGCTTGCGCTGCTGCAGGCGCTGCTGGGCGGGCCGTCCCTGAGCAGCACGGAGCTGAACGGCGTATTTCCGCCCGGCACAAGGGTGCTCTCCACCCACCGGCGGGATCGGATGCTCTTTGTCACCCTGTCCCGGCAGATCATGAACGCCTACGCCGACGAGCCGGATGCCTGGCAGACCATGGACGGCTGGGCGCAGGAGGTTCCCCTGCGCAGGCAGCTGGCCATGCAGGCCATCGCCGCCACCATCACGGAAAACTGCGACGTCGATCAGATCGTCATCCTCGTTGAGCAGGGAGATCAGACCTCCGACAGCCTGCGTCTGCGCCAGAGCTATTACCGCACCGGCGGCGACGAAAACGCGCTGGCAGCTCCCCTGACCCGGGACGAGTCGCTGCTGCTGAGTCCCCAAAACGCGCTGGACACCATCCTCGCCTGCTGGTCGGCGCGCGACTGGCAGCGCCTGTACCTCTATGTGGCGCGCCGCGACCCGGCCACGGGCATGAACCGTCCCGATCCGGAGAGCTTCCCGGCGGAGATGGACGCGCTGCCCCATCTGATCAGCTGGGAGGCTTCCGGCGGCAGCGTCAGCCACGACGGACTGTACGCCACCTTCACCCTGCATGCGACCTTCATGAAGGACGGGCAGACCACACGGATGGACAGCGTCATCCTCCGCCTCTGCACAGAACGGAGCATCTGGCGCATCGGTCTGAGCCAGCTGAACAACAGGGAGGGAACCGCGCCATGAACCGCAGCAGAATCCGCCTGACCTGCCTGCTTGCGGCGCTGATCATGCTGTCCGGCTGCACCGCGCCATCGGCTGCGCCGCAGAGCACGCCGCTGCCCACGCTGCCGCCTGCCGGCAATCCCTATGCCGCTCCGATCGGGGATGCCGGACTGAAAACCGAACAGCTGTCGGCACTGTACCTGCCCTCCATCGACGGACAGCAGCTGCTGACCGTCTACACCCCTCTGACCCTTGCCTGCGGACAGCACCCGGCAGAAGCCTGCGTCCGGGCGCTCCTGAGCCATGAGGGCAACAGCCGCGTCCGGGCCCTGGGCGGCGGCGCGCGTCTGGCGCTGTCCGGTACGGATCCGGTGGAGGTCGCGGGCGGCGTATGCACCGTGAATCTGGCGCCCTCGGCGCTGGACATGAGCCGGCAGGAGCTTTTCGTTGTCAGCCAGGCGCTGACCGCCACGCTGTGCGAGCTGGAGGACATCCGCCACGTGAACCTGCTGGTCGGCGGATGCGCCGTCGCCATGGACGAAGCCGGGTGGCTGCCCCTTGGAACGCAGACCGCCACCGCATCCCGCGATCTTCCCGCCCTCTGGGATCAGCTCCTTGCCCGCGGTACCCCCGCGGACGAAAAGCCAGCCGCCACGCCGCTGACCGCCGCCGTCACGCTGTACTTTCCGCTGTCGGACGGCACGGGCATCCTCCCCGAGACGCGCCGGATCGCCTTCCCCGGACAGCACCCGCAGCAGCTGGCCATCGGGCTGCTGGACGCGCTCTCCACCGGCGCGGAGAGCCTTGACGCCGCTGCGGACATGCCAAACCTTTCCGCGCTCCTGACCGCCCTGCCCGAGGTCACGGAGCTTTCCGACGGCAGCCTGCGCGTCACGCTGCGCTTCCGGGCCGACGTGCGCAGCTGGATCACGGCCTCGGGCGCCGATCCGGCCTGCTGCTTCGCGGCCCTGGTCAACACGCTGACCACCTTCATCCCGCGTTTGACGCAGGTGCGCATCTTCGCCGGGGCAACGCCCCTGACCAGTCTGCGCAACGACGTGCAGGGCGGGACGTTCTTTGAGGAAGGTCTGCATACCCGCGCAGCCTACTCGGGCTTTTTGAGGGAGTGCGCGACGGTCTACGCCGCAGCCGGTGATTTCCTGACCGCCGTCCGCGTGACCTTCCCCTATCGCAGCTCGCGCTCTCCCCGGGCGCTGCTGCTGGCGCTTTCCGGCCTCACCGGCGACGCCGCCGTATTGCCGCCCGGTTTGTCCGACGCGGACATCCTCGGTCTGTCCGTCGCCGATGACACGCTGCTTGTCAACCTCTCCGCCCGGTACGCCGACGTGATCCGGCAAAGCGGCATGGATCAGCGGCTGATGGTCTATGCCATCGTCAACACGCTCTGCGACGGTTTGCAGGTGCGGCGCATCCGCATCACCTTTGGCAGCGAAAGCATCGACACGCTGAGCGGCAGCGTCCTGTGGAGCGGTGAATTTCTGCGCAATCCCGGCCTGATCCGATGAAGTTCCTTCCGACTGGAGGCTCAATTCCTATGAAGCTCTGTTTCCTGTGCCATTGGCTGCTCACGAAGCGCCGATGGCTGCTGCTGCCCGTGGGCGCGGCGCTCGCATTCCTGCTCTGCCTGATCCTGCCGCGCCATCTGGGCATGGCGCTGTCCTCCCTGCCGCCGCTCATCGCCTCGATGCTCCTGATCTACCTGCGCGACCTGTCCGCCCTTCGCAGCAGCCGCAGCTCCCGCGTCCCCGCGCCCCACGACGGACAGGCGGAGATCATCATGATCGACGCCTCGCTGGTGGACACGGGCGTCGAGCTGCGGGCGGCGGCCCAGCCGCTCAATGCCTGCCCGGAGCTGTCCCTGCGCATGGGCAGCGGCGCGCTGCTGCTGGGAACCGCCATGGTGTTTCTTGCCGATGAGCTCCCCCCGGCCGACGGCGATGCGCTGCTGCTGGCGGCAGCGAGGATGAACCTGCACGTCCAGACCCTTCGCAGCCGCAGTCCCATCCTCGTCAAGGGCACGGAGAACGGAATGCGCTGCGTCACCGTACAGGACGGCGCCCAGGAGCGCAGCTACTTCATGGCGGACGCGGAAACCACCGCCAGGGGCTGCAGCGCCATCTGGGAGGATCGTATCCGGCTGATGGGGCAGAATGACCGTACGCGGATCCTGGATGCAGCCAGGTACATGGCGGCAGGCGGCTGCCGTGTGCTGGCCTTCGCCACGGCGGCGGACGACGAGCCGCCGGTTTTCCTGGGTCTGGCGGCCCTCGGGGACGGGCTCCAGCCGGAGGCTGTAGAGGAATTGCAGGAAATGCGCGCCATGGGGCTGACCCCCGTCCTCCGGGACGACGAGGCCGTCCCGCTGGATATCGCGGCGCTGCGGCAGAATCTGGACGTGCCCGACCTCCACGCCCGGCCGGATCTCTGCCTTTCCACCGGCAGCATCTACCCGGACGATCACTGCCTGACGATCCTCATGCAGCGCGGCGACTCCCTGCTTGCGCCCGTGCGGCAGCTTCGCGAGCATTTCGCCTGCATGGCTCAGATGCTCCGGCATCTGGCCCGGGTGTTGGGCACGGCGCTGGCATGCTGCTGCATCGCGGGCGGCTACGGATCGCTGTTCTATGCCGCGGTACTGCTGTTCACCGCCTACCTTTCCTTTGGCAATCTCGTCTCCTGCCGCAGCGTCCGCAGGCCCGGTATGCTGCTGACGACCGCCGGCTGCCTGCTGTGCCGCCTGCTGATGGATGCCGCCGTGCCCGGCGCCGCCAACGCCGCAGGGACGGCGCTGTGCATCGCGCTGACATGCTTCATTGCCCTGACGCTGACGCACCGCGGACAGAAGCTGGGCTGGGCCAAGCTGCTGCCTCTGCCCTGCGTCGCTACAGGAGCCATCGCGCTGACACTGCTGACCCATCTGCCGCTTTCCGCCGCGCTGCTGCTTCCCATGGGCTTCGGCCTCGTCTGCGGCAGCCTGCTGGGAATGCTCCTGCTGCTCACGGAAAGATGATTGTTCACAGAAAAGGCGCGAATGTTCATAAGTCGTTCATGACCGTGCAAAATGTTTCGTATATACTGTCATTACAGCCTGAAGGAAAGGCTGCATGAACAGGATTCATAAAGGAGGTACTTATTGATGAGCAATCGAATTCGCCGCATTGTGGGCTGCGTCGCGCTGGCAATGGCCTGTCTGATGATCGGTTCCGCAATGTCCCAGACCCTGAACCCCACCGCCAATGCGGAAAGCGCCACGAATGTCACCACCGTCGTCCATACCAGTCCCTTCACCGCCGCCATCGCGGATGTGCGCGACAGCGTGGTGGGCGTGAGCAATTATCAGACCGTCACCTACGGAAATTATGGCAACGGCTACGGCAGCTTCTACTTCGGCTACGGCTACGGCTACGGCAACGGGCGCAACAATCAGGAGCCCGAAACCCGTGAGCAGCTGGCTTCCACCGGCTCCGGCGTGGTCATCGGCGAGGGCTTCGTGCTGACGAACTACCATGTGGTGGAGGATGCCTCCAGCCTGAAGGTGACCGTCACCGACGACGCGGGCGAGACCGTTGAGTACGCCGCCTCCCTCGTGGCTTATGACGAGAATCTGGATGCGGCCATCATCTACGCGCCCGAGTGCACCCTGCCCGCCGTCACGCTGGGCGACAGCGACAGTCTGCTGGTCGGCGACTGGGCCATCTGCATCGGCAATCCGCTGGGCTTCACCAAGACGACCACCGTGGGCGTCGTGTCCGCGCTGAACCGCTCCGTGGAGTCCGAGACCTATGACAAGTACGGACGCAAGGAAACCATCTCCAACGCCATGATTCAGGTGGACGCAGCCATCAACTCCGGCAACTCCGGCGGCGGCATGTTCTCCGTGACCGGCGAGCTGATGGGCATTCCGTCCCTGAAGTACACCGGCAGCTATTACTCCGGCGCCACGGTCGAGGGCATCGGCATGTGCATCCCGATCAATTCCGTCAAGCCCCTGATCGACGACGTGCTCTCCGGCCGCATTCAGGCCATCCCGCCGGAAACGACCGAAAAGAGCGAGGTCAGCAGCAGCATTGACATGACCGGCAAGCCCCGCCTGGGCGTGACCATCGCCGATGTCAACACCTCCTCCCGCGCCGCGATGCTCGGCCAGATTCCCGACGGCGTGTTCATCACCAACGTGGAGGAGAACTCCCCCGCCGAAAAGGGCGGCATGGAGGTCGGCGATATCGTGGTGGAGGTCAACGATGTCATCATCACCTCCACCTCCGGGCTGCAGAGCGAAATCAGCAGGTACAAGACCGGCGACACGCTGAAGATCAAGGTGTACCGCGCCCCGGGCATCCTGGACATCTCCGGCAATCAGAACGCGCCCGACGGCGAATATGTGGATCTGGAGGTCACGCTGGCCGTGATCGACGAGCCGATCAAGCAGTAACGATACCATGAAGCAGGGCGCTCCGCCATCATCGGCAGGAGCGCCCTCATATTATTGATTTGGAGAAGTCTCGGGCTTGGCAGGTTTCTCCGCGCCCTCCTCCGCAGCGGCGTCCGCCCTGGGCTTGCGGGTGCGCGGCTTTTTCGGCGTCTCCCGGACAGCAGCGGCTTCCGCCTGCGCAGGCACCTCCTCCGGCAGCGCACCGGTTTCCTCCGGCGGCACCTCCGGCTTGATGACCGTGATCCTGTCCTCCTCCACCACCAGACGCACCATGTCACCCAGCGCGATCCGGCCCGCCAGCAGCTCCTCGGAGAGCGTATCCTCCACCGTGCGCTGGATCAGGCGGCGCAGCGGGCGCGCGCCATACTTCGCGTCGTAGCCCTCCCGGGCCAGCTTTTCCACCACGTTCCCGTCCCAGGTCATATGGATGGCGCGTTCCTTCAGGCGGCTCGCCACCTGCCCCAGCATCATGGCGGCGATGGCGCGGATGTTGTCCTCCGTCAGCGCGTGGAACACGATCATCTCGTCCACACGGTTGATGAATTCAGGCCGGAACACGTCCTTGACGGCCTTCATGACCGCCTCGCGCAGGGTACCGTAGTTGCTCACATCGGCGACGCTCTTTGCGCCAAAGCCCAGCGAGCGGCTGTTGGAAATGTCGTGCGCCCCCGCGTTGGAGGTCATGACGATGATGGTGTTCCTGAAGGACACCACGCGCCCCGTGCTGTCGGTGAGCCGCCCGTCCTCCAGAATCTGCAGCAGGATGTTGAACACATCCGGGTGCGCCTTCTCCACCTCGTCCAGCAGCACAACGCTGTAGGGCTTGCGGCGAACCGCCTCGGTCAGCTGACCGCCTTCCTCGTGCCCCACATAGCCGGGAGGCGAACCGACCATCCGGGAGACGGCGTGCTTCTCCATGTACTCGGACATGTCCACGCGGATGATGGCGTTCTCGTCGCCGAACATCGCCTCGCCCAGCGCGCGGCACAGCTCGGTTTTGCCCACGCCCGTGGGGCCCAGGAAGATGAAGCTGCCAATGGGGCGCTTGGGATCCTTCAGGCCCGCGCGCGCCCGGCGGATGGCACGGGAGATGGCGCTGATGGCCTCCTCCTGTCCGATCACCCGCTGGTGCAGCACCTCCTCCAGATGCAGCAGCCGCTCAGCCTCGCTCTGGGTCATCTTGGTCACGGGAATGCCCGTCCAGCCGGACACGACGGCAGCGATATCCTCCTCCGTCACCTCGCCCGTATGCTCCGCCTGCCGCGCGTTCCAGGCGGCGCGCTTGCGCTCGATCTCCTCGGTCAGCGCACGCTTGCGGTCGCGCAATGCGGCGGCGGCCTCAAAATCCTGCTGGGCGGCGGCATTCTGCTTCTCCGCCTCGATGCACTCCAGCTCCTTTTCCTGCGCGCGCAGATCCGGCGGCGTGGTGAAGGCCGCGATGCGTACCCGGGAGCAGGCCTCGTCCATCAGGTCAATGGCCTTGTCGGGCAGGAAACGGTCGGCGATGTAGCGGTCGGAAAGGGACACCGCCGCTTCAAGGGCTTCGTCCGTGATATGCACCTGATGGTGCTTCTCATAGCGTTCGCGCAGGCCGTGCAGGATCGCCAGCGCCTCCTCCGCCGTGGGCTCGCCCACATGGACGGGCTGGAAGCGGCGCTCCAGCGCGGCATCCTTCTCGATGTGCTTGCGGTATTCATCCAGCGTCGTCGCGCCGATGCACTGCACCTCGCCACGGGCCAGCGCGGGCTTCAGGATATTCGCCGCGTCCAGCGAGCCCTCGGCGGAGCCTGCGCCCACCAGCGTGTGCATCTCGTCCACAAAGAGCAGCACATCCCCCGCCCGGCGAATCTCGGTGAGGGTGTTCTTGAGCCGCTCCTCAAACTCGCCGCGGTACTTGCTGCCGGCGACCATGCTGGAGATATCCAGCGAGATGACCCGCTTGTTCAGGAGCATCGAGGGGACATTGCCCGTCACGATCCGCTGCGCCAGCCCCTCGACCACGCTGGATTTGCCCACGCCGGGTTCGCCGATGAGGACGGGGTTGTTCTTGGTGCGGCGGATGAGGATCTGCACGATGCGCTGAATCTCCGTGTCGCGCCCGATCACCGGGTCCAGCTCCCCCTTGCGGGCGCTTTCGGTCAGATCGCGTCCATACTGCTCCAGCGGGGTGGGCGCGCGCTTCTGCCCCGGCTTCTGCGCGCCCTGGACGGGCTGGGCGCCCTGCCCGGGCATGAGCGGAAACGGGGGACGCAGGGGCATGGGCGGCTGCGCGTTGCCGGCGTCGTCGTCCTTCTCCTGCGGCTTCACCGGCATCGGACGCGGCTGGGACTGCTGTCCGCGGATGACCTCGCGCAGCTGCGCTTCCGCCTGCTGACGGTCCACACCGCAGCGCTCCAGCAGATTTGTCGCGGCAAAGGGCACGGGCGCAATGACGATGGCGAGCATCATCAGCTCCGTGTTGACGTAGCTCTGGCCCATGCGGCGGCTTTCCAGCACGCTCAGCTCCAGCAGCCGTCGGGCATTGGGGGTCATGGCCAGCTGGGAACCGGTCTGCGGCGGCGCCTTCACCTCCGCATCCAGCCCGTGGATCACCTCCTCCAGATAGGATACCGTCACGCTGCCGGTGATGGCCTGCGGGTAATCGCCGCCCGCCAGCAGCAGCCCCTGCAGGATGTGTATCGTGCCCACAAAGGGCTGGCTCTCCTTCACCGCTGCCTGACGCGCCAGCTCAACGGCCTGCTGCGCCCGCTTGGTGAAGTAACCGAATATCGCCATATATTCTAACTCCTTCTGTCTGTTTCTTCATCCATGGGGTGGTGCGATGGCAAGCGCCCTGCCTGCTGCTGGATGCAGCCGCCTGCGGGCCGCCGAATGCTTCACAGCTCCGCCCGGGCGTCGATCAGGGCCCGTATGCGGGTCGCGCGGCACTCGTCCAGGGCCTGCCCTTCCAGCGCCTCCTCCGCCCAGACGCACAGGTGCGCCTCCTGGGCCTGATCCAGCAGCGCGTCCGCCGTCTGCAGGGAAAGGGGCAGCAGCCCCATCGCCGCGCCCAGGCGCAGATACGACCAGTGCTGATAGAACTCGTTCATCCGCATCAGCCGCGCGTGCTTCATGATCGCAAAGGCGCGGTAGACCAGATCCTCCACCGCCACGCGGCCCTCCTTGAGCGCCTTGTCGCGCAAGGCCTCCTCCATGTCGCTGAGCTGTACGCCCACGGCGGTCACGGCGCTGATGAGCTCCTGCTCCGTGCGCCCGAGGGTCACCTGATTGCTGATCTGGTACACGCTGCCCAGCGCCTCCGAGCCCTCGCCGTACACGCCGCGGATGTTCAGCCCGACCTTCGCCACCAGCTGCCCGACATTGCCCATCTGCTTGCCATGGGTCAGCATGGGCAGGTGCATCAGCAGCGAGGCGCGCATCCCCGTGCCCGTATTGGTCGGGCAGGCCGTCAGGTAGCCCAGCTGCGGATCGAAGGCGAAAACCGCCTGCCGGGACAGCTCGTCGTCCACCTCAAAGCAGGCCTGCGCCGCGCCGCTCAGATCCAGCCCGGTCCGCACCGCCTGAATGCGCAGGTGATCGTCCTCGTTCATCATCACGGACAGCCCATCCTCCGCGCGGATCAGCACCGCCGCCGTGTCCGGATTGCGCAGCAGGTCAGGGCTGATGACACGGCCTTCCGCCATGGCCCGGCGGTTCATCTCGCTCATGTCGCCCAGGCGGTGCAGGTCGAACTGCTCGCCCAGCCTGGAGGCCTTCAGGGCGCCCGCCGTCCGGCTGACACACCGGGCCGCTTCCTCCGGCCGGCCGGCCAGATCAAAGGGCAGATCCTCATAGTTGCGCGCCAGCCGCACGCGGGAGGACAGCACGGTTGCATCCCGCATCACGCATCCGCCTCCTCATTCGTCAGCGCCCGCAGCTGATCGCGCAGCGCCGCCGCCCGTTCGAAGGCCTCCTGGGCCACGGCCTCCTCCAGCTGCCGCTGCAATTCCTCGTGCCGGGTGCGGCTGCGCTGGGCTTCCACGGTATCCAGCGGCTTGCGCCCCGCGTGCTCCACCCGGCCATGAATCTGCTGCAGCATGGGGGTCAGCTGCTCCCGGAAGGCCCGGTAGCAGGCCGGGCAGCCCAGACGTCCCGATTTGGTGAACTGGCTCAGCGTCGTCTGGCAGCGTTCGCAGACCACATCCTCTCGGGGCGCTTCCTCCGCCGCTTCGCTCTTTCCCGTGATGGCGGAGAGGATCGTGGACAGCAGGTGCTTGATGTTGCCTGTGGCGAGGTTCATGTTCATCCGCGCCATGCAGTCCGCGCACAGGTGGCGCTGGGTGATCTCCCCGCCCATCATGACGGAAACCGTATAGCAGGCCTCGTTCACGCCGCACTCCTCGCAGGGCACGAAGCCGTTTTCATTTTCAGCCATTGCCTTCTCCTCCCGTTTCCCGGTTCTGCCGCGCAAGGGTCAGCAGCATCGTTTTCATCGTCCGCGCGCGGATCGCGTTCTTGATCTGCTCCGGCATCGGCACCGACAGCGCCTGCGCCGACACCGACGCCCGCATCAGCTCCGCCTCGTTCTGCGTCACGAGCCCCTGCTCCGCCAGCTGCTGAATCAGCCGCACCGCCTCGCTCTCGCCGATTTCATCGCCGATGCGTTCGTTCATCAGGTACATCAGCCGCTGCGAGCCGGTCTGCACCACGCGGACAATGCGGATATAGCCCCCGCCGCCGCGCCTGGATTCGGTGATATACCCGTGGTCGGGGGAAAACCGCGTCGCCAGCACATAATTGATCTGGCTGGGCGCACAGCCGAAATACTCCGCCAGTTCGTTGCGCTTGAGCTCCACCTCCGGCGCATCCTCCGCCAGCAATGTCTTGATAAAGCTCTCAATCGAGTCGCTCAGTCTCATTGCGGTCAGCCTCACTTTCTGACTATCTTTGACCATATTCAAGTATAGCACATTTTTGTGATTTTGCAAGCCCCAACAGGATTTGTCATGGCGCCGTCCTCTACAGGATATGCCGTCAGGCTCATTCCCGGAAAGACGTTTGCATAAAACGCGTTCCGGGCGGGCACGCTTCCCGTGAAGGAGGCGATTCCATGACCCCGGAACGCGACAAAGACCCATTTGTGACCGACCTTGAAAGAATCCTCGCCAGCACCACGGAATACACCGGGATGCTGCCCGCCATCGCCACGGAGGACGAGCCGAATACCCTCGCCGCGGAGACGGACGTCCCCTGCCCCGTTATCGCCGGGGAGGAAGACCCATTGCGTTCGCCACGGCGCAATGGAAATGCGCGTCCTTGTGATGCACATAATCCACCGACGACCATACCCGCCGCCCATCCGGCCAAAGCACCTGCCCCGTACCATCGGGGTTCAGCCCATAATCCGTGATCGTCCGCCCCTCCTCCGGCAGCAGCACCGTCAGCCGGTTCAGCACGCGGTTGCCCAGGAACAGCGCAAACACGCCCGTACCCACATCCACCGACAGGTGATGCCCCGTAAAGCCGCTCAGGCCGATCGCCTGATCGCTCTCATAGACGGGAATCTCGCTGAAGTACTGCTGCGGGTGCTTCACATAGCACTGGGCACCCAGATACTGGCTGTACGAGCCGTCCTCCCGGCGGAAGCCCGTGCGGTTCCGGCTCATCTCCACAAGGGTCGCCCGGCTGACCACCCGTTCGCGCAGCAGCCCCTGACAGAGCTTCACCATATCGCCCAGGGTCGCAAACAGCCCCGCGTGCCCCGGGCAATCCGGGAAGAGCCGCGCCGCCTTCGGATCGTGCGGCATCCCGGGGGCGATGCCCTCCCGCAGGAGGTAGCGTCCCCGCTCGATGCGGTGCTCCCGGTCGCAGGACACGCAGTCCTGCAGCCGCCCTGCCGGGACGACCGCCCAGGTTTCGCGCATCCCCAGCGGGTTCAGAAGAACGCGCCGCACCTCGTCAAGCCAGCCGGATTGCGCCGCGCCCTCAATGACATATTTCAGCACCATCGCGTGCATATCCGAATACGCCCGGCCCGTCACCGCCCCCGGCTGGATGCCAAACAGCAGCCGCTTCGCATCCTCCGGGGTTTTCTGCGCATCCACGCGCTCCCGGGTCGTCAGCGCCACCTCAAAGCCCAGCACCTGCGAAACGCTGATGCCTGCCAGGCCCGCAAACTGCGGCGCATAGGCCGTGACGGGCCTGTCCAGCGCAAGCCGCCCTTCCTCGTTCAGGCGCATGACCACAAGGCCCGTGAACAGCTTCGTCAGGCTGGCAAGGTCAAAGATGCTGCGCTCGGTCAGCGGATTGCCCTGCAGATCCTTCACGCCGCCGCGCTCGCACACAAAGCGCCCTGCGTCCCCGCAGGCGGCGGACAGGCAGGGCATGATATGCGTTTCCTCCGTAAAGTAACGGATCGAATCCTGCAGGTTCATGCTTCACTCCACACCGATCCGGGTACAGGCGACGCGTCCGCTCACCAGATCGCTCAGGCGATGGCGCGCGTGACCGATGATGACCGTGGTGCCCTCGCGGGCGGATTTGAGCGCGAATTCCAGCTTGGCTCGCGCGCCGTTCGCGCCCGCGCGGGAGGCGCCCACGCAGTTGCTCTGCAGCTTGCGCACCGCCGTCTCCAGCTCCTCGACGGTCCGGCCCGTCACATCCCGCACAAGGGTGGCGGGGTCTGCCGGATTCTGGTAGATGCCCTCGGTGCTGGTCATGAGCACCAGCGTCCTGGCCTTCACAAGGCCCGCGATCACCGCGGCCGTCTCGTCATTATCCACGCATTCGACCACCTCATCGCCCTTCTGGCGGCGGATGGCCAGCTCCATCTTGCGCACTTCCTCGTCGCTGACCGGGTCGTTGTAATTCACGATCGGGATGGTTTTCTGCTGCGCCGCGCGGATGAGCAGGCGGCGGATGTATTCCCGCTTTTCCGGATCGTTGAAATGCGTATGCTCCACCAGCAGCTGGCGCACGCCGTATTCCTGCGGGATGAACTGGCGGTAATTCTGCATCAGGATGGACTGCCCCTGGGAGGCATAATCAGCCTTGATCTCGTCATCCGCGCCGGTCAGCTCGCAGCCCGTGCGCTTGATGTAATCCAGACGCCCGATCTCCGCCGCGCCGGAGGTGACCCAGATCATGCCGGGCTTAAGCTCGCTGCCCAGACGGGAGAAAATGTTGTAGTCGATATCGCGATCCTCGCGGCGGATCAGCGCCATGGAGCCTATTTTGCCCACGAGGTCAAACTGGTATTCCATTCGCATTGGCCTCCTTGCCCTGCGCATTGATGTTGAACATGGTGCGGATGAGCTTTTCCAGGCCCGCGACGCCCGCATAGTACCCGTGACTGTTGTCCAGGATCGCATCCGCCACGGCGCGGTAGGTTTCAATCCGCTCGTGATAGAGCCGCTCGACCTCCGGCAGGCCCTTGGCTGCCAGCATCGGCCGGCGGTTGAGCTTGATGTCGCCCATGATCTCCTCCAGCGGACGGTCCACCAGCACAATCACGCCATGGTTGCGCATGATGGCGCGGTTCGTCTCCCGCATGACCATGCCGCCGCCGGTGGACACCAGCGCCCCCGGCTCCCGCGTCAGCTGAATGAGCACGTTCGTCTCGGCATTGCGGAAGGCCTGCTCGCCGTACTGCTCGAAGATCTGCGTGACGGAGCAGCCCGCCGCCTGCTCAATCCGCTGGTCGGTATCCACATAGGTCAGCCCCAGATTCCCCGCGACCTTCCGCCCCAGGCTGCTCTTGCCGCTTCCCGGCATCCCGATGAGGAAGATGTGCCGCTCAAGCATGGTTTGCCTCCTCCAGCAATCGCTGCTGCTCCTGGCGGCTCAGCGCCATGATCTGCTCATACAGCGCCCGTACGGACTCCGACCAGCAGGGATCGCTGAGCATCGCGCAGCGGCTGTCCAGCACCTGCTCCTCCCGGCTGCGGTCAAGGACGGGCATCCCCTTGGCGATCTTGTATGCCGCCACCTCCTGCGAAAGGCGCATCCGCTCCTCAAACAGCGCAACGATCTGTCGATCCACCGCGTCCAGCGCCCTGCGTGTCTCCTGCAGCTCCCGCATCCTCATGCACTTCCCTTTCCGCGGCATCCTCTGCGCCGCCCTGTATGACATTATAGCCGATGTTTCGCGTTTTTGCAACGCCGTCCGGGGGCGGCGGATTGTTCAATTTCCGTTCTGCGCGGAAAAGGAGCCCGACCGTGCCGGTCAGGCCCCCGATGATGCACATGATTCTTCCGGACGCGGTGCTCTTGTCCCCATCGCCAGCGTGAAGGCGAAGGCCGCGCCCTCCCGGGTGTCCAGCAGGCGGATGGACTGCCCGTGCATCTCCATGATCCTCTGGCAGATGGACAGCCCCAGGCCCGTGCCCTTGCCGGAGGTGTGCGCCCGGTCGGCGGTGAAGAACCTTTCGAAGACCCGCGGACGGTCCTCCGGCAGGATGCCCACGCCGTTGTCCGCGACGGTCACGGTGCACAGCCCGTCCTCCGCCCGCACCCGGAGCGTGATGCAGCCGCCGTCCGGCGTGAACTTGATCGCGTTGTCGATGAGGTTCACGGCCACCTGCTCAATCCGCGCCATATCGGCATGGACAACGCACGGCTCCGTCTGGAAGTCGCAGTCCACATCGAGGCTCCTGGCCTCCAGATCGCCCGTGCGGCGCATGAACACCCTTTCCAGCAGGTCGCAGATGTCGAAGTCGCTCATCTCCAGCGCCGCATCGTCCCTCTCCAGCCGGGACAGCGCCAGCAGCTCCCCGATCAGCCGGGACAGCCGCTTCGTTTCGTCGCTGACGATCGTCAGGTACTGCCGGTAGCTCTCCTGGGGAATCACGCCGTCCAGCATGCCCTCCACATAGCCGCTGATGGCGGTGATGGGGCTGCGCAGCTCGTGGCTGACGTTGGCGACGAATTCCCGCCGGCTGTCCTCCACGGCGCTGAGCTTTTCGGTCATGGTGTTGAAGGCGGCGGACAGCTCCGCGACCTCCCGGGTGGAGCCCGTTTCCTCCACGCGCACGGCGAAATCGCCCTCAGCCATCGCCGTGGCGGCATGGGTCAGGCGGCTGAGCGGCTTCATCACGCCCCGCAGGTACAGGAACAGGATCAAGCCCGCCAGCAGGCACGCCGCCGCCGCGATCCCCGCCACCGGCGCGATCAGCCCCTCGGCTCCGGCCTCGATCACCTGCGCCGGAGTCTGCATGAACACCGCGCCCAGCACCAGATCATCCTGCACAAAGGGCACGGCGACGGTGAAATAGTCGTTGCCGTCCGCGTTCACGTGCAGCTCGATCTCCTCGCCCCGCAGCACCTGAATCATCGAGCGGTTGATGTCCTCCGCGTCGATCATCGCCGCAAAGGCAGGGTTCTCCGCCAGCGCGGTATTCTTGTTGTCCATGATGCGCCCGTTGCGGTCGACCACGAGGATGTACGCGCCGTATTCCTCATAGACCTCCCGCGCCTTGTGCTGCAGATAGGCCAGCGCGGTGTCGGTCTGCTGATAGGCACTGCCGAAGCCGTGCCACCCGAAGCTCCAGGAGGTGCCGCCGACCGTCCGGCTCTGCTGCGCGGCGAGGTAGGCGATCTCCCGCGCTTCCCGGCGCAGCGCCTCCATCACCGCCTCGGTCTGCTGGTTTTGAAGCGCCACCCAGCCGATGGCGGACAGCACGCCCGTCACCGCCAGCACCACCGACAGCACCACGGCCATGATCCTTGCAAACATGCCTGCTTACCCCTTCATGACCTCAAACTTGTAGCCGCGCCGCCAGATGGTCGTGATGCCCCAGCCGTGCTTTTCGCAGTCCGGCAGCTTGTCCCGCAATCGCTTGACATGCACGTCCACCGTGCGGCTCTCGCCCTCAAAATCGTATCCCCAGACCTGATCCAGCAGCTGTCCGCGGGTGAAGAGCTGATTGGCGTGGCTGGCAAGGTAATACAGCAGCTCCAGCTCCTTGGGCGGCATTTCGATCTTCTCGCCCTCGTAGAACACCTCGTACCGGCTCAGGCTGATCGTCAGCCCCGGAAAGGACAGGCTGTCGCTCTGCTCCTCCTCCGGGCCCTGGGTGCGCCGCAGCACGGCCTTCACCCGGGCAACCAGCTCCTTGGCGTCAAAGGGCTTGGTGACATAATCGTCCGCGCCCAGCTCCAGCCCCAGCACCTTGTCAAAGGTTTCGTCCCGGGCGGTCAGCATGATAATCGGGATGCTGCTCGTGCGCCGCACGGCCCGGAGCACCTGCGTGCCGTCCATGCCCGGGAGCATCACGTCCAGCAGCATCAGGTCCGGCGGCAGCTTGCGGAATTCCGCCAGCGCATCGTCCCCGCGCGCGGCGACCTTCACCTCAAACCCGGCATTTTCCAGATACAGCTGCACCAGATGGGCGATGTTCGGATCGTCGTCCACAATCAGGATATAGGGCTTGTCCTTCATTCTTTCTGCACCTCCCACGGCATCAGGGTACCACGGCTTTTTGTCCCTATTGTGACAGATTCGTAAACGCTTTATGTAAGGTAGGGTTTTGGGAGATTTGTTCCGTCATGGTATGGTTTTGGGAGACGCACATCCGTCCGGTGTTTGCGCATGAACGGTTTCAAGGTATCCCCTCGCGAGGATACCTTGAATGACGCTGCAGGGCCGGAGCGGCTGCAGCCCTTCCTTATTCGTTGTCCTTCACCGGCACACAGGCGATGTGCAGCTCTTCCAGCTGCCTGGGCTCCACATAGCCCGGAGCGCCCATCATCACGTCCTGCGCGTTCTTGTTCATCGGGAACGGAATGACCTCACGGATCGTCTCCGCGCCCGCCAGCAGCATCACCATGCGGTCCACGCCGGGCGCAATGCCCGCGTGCGGCGGCGCGCCGTAGGTGAAGGCGTTGTACATCGCCGGGAACTTCGCCTTCACGTCCTCCTCGCCCAGGCGAACCAGCTTGAATGCCTCGATCATGATTTCCGGGTCATGGTTGCGCACCGCGCCGGAGGACAGCTCGACACCGTTGCACACCAGGTCGTACTGGTAGGCGGTGATGCTCAGCGGATCGACCTCCCCGGACTGCGCCTTTTTGAGGATCTCCAGACCGCCGTTGGGCATGGAGAAGGGATTGTGGCAGAATTCCAGCTCACCGCTCTCCTCGCCGATCTCGTACATGGGGAAATCGACAATCCAGCAGAACTCGTACTTCTCGCGGTCGATGTGCGCGGGGCACAGGTCAGCCGCCAGCCTGCGCAGCACACCGGCAGTCTTCTGCGCCGCCAGCAGCTTGCCCGCCGTCAGGCCCACGAAGGTGTTGGGCTGCAGCTTCAGCGCGGCCATCACCTCCGCCGCGATGGGCTGGACGAACTTGGCGATGCCGCCGGCGATCTGCCCCTTCTCGTCCACCTTGAACCAGTAGGCCTTGTTGCCGGAAACGACCTCGACATTCGCGCAGAGCTTGTCGATCTGCTTGCGGGTGGCGGTCATGCCGCTGACGACGACGGCCTTCACCGTGTTGCCCTCGAAGGGGCCGAAGCCGCAGCCGCCCAGCAGCCCGGTCACATCGGTCACTTCCAGGTCGATGCGCAGGTCGGGCTTGTCGGAGCCGTAGCGCTCCATGGACTCCAGATAGGGAATGCGCCGGAAGGGCGCGGCGGAGGCGGTGCTGTAGGTGCCGTATTGGGCGAAGATGGGCGGCAGCACGTCCTCCAGCACGGCGAACACGTCCTCCTGGGAGGCGAAGGCCATCTCCATATCCAGCTGGTAGAACTCGCCGGGGCTGCGGTCGCCGCGGGCGTCCTCATCGCGGAAGCAGGGCGCGATCTGGAAATACCGGTCGAAGCCGCTGGTCATCAGCAGCTGCTTGAACTGCTGGGGCGCCTGGGGCAGGGCGTAGAACTGGCCGGGATGCTTTCGGGCAGGCACGAGGTAATCGCGCGCGCCCTCGGGGGAGGAAGCGGTCAGGATGGGCGTGGTGATCTCCAGGAAGCCGTGCGCGTTCATGGCGCTGCGCAGGGCGCTGACCACGTTGCAGCGCATGACGATGTTCTTTTTGACCTCGGGGTTGCGCAGGTCCAGGTAGCGGTACTTGAGGCGCAGGGACTCGTCCGCCTCGGTGGAGCGGTTGATCTGGAAGGGCAGCTCATTGTGGCGGCAGCGGCCCAGCACCTCGATCTTCTCGGGAACGATCTCGATATCGCCGGTGGGTATCTTGCTGTTCTTGCTGTCGCGCTCGCGGACGACGCCGGTCACGGAGATGGTGGACTCCTTGTTCAGGCCCTTGACGGCCTTCATCTGCTCCTCGTTTTCGATCACGACCTGGGTGGTGCCGTAGAAGTCGCGCACGACCACGAAAGCCAGGTTCGCGCTCACCTCGCGCACGTTCTCCATCCAGCCGGAAATCTGCACATGCTCGCCCACATTGGCCATGCGCAGCTCGTTACAGGTATGCGTACGGTTCTGCATTGTGTGTCCCTCTTTCCAAATTACAGCATCTCGCGGACGGTCTGCGCCGCCTCTGCCAGGGGAGCGGTGCGCTCCTCGCGGGTGCTCATGTTCTTGATCTTCACCACGCCGTTCGCCACCTCGTCGTCCCCCAGGGTGATGCACAGGGGCGCGCCGGTCTTGTTGGCGTACTTGAACTGGGCCTTCAGGCTGCGTCCGGTGTGATCCATATCCGCGTGGATGCCCGCGTTGCGCAGCTGCTGCACCAGCATGAAGGCGTGCAGCCCGTTCTCGCCCATGTAGGTGACGAACACGTCGTACTGGTTGGGCCTGGGAATCTCCACGCCCTCGCTGTCCAGCAGCATCAGCACGCGCTCGATGCCCATGCCGAAGCCGACGGCGGGCAGGCTGGGGCCGCCCAGCTCCTCCACCAGATTGTCGTAGCGTCCGCCGCCGCAGACGGTCAGATTGCCCTTGTCGGTGGTCGTAATCAGCTCAAACACGGTCTTGGTGTAGTAGTCCAGGCCGCGGACGATGCGGCTGTCCAGCCGATACGGGATCCCGCTGGCCTTCAGGCATTCCTGCAGCCGGGCAAAGTGCGCGGCGCACTCCTCGCACAGCACATCCAGCATCGCGGGCGCATCCTTCACCAGCTCCTGACACTTCTCGACCTTGCAGTCCAGCACGCGCAGGGGGTTGCGGTCAAAGCGGGTCTTGCAGGTGTCGCACATGCAGGAGATGCGCTCGCCCAGGAAGGACTTGAGCATCGCGTGATACTTCGGGCGGCACTTGGGGCAGCCGATGGAGTTGATGTTGACGGACAGGTTCTTCACGCCCAGCGTGCCCAGCAGCTTGTAGGCCAGCAGGATCAGCTCCGCATCGGCGGTGGCGTCCTGCGCGCCGAAGCACTCCAGGCCGAACTGGTGATGCTCCCGCAGGCGGCCGTTTTGAGGCGCTTCATAGCGGAAGATGGGCGCGTTGAGGTAGTACATCTTGCAGGGCAGCGCATCGGCGTAGAGGCTGCTCTCCAGGAACGCGCGGACGGCGCCCGCCGTGCCCTCCGGCTTGAGGGTGATGGAGCGGTCGCCCTTGTCCTTGAAGGTGTACATCTCCTTCTGCACGATGTCGGTCGTATCGCCGACGCCGCGCAGGAACAGCTCCGTGTGCTCGAACACGGGCGTGCGGACCTCGCGGAAGCCGGCCTCGGCAGCGGCCTTGCGCATCTGGGCTTCGACGTGCTGCCAGCGGTAGGAATCATTCGGCAGTACGTCCTTGGTGCCACGGGGGGCCTGGGTCAACATGGTGTGACTCCTCCTTGTCGTTTCTTCTATGTGCAATCGCGATGGAACGCAAAACGCCCCATACAGCGAAGCCTGCATGGGGCGATCGTCATTGTCGGGACGCTCGCGGTGCCACCCATTTTCGCGCCCTCCATGGGGACGGCGCCTCTCCTCCCCGGTAACGCGGGGAACGCGCCCGGCTCTCACCGGGAGGCTCCAAGCTGTCGGTCGTGCGTCTCTGACAGGAGCTTTCAGCCCACGGCTCCCTCTCTGCGGTCATCATGCGGCACGGTCTTCTTTTCATTGCCTACAGCTTGTGATTTTATCATGGTTTCCGGGGATTGTCAATCATCCGGCGGGGAATTTGCTTCCCCGCACGCGTCCGTCAGCGTCCGCTGCGCACCGATGCGCCTCCGCATCTCCGCCACGAAGGCCGATGGCTCCAGCACCCTCACCATCGGCCCGAACTGCAGGATGCGGATGACCATCTCCATTTCGTCCGTCGGATCATACCAGAGCGTCATCTCGTACTTCTGCGCGCCGGCCCGCTTGACCTCCTTGCGCAGATGGGCAAAATGCAGCGACATCCGCTCCAGCGTATTGCGATCATCCGTGATTTCCAGCCGTACGCGCCGGGCGTCCCGCCGGTCCGGGTCAGGCAGCTCTCCCGCGTACACCTCCCCCGGCTCACAGGCCGATACGCCGGATACATTGCGCGTCACCACGCCCCTGTCCGTCGCGCACAGGACGCGGAAGCAGTCGTCCTTCTCCGAATACTCCAGGCGAAGCGGCACGCAGGCATCCGTCCTGGTCGTTCCCCGGCGGGAGGTATAGGTCATGCGGACGCTCCGCCGCTCCCGCACCGCTGCCAGCAGCGTCCGGAAAACCGCCTGATAGGCAGGGTCACGGTAGTCGTCCCCGTCCGCGCAGGCATCATAATACAGGATGTCCTCCGGCGTGAACAGGGGCTGCACATCCTCCACGAAGGACAGGTCGACATCAAAGAGCCGGATGCGCGGATCAAGGCTGACGGCCTTCAGCCAGCGGCGCTCCAGCAGGGTCAGCGGCTGGCAGGGCGCGTGGGTCAGCATCGCCGTACCGTTCTCCTCCAGCAGCGGCCAGTCCTGCGCCAGCAGCGATTGCGGGATGTTCAGCGCCGCGTCGCCAAAGGAATGCCTGTTGCACAGCCGCACCATCTCCGCCCGGGTGACGGGGCCCTCCAGCGCCCTTTGGAGGATGGCCGCCACCGCCCGGTAATAGCTGCCGTAGATTTCATGATAGAGCATCAGTCCCGCGCCTCCTCCGCATACAGCCGCTCCAGCGCTTCCAAATCCTCCCGGAAGCGCTGCACCACCTGCTCACTGTCGCACTCGAACGATGTGATCCGCCCGATGAAGGTGCGCAGCCAGGGCAGAAGCTCCATGGGATGGTAAACCTCCGCCGAGAAGCGGTACTGGCCGTCCCCCAGAGCCTCCACCCGGCCGCAGCGGCATTCCCGGTACAAGCGGCGCACGACATGCTTCTCATAGGGCAGGACGCGGATGGTGAAGGCCATGTGCCGCAGCGCATCGCAGGGATTGGAAACCGCCCAGCTGTGCGCCCGGACGGCGGCGAATTCCCTGCGGCGGCGCTCGAAATCCTCCGCTGCCTGACCGGCCCGGACGCGGCTGATGCGGTCCAGCCGGCAGCATTGGAAGGCTTGCGACATTCTGTCCCAGCCGGCCAGATAGCAGCGGCCATCCTGCACGCTCTGCAGGATGCAAACCGGCAGCAGCGTCTGCTGACTGGCGTCCCTGCCGTCCTTTCCCATGTGCCAGACGGTCACATCGCAGCGCTGCTGCATGGCGTCCAGCAGCTGACAGAGCAGGTCGCTATCCAGCGTCTGGGCAATATAATGATGCTTCATCCGGAAGGCTTCGCAGGGTGTCTCCAGCCAGTCCTCCAGATAGCTGCCCACCACGCCGCAGGGAGCCGCCTCCGAGAAGAAGGCCAGCATCGGCGCCAGCGCTGCCAGGTCCGCCGTCTCCGTCCGGGCAAAGTACTTCCTGTTCCCCTGCGTATGGCTGCGCAGGAGCCCCAGCGCCTCGTATTCATTGACCTTCCCGCGCAGGGTGGACAGGTCGAAGAGTATCGGCGTTTCCGCCCGGGACAGCCGCTCGTCGCAGATCACTTGCATCAGCTCCGGCACGGTCAGCGCACGGCCGTCCGCCAGGGCGTCCATCAGCAGGAAATGCAGCGTGATGTCCCGATCCGTGAAGGACTTCGACTTCAGCGCCCGGTAGAGCGGATTGCGGCGGACGCTGCGGCTGTCAAAGGAGAGAAAGACGCTTTTCCCCTGCGGTGTCTGCCGGAAGCCCATATGCTCTCCCAGCCACCCTTCCACCCGGCGCCGCTCATCGTCATAGGATCGGGCAGAGCCGTTGGCGAACTCCTCGCGGGTATAGAACCCGTACACATAGAAGTGCTGCATGTAAGCCCGGACACGTGAGAAATGCCGGATCAGCTCCTGATACGCCATGGACATGCCTCCCCTGCTGAATCAGCCGGGATGCTGGCCCGGCACGGCGTTCGATGCACCGTCTGACACACACGACACACCGACACAGCAATTTCTTATCTCTTTCTGTATAGCTTATTGATGTTTTTTACTTTATCAGAATCGCTGTGTCAAGTGTGTCATATCCCGCAAACCCTTGAAATGACCGGGTTTGCCCCAACACAAAGATGACACAGCGGCTGACACGGTGTGTCATGGGCAGTCAGCCCGGTCAGGGAGCGCCGCCGTCTCTCCCTCTGACACATCGGCGCGCAGACACACCGCTCCCCTATCTCTTTCTATGCTATATATTCTATACAGAGGGTGTGTCATATGTGTCAAAGGGCGGTCAGCCCGGTCAGATCGGAGCGTTGCGCCAGCACAGACCCGGCACGCCGCCGGACACGGTGTGCCCGATGAAGCCCGTCCTGCAGCCTCTCTGCCTTCCTCTCCCCATCCGGCACACAGGCCGTTTGTGCCGATGCGTCACAGCGTCACCGCGCCCTGCATCAGCTCCGTCAGCATCAGGAAGGTCAGACCCTGCCCGTAGGCCGTGGGCGTGACGATGATGTCCTTGTAATGCTGGAGCGTATGTCCCATGCCCGTACCGCCGGATACGCCCTGCACCGCGCCGGTATCGTCGATCTGCTCCAGCACCGCCCGCGCGGCCAGGCGGCCCATCTCCGCATATCTCTCCCCGGTCAGCTCGCCCATGCGCACGCCCTTGAGCACGCCATAGGCAATCGCCGCCGTCGCGCTGGTCTCGCAGTAGGTTTCCTCCACGTCGATGAGGGTGGTAAACAGCCCGTTCACCCGCTGATACTTCCACAGGGCCAGCACCTGATCGCGCCAGGCGGACAGGATCATGCGCATGGCGGCATTGTCCCGGCCGGTGATGTCCCGCAGCTCGATGGCTGAGGCGGTGAACCAGGCATTGCCCCGCGCCCACTTCGCACCGGCAAAATGATGGCGGCAGTCAAACGTCCAGCCGTGATACAGCAGGCCGGACACCGTGTCCTGCAGGTAGCGGATGTGTAAAAGGAACTGATACTCCGCCTCGTCGATCCATTCCGGTCGGTTGAGCACCACGCCCGCCTTGGCCAGGAACAGGCAGACCATGAACAGCGTGTCGCACCAGAGCTGCTGATAATGCCGGTTCCAGACCGTGCAATGCTGCAGTCCGCCGTACTCCGTGCGCGGCATCTCCTCCAGCACCCACTTCGCCCAGCTCTCGATGTGCGGCAGATAGGCCGCATTGCGGGTCTCGCCGTAGAGGCAGGTCAGCGTCAGCACGGGCGCGACGGTGTTGACGTTCCGGTGCGGCTGCTCGGGTCGGCTGAGCATATCGTCATACCAGCCGGTGAGGTAGTCCAGGATGGCGGCGTCCCCGCTCTGCTGATAGGTCTTGTAGATGCCGTAGAGCGCCACGCCCGTGGGCCACTCCCAGTTGTTCATGGTCAGATGACCGCGGGACGGGTCGTTGCCGTCCGCCTGCCGGAGCATTCCCAGCACCCTGTCCGCAATCGCCTTGTAATCCTTCATGCCGCCTTCTCCTTCCGTATCCATCCGCAGCGGTGCCGGGCGCGGCTTCACGCCCGGGCCGTCTGACATGCTTTGTGTCATTATACCATACTTCGCCGCGCCATGGCTACCCGTTCCGCATGAAAAAAGCAGGGCGCCCTTCCATTTTGCAGCCGCCCATGCTATAATGGAAGCAAACAACCGCACAGGAGGCTGCACATGGAGCGTTATGCATGGATGGGGCGCATCAAGCCCGGAAAGCAGGCGGAGTACAAGCGCCGCCACGACGAAATCTGGCCGGAGATGGTCACGCTGCTCAGGAGCGCGGGCATCCGCAATTACACCATCTGGTCGGACGGTGACGTGCTCTTTGGCTATTACGAATGCGAGAAGGGCATTGCCTTTGCCGAGAGGACGCAGGCGAACAGCCCCGTCGTCGACCGTTGGAACGCCTATATGGAGGACGTGCTGGAGCTGGCGATGGACCCGGTCACCGGCGCGCAGCCCCGGCTGCAGCAGATGTTCCTGATGGAGTGATTTGCATGAAGATTTATCTTGCCATTGATATCGGAGCGTCCAGCGGACGGCACATCGCCGGCTGGGTGGAGAACGGACGCATCATGACCCGGGAGGTCTACCGCTTCCCCAACGGCGCTGAAATAAAAAACGGGCACCTCTGCTGGGAGATCGAGGCCCTGTGCAGGCATGTGATCGCAGGCCTCAAAGCCGCCGGGGAGCAGGGGCTGACCCCCTCGTTCATCGGCATTGACACATGGGGCGTCGATTTTGTGCTGCTGGACGGCGACGGAAACCGTCTGGGGGATGCGGTGGCCTACCGCGACAGCCGCACCCGGGGCATGGACGCCGCGCTGGAAGCCGTGCTTCCCTTCCCCCTGCACTACGGTCTGTGCGGCATCGCCAGACAGCCCTTCAACACCGTATACCAGATGATGGCCGTCCTGCGCGAGCATCCGGAGCTTCGCGAGAGCGCCGGGGATTTTCTGCTGACGCCGGAATACATCGGCTACGTCCTGACCGGGCAAAGGGCGCATGAGTGGACGAATCTCTCCACCAGCGCCCTGTGCAGCGCCGCCACCGGCACCTGGTCTGAGACGGTTCTGACCGCCGCGCAGCTGCCCGAAAAATGGTTCCGCACCCCCATCCGCCAGCCCGGGCGGCTGCTGGGCAGCCTGAAAAAAGACATTGCCGGGGAGGTCGGGTTTGAGGCGCAGGTGCTGCTCGTCGCCACGCACGACACCGGCAGCGCCTATATGGCTGTTCCTGCCCGGGATGAGGGCGCCGCGTTCCTCTCCAGCGGCACCTGGAGCCTGCTGGGCACCGAGCTCCCTGCCCCCGTCACAAGCGCCGGCGCGCTGAACGCGGGCTTCACCAACGAGGGCGGCTACCAGCACACCACCCGCTTCCTGAAGAACATCATGGGCATGTGGATGCTGCAGTGCATCCGCAACGAAACCGGCAAGGCCCACACCTTTGCCGAAATGGCGGAGATGGCCGCCGCGTCGGACTACCCCGCCTGGATCGACGCCGCCGACAGCCGCTTCCTTGCGCCGCAGAGCATGATGAACGAGGTCCGGGCCGCCCTGCGGGAAAGCGGCGCACCGGAGCCCGCCGGCCTTGCGGACATTCTGCGTGCCGTCACCATGGGGCTGGCTGTCTGCTACGGCAAGGCCATCCGCGAAATGAGCGTCCTCACCGGCAAGCGCTTCACGAGCCTCAACATCGTCGGCGGCGGCAGCCAGAACGCGGTGCTGAACCAGATGACCGCCGATGTCACCGGACTGCCCGTCTACGCAGGGCCCACGGAGGGCACCGCGCTGGGCAACCTCGCCGCGCAGATGATTGCCGACGGCGTGTTCGACAGCCTTGCCGCCTTCCGCGCAGCCCTGGCGGACAGCTGTGACATCCGGGAATATCTGCCCCGTAGGTAAGGGGCTTGCCTTCCGGAAACAACAGGCAGACGATTCCTCATCGCCTGCCTGATTTTTATACCCTTTTGCAGTGTGCCAGCAGCTTCTCCGTCACAATCTCCATGTCCTGCGCCGTGCCGACCGTCACCCGCAGCCAGGCCCTCAGCCGCTCCGTCCCGAAGTGACGCACCAGCACGCCCTCGTCCCGCAGCGCCTGCTGCACATGCGCCGCGTCCACCGGGTCAGCCTTGACAAACAGGAAATTCGTCGCGCTCTTCAGGCAGGGAATCCCGGCTTCCAGCAGCCGTGCGCGGCACCTGTCACGCGCCTGACAGACCAGCTGCACCGTCTGCGCCGTATAGGCCGTATCGAGGATAGCCGCCTCTGCCGCCGCCTGCGCGATGCGATCCAGCGGATAGGAGTTGAAGCTGTCCCGGATGCGTTTGAGCGCCGCAATCAGCCGCGGAGCACCGATCGCATAGCCGATGCGCATCCCCGCCAGGGCATGGGACTTGGAGAAGGTGCGGGTAATCAGCACATTGTCAAACTCCCTGAGCAGCGGCAGCGCGTTCTGCGGCGAAAAGGCCGCGTACGCCTCGTCCACCAGCAGCACCGCGTCCCTTTCGCGGGTATGCGCAGCCAGACGGCGCACCTCGGCGCTGTCCAGCAGCATCCCCGTCGGTGCGTTGGGATTCGCCAGCGCCACGGGACAGCCCTGCATCAGGCCCTCCACGTCCACGCTGAAATCCGCTTTCAGCGGCACCGTCTGATACGATACACCAAACAAGCTCGCATATACCGGGTAGAAGGAGTAGGTCACGTCCGGCGCGACCAGCCGCTTGCCCGCGAAAAAGGCCGCGAAGGCAAAGGCCAGCACCTCATCCGAGCCGTTGCCGCAGAACACGCAGGACGCATCCACGCCGTTCACCTGCGCGATGGCGGCGCACAGGGCCGTTGCATCCATGTCCGGATACAGGCGCAGCGCGTCCGATGGCACCGCCGCGATGGCCTGCGCCACCCGGGGACTGGGCGGATAGGGATTCTCATTGGTGTTGAGCTTGATCAGCTTCACGTTCCTGGGCTGCTCGCCTGCCACATAGGGCACCAGCCGCAGCGCCAGTTCACTCTCGTAGGCCATCGGTCAAAGCCTCCTGACCGGCACGCCCTCGCGCGCCAGATAGTCCTTGAGATCAGCGATTTTCAGGATGCCGAAGTGGAAGAGCGTCGCCGCCAGCGCCGCGTCCGCGTGCCCGACGGTCAGCGCGTCGCGGAAATGCGCCATCTTCCCCGCGCCGCCGCTGGCAATCACCGGCACCCCCACCGCATCCGCGATGGTGCGCGTCACATCCAGCGCAAAGCCCTCACCTACGCCGTCGGTGTCCATGGAGGTCAGCAGAATCTCGCCCGCGCCGCGCCTGACGCCCTCCACCGCCCATTCCACCGCGTCGCGCCCGGTGTTGATGCGTCCGCCGTTGACATAGACCTCCCAGCCGCCGCCCGCGCGGGCCTTCACATCCATCGCCAGCACGATGCACTGGCTGCCAAAGCGCAGGGCGCTCTCGGTGATGAAATCGGGATTGCGCACCGCCGGGCTGTTGATGGACACCTTGTCCGCGCCCAGGCGGAGGAGGCTGCGGATCTTCTCGACGTCGCTGATGCCGCCGCCCACGGTGAAGGGGATGAACACCTGCTCCGCAACCCGGGAGACCACGTCCAGCATCGCGCCGCGCTTCTCATGGGAGGCATTGATGTCCAGCAGCACCAGCTCGTCCGCGCCGGCCTCGTTGTAGCGGACTGCCGCCTCCACCGGGTCGCCGGCGTCCCGGATATCCACGAAGTTGACGCCCTTGACCACCCGCCCGTCGCGGATGTCCAGACAGGGGATGATCCGCCTGGTCAGCATATGCTTTCCCCCTTCCATGCCGCAAAGCGCTTGAGCATCCGCAGCCCCGCCTCGCCGGATTTCTCCGGGTGGAACTGGGTAGCCATCACATTGTCCCGGCAGACAGCCGCCGTGAAGGTCTGACCATAGGTGCAGGTGGCCGCCGTCCACGCCTCGGAGACATCCGCCATGCAGTAGCTGTGCACGAAATACACGCAGGGGTTCTCCCCCGCGTCAAACAGGGGGCAATCGCGGGTGTTGAGGGTGTTCCAGCCCATGTGGGGGATCTTCAGCCCCCGATCCTCCAGGCGGGTGATCGTGCCCGGGAACAGCCCCAGGCCCTCAAAGCAGCCGTTTTCCTCGCTGTGCCCGAACATCATCTGCATCCCCAGGCAGATGCCCAGCACCGGCTTGCCCACATGCGCCGCCTCCAGCAGCGCCTGGTCCAGCCCATGCTGCCGGATGCGGGTCATCGCATCCGCAAAGGCGCCCACCCCCGGCAGGACGACATGGCTCGCACAGGCAATTCCCTCCGGCACGTCCGTAATCACCGCTTCGTATCCCAGATACCCGAAGGCCTTCTGCACGCTGCGCAGATTGCCCATGCCGTAGTCGATGATGGCGATCATGTCATGCCCTCCCGCAAGCTCTTTAGCGCGCTAAAGTGTTCTTATTCATTATGCATGACCCATGCCGAAATGTCAAGGGGCCCCCGGTACTTCTTCTGTACTGAAAAGAATCCCCCCGCCTGCCGGGCGCTCCGGCAGCACAGGGGGATTGACCGTTTCCTCAGACCTCCACGTCGAAGGGCAGCAGATCGAGAATGTCCCGCTGCACATCCACGCCGGGATACACCTCCAGCAGCTTCAGGCCCCGGGCCGTGAGGATGAACACGCAGCGCTCGGTGATGTAGAGCACCTTCTGCCCATTGGCGATGGCCTTGCGGGCGGAGAAGCTGACGCTGCGCACGGCGGGCACAAACTTCGGCACCGTGCCGTTCTGGACAATCGTCACATGCTCGCCGCTCTGCTGCACCGCCAGCCCCTTGGTGTTGAAGGTCAGGCAAAACACGACCGTGGGGGTCTGCGCAGTGATGTTGGCAAAGCCGCCGATGCCCGCATACGCGCCCGGACCGCGGTGGGCATTGACATTGCCCTGCGCGTCCACCTCCAGCGCCCCCATGAAGCAGATGTCCAGCCCGCCGGAGTTGTACAGATCAAACTGGTTCGCCATATCATAGACGGAGGCCGCGCCGATCATCGCGCCGAACACCTTGCCGGAGGCCGGGAAGCCGCCGATGCCGCCGGATTCCACGGTCAGGGTGATATGGTCGAGCATCCCGTGCTGCTCGGCATAGCGGGAGATGGTCTCCGGGATGCCGATGCCGATATTGACGATATCCTCCTTGCGCAGCTCCATGGCGGCGCGCTTGCCGATGATCTCCGCCGCGATGCCGGCGCTGCGGGTGGAGGGCGTGAGTGCATCCAGCTTTTCCGTCCAGCCGTGCCAATCCTCATAGCGAATCTCAAAGCTGCCGGTCAGCGCCGTGAAGGCCTCGTCCCGCTCCTCCGGTTCCACCACGACGATCGCGTCCACCAGACAGCCGGGGATGATGGTGTTGCGCGGGCGCGTCGGCTCCTCGACGATCCTGTCCACCTGCACGATGACGATGCCGTTGTTGCCCTTGGCCGCCTGACAGATGGACAGCGCGTCGCCGGACATGTACATATCGTCGAAGGAGATGTTGCCCTTGCGGTCGGCGGCGGTGCCCTTGATCAGCGCAACGGTGATCCTGGGCAGCTTGTAGTACAGGAATTCCTTCCCGTCCACCTCGACCACCTTCACAAAGGAGTTGTCCGTAGAAATCTGGTTGATGCCCGGGCCCTCGCGGCGCGGATCGACGAAGATGTCCAGACCGACCTTCGACAGCGCGCCGGGAATGCCGCCCGCCTGGGCGCGGATGGCATGGGAGATGCAGCCCAGCGGCAGATTGTACGCCTCGAAGCGGTTCTCCAGAATGATCTTCTTGGTGGAGGGCATGGCGCCGAAATGGCCGCAGATCAGCCGGTCCACCGCACCCTCGCGGATATAGCCCTCCGCGTTGCGGTTCTCGTCCCACACGCCGAAGCCCGCGCTGGACACGATCGTCAGATGCTTGGGCGAATGGGTCTGCTGATACCGGCGATACAGCGCCTCGTGCAGCTCCACGGGATTCTCGATGCCCACGAAGGAATTGACGCAGATGCAGTCGCCATCCCGGATCAGGCTGATGGCCTCGTCTGCGGTCATGATACGGTACATAGGGCAGCCGCCTTTCGTGTGTGATCGTCGTCATCGGACGCATGGTGTGTATTATAGCACATTCCGGACGGAAGGGGCAAGACGCTGTACAAAAGCAGTACAATCTGGGATTGACGCGCTGCGCCGGATTTGTTCGCAAAAGATATTGACCACTCGGTCTGTTTGTGCTACAATGCAAAACAGACCGCCTGGTCTATATTTCAGATGGAAGGGATGGCCATGAAGCAGCAGGAGAAGAATCAGCAATCCCGCCGGAGGATTCTGGACAGCGCCCTGACCGAGTTTGCGCAGCGGGGATACGAGGGCAGCTCCGTCAACAGCATCTGTGCGGCACAGGGGATATCCAAGGGAATCATCTACCATTATTTTGACAGCAAGGACGCCCTGTACCTGAAATGTGTGGAGGAGTGCTTTCAGCTGCTGACGGAGCATCTGCGCTCGCGCGTGCCCGCCCCGGAGGGTTCGGTGCAAAAGCAGCTGGAGGACTACTTCGCCTGCAGGATGGACTTTTTCCAAAGCCACCCGGTGTACCAGCCCATCTTCTGCGAGGCGGTAATCACCCCGCCATCCAGGCTGCAGGAGGCCATCCGGGAATGCAGACGGGGCTTTGACAGCCTCAATGCCGCCATTCTGGAAGGGATACTGCAGCAGCTGCCCCTGCGCAGGGACATCGCCCGGACAGACGTGGTGGAGGTACTGCGCCAGCTGCAGGATTTCATCAACGCCCGATACCGCGTCAGCCCCATGAGCCCCGAGGAATTCCGCGCCAGGGACGAAAGCTGCCGCCGGGCGCTGG
>JBJEUF010000076.1:0-13612 GCA_051883695.1 Aristaeellaceae bacterium
CTCGAAGCGCTTACGGACATCTTCTGATTTTACCACAGAATTTACCACAGATGCCAGTGGGATTACGTGGACTTATGTGACATTATGTGCAGGAAATGGAGCGAAATACAGTGAAAAACATACAAAAACCGACCTTTTCCGGCGCAAATTCACTAATCCCGACGATGAAGCCGTTAGACCATTAATCTACGAACCCAGGATTTCTTCGGATATCCTGGGTTATGGTGTCGGCAAAGGACCGTAGGCACTGTTTCGGCACCCTGAGCGAACCCGGAGCCGCGCGTTCCGGGTTCTTTTTCGTTGCTCCGATGTTTCCGCCGCGTTCATCCTCATGTCACACAGGCGTGGTAGCGTTGCCTGATACTAATTCTCGATAAAAATGTTGCACCGAGCGCAGTGAATTTTTCGTTCTGGCAAAGCTGAGTGAAGCGAGGCGTACTGGAAGTACGTTGAGCGGAACGAAGCGCAGCCAGAGCGGAAAAGGCACTGTGCGAATGTAACATTTTTATTGAGAATTAGTATGAATCGTATGAAGAAAGAGGGAAAGCGCTATGCTGGAAAAGCTCCTTGTCTGCCTGATCGCCGGTGCCGGCGCAGGCTTTGGTACCGGTCTGGCGGGCCTGTCCGCCGCGGCGGTCATCGCACCCATGCTGATGACGTTCCTTGATGTGAACGCCTACGAAGCCGTCGGCATCGCCCTGGCGTCGGATGTGCTGGCCTCGGCAGCCTCTGCCTGTACCTATAGGAAAAACAGGAATATTGATGTCAAGAACGGCGTGATCATGCTCATCTCCGTGCTTGTCTTTACGCTCGTCGGCAGCTATCTTGCCTCCTTTCTGCCGGAAACGACGATGGGCGGCTTCTCCATGTTCATGACCCTGTTCGCCGGAATCAAGTTCATTGTGCGCCCGGTCATGTCCGCAAAGGCAGGCAACGTGAATCGCAGCAGGCGCCGTGCCGCCGTCCAGTCCATGGTCTGCGGCATCGCCGTGGGACTCATCTGCGGCGTTGTCGGCGCCGGCGGCGGCATGATGATGCTGCTGGTGCTGGTCAGCGTGCTGGGCTACGAGCTGAAAACCGCCGTCGGAACCAGCGTCTTTATCATGACCTTCACCGCCCTGACCGGCGCGGTTTCGCATTTCGTCATCGGAGATGGCATCACGGATTATTCCATCCTGATTCTCTGCATTCTTTCGACGCTTGTTTCCGCCATCGTGACCGCCAGATTCGCCAACAAAGCGCCCGCGAAGCTGATGAACCGGATGCTCGGCGTGGGGCTCGTTGTCCTGAGCGTCGCGATGATCCTCGTCAACTTCCTGTGATGCCCTGCCGAAACCTTACATGGCTGTTCACAGCTTGACAGTCTGGGAATATTATGCTACACTACAAGCGGCTCAAATCGTTTGCGCAAGGGCGCATCAACCGAACAAAGGGGGATTTCACGATGAGGAAAGCATTGCTCCGTATGCTGCTTCTGACAGTGGCGATGGTGCTGGCAATGAGCCTGTCCGTTGTGGGCTATACCGAGGAAGCCACCGAAGCCGTCAGCACGGCTGCCTACATTTTCTGGCAGGATTCCGACTGGTGGCCGGCCGTCACCAACCAGACCGATGATTACTGGACGCCCGTCACCGCCACCGTGACCGGCGAGGGCTGGTACACCGTCAGCGCCACCGCCCATATGCCCAGCTGGTTCTACAGCGGCGGCAACCACAACACCGGCGCGCAGAAGCTGGCCGTCGTCATCACCGACGGCGCCACGCTCTTCCCGGATCTGTACATGCAGATCGTGGACATTCGCGTGGACGGTGTGTCCTACGCCTGCGGCGATGTGACCTACGGCCAGACCGGCTATGACAATATCGGTCAGGACGGCTTCGTGTTCTGGACGGCCAACGATTCCTATGGCCTGATCTATGACCAGTGGATGCTGGACAACAACGGCACCGTGGACACCGGCAAGACCTGGAGCTCCAGCGCCGCCGCCCAGCAGTTCGACGTCTTTGACGTGAGCGTGCTCAACGACCCCAGCACCATCGAAATCGACTTCTTCCTGTCCAGCCAGCAGGACGTGCGCCCCGAAGGCGGCCCTGACCTGCGCGTGCTGGGCGAAGGCCCCTTTGTGCCCAGTGATTATGTAGCCCTGAGCGATACCACCACGACTCCCGAAAACGCGACCACTGCGAAGCTCTACTATCAGTCCGGCGGCTGGTGGCCCGTGACCGACGGTACGCTGGGTGTTTCTTCCACTGTGACCATCAAGGGCGAGGGCGAGTACACCGTGACCGCTTCCTTCCTGGATCAGGGCGGCTGGACCCCCCTGGGCAACGGCGCGCAGAAGCTGCTGCTGATTGTCGAAAATGGCGCGGATGGCCAGGGCACCGTGATGGACGGCATGTACCTGGGCATCTCCGATGTGCGCGTCAACGGCGTCTCCATCTCCATCGGCAACGCAGGCTACGGCCCCACCGGCTATGACAATGGGGACGTCTTCGGCAAGAACGACGGCTACGCCATCCTGTATGACCAGTGGCAGATTGACAACACCAGCGGACTGCCCTGGGGCCACAAGACCTGGGATGGCAAGGACGGCACGCTGAGCGTGATCAACCCCGATGATCTGAAGTCGGTAATCAACCTGGAGGTTGACTTCTTCGTCACCGGCGAGCAGGGCAAGCTCCCCGAGGAGCCGGTGCTGTTCTACGAATACACCTGGTACCCCAACAACACCATGGGCGTTGCCGGCTACAGCCTGCGCGACATGGGCATCTCCGACAAGTGGTATCACGTCTGCCCGGTTGACCTGACCAGGGACGGCATCTACAAGATCCCGCTGGTGGCCTCCGGCAGCTTCCTCATCGGCAATGCCATCGTCACCGTTGAGGGCGACAACGTCACCGTTGATTATGAAACCCATCGGGCTTCCGGCGGCAATCTGACCATTCTGAGCGAATGCGTGAAGTGGTTTGACGAGCTGGAGGACATCACCGCCGAGTTCACGGACAACCCCGAGAGCGATATCGCCTTCGGTCAGGCCGTCAGCAAGGCGGAGCTGGGCAATGTCGGCTACCTGTTCATCTGCAACCGCGTTTCCTACTGCCAGCCCATTACCGACTACGGCGTGTATCTGCCGCGCTACTACGGCAACGCGCCGATGTGGGTCGCCTATCGGACCGGTCTGGACATGATGGTTCAGGCGCTGCAGGAAACACCTGCCGAGTGATCCCGCTGACATCGGGGCTGCTGCAGAAGAAGATTCTGCGGCAGCCCCTTTTCTGTCCCATCCTTGCGCTAACGCGCACCGAGCCCAATGGATTCACCGTTGTCATCTTTTACAATTTCCTCATCAGTGTAGGATTTTGTGTTGATTTTCGCATAGGCAACGTGCTATAATCAAGTCAGCATCCGACAAGATGTCCCTCTGTCTGCCATGACGGCAGCATCGCGCCGGAGCCGTACTCTCGCGTTCACGCAATCTTTATATGAAGGAGTCAGAGCCATGAACGTTGTCGTCATTGGCGGTGTTGCCGCCGGTACCAAGGCTGCCGCCAAGCTGAAGCGGCAGGATCGCAGCGCCCAGGTGACCGTCTACACCAGAAGCAGGGATATCTCCTATGCCGGATGCGGACTCCCCTACTATGTGGGCGGCAGCATCGAAAGCCGCGATGCGCTGATCGTCAATACCCCCGAGAAGTACGCCGGGCTCACCGGCGTGGCCGTCCGCACTGAAATGGAAGCGGTTTCCCTTGATGCGGCATACAAAACCGTGACCTTCGCAAACGGCGAGGTCATCTCCTATGACAGGCTGATCATCGCCACCGGCGCGGTTCCCTTCGTGCCCGATGTCGCAGGAACCGGCCTGCCCGGCGTGTTTACCATGCGTACCCCCGATGACGCCATCGGCCTGCGCGCGTATGTGGAGGACAACGGGTGCCGCAGCGCGGTGGTGGTCGGCGGCGGCTTCATCGGTCTGGAAATCGCGGAGAACCTGCTGGCCCGGGGCCTGAAGGTCACCGTGGTGGATCTGGCAGCGCAGGTGCTGCCCAACCTGTTCGACCCTGAAATGGCGGACTACATCCGCCGTCAGCTGCAGGCCAAGGGCATCCGCGTGGTGACCGGCGCCGGGCTGGAGCAGGTGCTGGGAACGGAGAAGGCCACGGGCGTCGCCACCTCCGTGGGCTCCTTTGAGGGCGATGCGGTGGTGCTGGCGATCGGCATCCGCCCCGCGACAGCCTGGCTCAGGGATTCCGGCATCGAAATGAACCGCGGCGCCATCGTCGTGGACGAGCATCAGCGCACGAACCTTGCGGACGTGTACGCCGTGGGAGACTGCGCACAGGTGTTCAACCGCCTGACCGGCAAGGGGCAGTGGTCCGCCATGGGTTCCACAGCCAACATCACCGGCCGTCTGCTCGCCCGGAACCTGACCGGCGCCGAGGCGGTCTACGGCGGCTGTCTGGGCACCGGCGTGGTAAAGCTGACCGATTCCCTGAACGCAGGCCGCACCGGCCTGACGGAAGCGCAGGCCAAGGAAGCGGGCTATGACGTGATCACCGCCACCTGCGTCACGGACGACAAGGCGCACTATTACGCCGATGCAGCCACCTTCGTGACCAAGCTGATTGCCGACCGCGCCAGCCACAGGCTGCTGGGCATTCAGGTGCTGGGAGCCGGCAGCGTGGACAAGATGGTGGACATCGCCGTCACCGGCATCGCCATGGGCGCAAGGGTGGAGCATTTCGATACCCTTGACTTCGCCTACGCGCCGCCCTTCTCCACCGCCATCCATCCCTTCGTGCAGGCCTGCTACATCCTGGAAAACAAGCTCAGCGGCGCCTACGAGAGCATGACCCCCGCAGAGTATGCGGCGACCGGGGCCCGCGGCTACAAGGTCGTCGACGTGAGCCCCACGCCTGCCATCCCCGGCGCAGCCTATGTCGATCTGTCCAGGGTGGACGGCCCCATCCCGGGGCTGGACAAGGAGGACAAGCTGCTGCTGGTCTGTGCCAGGGGCAAGCGCGCCTACTTCCTGCAGAACCGTCTGAAGGCTTATGGCTATACCAACACCCGGGCGCTGGAGGGCGGTCTGTTCCTGAATCAGGTGAAGGTCGCCTTCGACGGCGGAAAGCTGCCGCCCGAGGAGATCAAGCGCGTCAAGGCGCTGGGCTGCCTGCAGGACAAGCGGTATACGGATGTATTCAACGTCCGCGTCATCACCCGTAACGGGCGCATCTCCTCGCAGGAGCATCATGTGATCGCCGAGGCTGCCGAGCGGTTCGGCTCCGGTGCGGTGACCATGACCACCCGCCTGACCCTTGAAATTCAGGGCGTGAAGCACGCCAATATCCAGCCCCTGATCGACTTCCTGAACGAGCACGGCCTGACCACCGGCGGCACCGGCTCTCTGGTGCGCCCCGTGGTATCCTGCAAGGGTACCACCTGCCAGTATGGTCTGGCGGACACCTTCGGCCTGTCCGAAAAGCTCCACGAGCGGTTCTTCGTCGGCTATCACGGCGTGACGCTGCCGCACAAGTTCAAGATCGCGGTGGGAGGCTGTCCCAACAACTGCGTCAAGCCCGACCTGAATGATCTGGGCATCGTGGGCCAGAAGGTGCCCATGATCAACTACGCCAGGTGCCGTGGCTGCAAAAAGTGCCAGATCGCCGATGGCTGCCCGATCAAGGCCGCGAAGGTCGTGGACGGCAAGATTCAGGTCAATCCCGCCGCGTGCAACAACTGCGGCCGCTGCGACGGCAAGTGCCCCTTCGGCGTGTTCGAGGAGTACCAGCGCGGCTTCAAGGTCTTTATCGGCGGTCGCTGGGGCAAGAAGATTGCCAACGGTCAGCCGCTGACGAAGCTCTTCACCTCCGAGGAGGAGGTCATGGACGTGGTGGAGAAGGCCATCCTGCTCTTCCGCGACGAAGGCATCTCCGGCGAACGCTTTGCCGATACGGTCGCCCGCCTGGGCTTTGACTATGTGAACGAGAAGCTCACCACCGGCACCGTCGACAAGGAGGCCATCCTGAAAAAGACCGTCAAGGGCGGCGCGACCTGTTAATCCCATATCGTTACTCCAATCCCCTGACCGATTTCTGCCGAACCGCAATGGCGAGTGCAAGGCCTTAAAACGAAATCTCCTCAGGATTCGCCTTCCTGGGGGGATTTTGCGCCTATTTTGCCATTTGCGGCTCGGCTTTTCTGACCCATCCGACCAGCATACAAGAAAGTGGCTCATCACGGAAACCTGGGGGATTTCCGAAAACAAGGGGAAAAAGTCAAGGTTTCAGTGAGAGGGTTGATGCCGAAAAATGCAGGCCAGCCCTTCATTGCCGTTCCTCTCAAGGCGAAGCCATGACATACTTTTGCGCGTTAATCCCCCAGGAAACCGTGAAGAACCAAGAAAGTTGAGGTTTCTATGAAAAGATTTGCAGCTTTGCTTCTGTCCCTGTTTTGGCTGCTGACCGCCTTTGGCGCTGTCGCGGAAGATACCGCCTGCACCTTCACCGATGATCTGGGACGCACGGTCACGGTGAACCGGCCGGAGCGCGTAGCCGCGCTGCTGGCCAGCTTTGCGCAGGTCTGGCAGCTTGCCGGCGGCGATGTGGTCGCCACCGCAGACGACGCGTGGAATGACCTGCAGCTGCCGCTTGCGGAGGACACCGTCAATCTGGGCAACACCAAGAGCCTGAGCCTGGAGCTGCTGCTCGGCTCCAAGCCGGATTTCATTCTGGCCTCCACCAACACGCGGCAAAACGTGGAGTGGCAGGATACGCTGGAAGCCACCGGCATTCCCGTCGCCTATTTTGACGTGGGAGATTTCGATGATTACCTGCGCCTTTTGAAGATCTGCACCGACATCACCGGCCGCAGCGACCTCTACGAAGCCAACGGACTGGCCGTGCAGCACCAGATTGAGGAAGTGATCGCCCACAGCCGACAGCGGACCGCTGCCGAGGGTGCGCCCCGGGTGCTGTGCCTTGTGGCGTCCGCATCCAGCATTCACGTCAAGAACAGCCAGAATAACGTGCTGGGCGAGATGCTGAACGCGCTGGGCTGCATCAATATCGCCGACTCGGAGACCTCGCTGCTGCAGAACCTGAGTCTGGAGTATATCCTGACGGTCGACCCGGACTATGTGTTCATCGTCCAGCGCGGCGACGATACGCAGGGAATGCTGCAGAAGCTCGCTTCGGATCTGGAGAGCCATCCGCTGTGGAGCCACCTGACCGCCGTCCGGGAGGAGCGGGTGTTCATCATGGAGAAGAACCTGTACAATCTGAAGCCAAACCACCGCTGGGGCGAGGCGTATGAAGGATTAGAGGCGATTTTGTCCGGTGAAGAATAAAAGACTTCTGCTGCCCGGCGCGGTGCTTCTGTTTGTGCTGTCTGCGCTGCTCAGCCTCGGGCTGGGCGCGGTGAAGCTGTCCCTTCCGGACATCGGGAGCGCCATCCTGCGCGGCCCGGAGGAAACGGCGGGTATCATTTTCTGGTATTCCCGTCTGCCGCGAACCGCCGCCTGTCTGCTCGCCGGAGCAGCCCTTGCGGTATCCGGCGCGGTGATCCAGTGCGTGCTGCACAATCAGCTGGCGTCGCCCAGCATCATCGGCGTCAATGCGGGCGCCGGTCTTGCGGTGACGCTCTGCTGCGCAACGGGCGCCATTTCCGGCTGGGCCATCGCCGGTTCTGCCTTCATTGGCGCCATGTCCGCCATGCTGCTGGTGGTGTGCATCGGTCAAAGCGCCGGAGCTTCCCGGACGACGGTGGTGCTTGCGGGCGTTGCCGTCAACGCAATCCTCCACGCCCTGACGGAAGCCATCACCACCCTCGTGCCGCAGATCGCCATGATGAGCGCGGACTTCCGGGTCGGTGGCTTCGCATCCGTGTCCCATACACGCATCGTCCCGGCAGGTGTGCTGATCGTCGCCGCCTTGCTGCTCCTGCTGCTCATGCGCAACGAGCTGGATGTGCTGTCCCTGGGCGATGACACCGCCAAGAGCCTCGGTATGCCGGTAAAGCGGATGCGCGTCATCTTCCTGATTCTATCGGCGCTGCTGGCTGGCAGCGCGGTGAGCTTCACGGGCCTGCTGGGCTTTGTGGGGCTGATTGTGCCGCACATCATCCGCAAGCTCGCCGGCAGTGACAACCGCCTTCTGCTGCCCCTGTGCGCCCTGGGCGGCGCAGGCTTTGTGACGCTGTGCGATACAGCTGCCCGCGTGATTTTCGCGCCCTATGAGCTGCCGGTGGGCATTCTCATGTCCGTGATCGGCGGCCCCGTATTCCTGATGCTGCTCCTCCAGCGGAAAGGAGGCAGGGGGCATGCTTGAGGTCAGAAGACTGCATGCCGGATATCCCGGCAAACCGGTGCTGCGTGATGTGAGCCTGACCTTCCCTGCAGGGCAGATCACGGTGATCCTCGGGCCCAACGGCTGCGGCAAGTCCACGCTGCTCAAGGCCATGTGCGGCCTGCTCCCGGCGTCATCCGGCGATGTGCTGCTGGACGGCGCGTCGCTGCTGGCGCTGCCGCCCCGGATGCTGGCGCAGAAAACCGCCTATCTGGCACAGGGCCGCGAGGTACCGGACATCACGGTGAAGCGGCTGATTCTCCACGGGCGGTTTCCCTACATGGGCTACCTGCAGCGGCACTACCGCAAAGAGGATCACGCCGTCGCCCATGCCGCCATGGAAGCCATGGGCATCGCGGCACTGGCGGAGACGCCGCTGCGAAACCTGTCCGGCGGTCAGCGGCAGAAGGCATACCTTGCCATGCTGCTGGCTCAGGACACCCCGGTCGTACTGCTGGACGAGCCAACGACCTATCTGGACATCTCCCATCAGCTTCAGCTGATGCATCAGGCCCGAGCGCTCGCGCAGATGGCAAAAACCGTGGTGATGGTGATCCACGACCTGCCGCTGGCCTTTCAGACGGCAGATCGGATGGTGCTCATGCGGGATGGCGCGGTTGCCGCAGTGGGCACGCCGGAGGAAATCTTCACCTCCGGCATAACGGATCGGGTGTTCCGGATCAGGCTGCGCCGCGTGCTGTCTCAAAACGGCTGGCACTACTACTGCGAGGAGGAATAGCCATGAGTTCCTTTCCCATGTGCATCGACCTGGATGGGCGTGACGTATATCTGATCGGCAGCGGCGAGCAGATCAGGGACAAAGCGCAGAAGCTCTCCGGCTTTGGCGCGAATCTCATCCAGCGGACAGCCTTCACCCGGCAGGACGCGGAGACACAGCCTGCCATGGTGATCGTGGGCGACGAAGCCGCCGCAAGGGCCGAGGCGATCTGCAGATTGTGCCGGACATATGGCATTCCCGTGAATGTGGTGGACGTTCCGGCGATGTGCACGTTCTTCTTCCCGGCCATGATTCGCAACGGTGATCTGACCGTGTCGGTTTCCACGGGCGGCAAGTGTCCCGGTTTCGCCGCGGCCCTTCGCGCCAGGCTGGAAGCCGCCATACCCGGGCGCGCCGGCGAGATTCTGCAATGGCTGCAGACCCTGCGTCCGGAAATCAGGAGCCGCCCTTCCCCGCAGGAGCGTCGACGGATCGTCCAGGCTTTGATTCGGCAGAGCCTTACCGAGGAGCGTCCGCTGACCGCCGAGGAAACGGACGCTATTTTGCGAAAATAAGACAAGCCCCTGCCATCCATCGAGAGGGCAGGGGTGCTTTGTATCCCTTATGTTCGCAGCTTGTATTCTGTTTTCTTCTTATGCGGCACGATTTTCGCCCGGATGGCCTGCATCCGCTTGCGGCGGCGTTCGCGGATTTCGAGACGTTCGCCCAGATCGCGTGCGCCCACGCCGTAGACCAGATACAGGATCAGGCCGCTGACCAGCATGATGAACACCGTCGATGCGTTGCGTCTGCCGGTAGCGTTGACATTCCAGCCCTGCAGACCTTCATCGTGGGTCATGGTCTGCATGACCATGGCATAGGTGGTTCCCTTGCTGGATTTGAAGGTTGCGCCCATGTCATACTCGGTGAACAGCGCGTTGAAGTTGAGCGCGAACACCGCCAGCACGCTGGGTAGGACGATGGGCAGCTTGACCTTCAGGAAGGTTCGCAGCCCGCTCGCGCCCAGGTTCTTCGCCGCGTCCTCCAGCTCCTCGTCAATGGCGTAGAACGACGCCTTGATCATGCGGATGGCGAAGGGCAGCTTCACCACTGTATACGCGATGATAATCAGCAATCGCACGTTCTGCGTATAGAGGTTCTGGTTGAAGACGTAAAACACGTCCTCGGAGTTGAAGAAAATCCGGTAGGAGTAGCAGATGAGGATGGTCGGCAGCAGCCACGGGAACAGCAGCGCATACTCCAGCACCGTGGAACGCAGCTTGTTCTTATGCTTGAAGATGTAGTTGACTGCGACCACCACAATGACGCAGGCCAGCGCCGCCGCCAGCGCCGACAGGATGAAGGAGGTCTGGATGCCTGCGAGCGTCTTTTCATTGGAGAACACGCCGGAGATCGCGCCCGTACGCGTTTTCTCACGCATCCGGGAATCAATGTAGGTGTAATCCTGCTGACCGTAGAAATTCACGAAGGTGAAGGAGCTGAAGCTGAACACCTTCATTTTGATCGCCTCGTAGTTCTGGAAGGCAAAGAGGACGATCATCACGACGGGCGTCATGTAGATGATCCACAGCACATAGGCGTAGATGTGCGCCAGCACGTTGGCCACCGGGTTGTTGATCTTCTGCTTGACCAGCTTGGCCTTTGTCTTGCTGACGGAAAGGTAATGACCCTTGCGCTCATATCGGGAGAGCACCGTCAGCAGCACGATGGTGAAAATTGCCAGAATGATGGACAGCAGCGCCGCGCGGGCCTGCGGGAAGGACTCGTCTGCGACAGAGGAGCCGGCCAGGCGGACGATCTCCGGGTTAATGGAGTCATAGCCCAGCAGCGTCGGCGCGGACATGGCGCACAGACCGGTGATGAAGGTCATGACCGTCAGGGAGAACATGGTGGGAATCAGCGTGGGGAAAACGACCTTCAGCAATACCTTGAACGGGCCTGCGCCCATGTTGCGGGCCGCTTCCACGGTGTTGTAGTCGATACCTCGGATGGCGTTGCGCAGGAAGAGCGCATGGTTGGACGTACAGGCAAAGGTCATCGTGAACCAGACGGCATAGAAACCGCTGAACCAGTTCTTGTTCATGTCCGGGAAGGCCTTCACCAGCCAGCTGGTGATGATGCCGTCCGAATCATAGAGGAACAGATAGCCGGTCACCAGCGCCACGCCGGAATAAATCAGCGTGGTCATGTAGCCCAGACGAAGAATCTTCGCGCCCTTGATATCGAAGTACTCCGTCAGCAGCACGATGGACACGCCTACCACGTTGACCGTCACCACCAGGGCAATAGCCAGCTTGAGGGAGTTCCAGACGAAGGAAGGCATATTGCCCGCGAAGAAGAACCGGATCACCGCCAGCGGGTCGTTCGGATTGGCCGTGAAAACCTGCTGAATCGTGTTCAGGCACGGAATGAGCATGAACCCGAAGAACAGGTAGATGAAGAACGCGAAGCCAAACACCTTCCACAGCAGCGAAAGGCTCAGCCTGCGCGGCGCGGTTCTTGTGTTTGACATCATTCCGCCTCCTTGCTCTCTGCAGCCGGGTAGCTCATCACGTCAGCGCGTCCGATGCCCACCGTCACCTTCTCGCCCGCAGCATAGATATTCACGCCATCGTTCTTTTCAATCACCTTGAGCACCTGCGTCCCCACATCAATGAAGTATTTGATGTACAGGCCGTAGTACTCGCTGCTGACCACCGTGCCCTGCATTACAGTCTCATCCTCGCGGGCAGGCTGATTGACGCGCAGCCGTTCCAGGCGGATGAAGTGGTTTTCGTTTGCCGGCAGATGCATCCGCTTGATCGTCGCCGCCTCCAGACGGTTGATATCGCCGATGAAATTGCAGACGAATTCCGTCTTTGAATGGTTATAGACCTCATTGGGCGTCCCGATCTGCTCAATATAGCCGTTGTTGAACACGGCGATGCGATCCGACAGCGTCAGGGCTTCCTCCTGATCGTGGGTGACGTAGATGGTGGTGATGCCGAAATCGCGCTGCATCTTCTTCAGCTCATTGCGCAGCCCGACGCGGAGCTTCGCGTCCAGATTGGAAAGCGGCTCGTCCATACAGATGATGGCCGGGCCGGTGACCAGCGCACGGGCGATGGCGACGCGCTGCTGCTGTCCGCCGGAAAGCTGGGAAACCGCCTTCTTGAGCTGCTCATCGGACAGATCGACCTTGGACGCAATATCACGCACCTTCGCGTCAATTTCCTGCTTCTTGAGCTTCTTCACCTTCAGTCCGAAGGCAATGTTGTCATACACGGTCATCGTGGGGAACAGTGCATAGGACTGGAACACGATACCGATGCTGCGCTTTTCGATCGGAACCCGCGTGATATCCTGCCCATCCACGATCACCGCACCGGACACCGGCTCAATGAAGCCTGTGATGGTTCGCAGCGTGGTGGTTTTTCCGCAGCCCGACGGGCCAAGGAAGGTGAAGAACTCGCCCTCCTTCACATCGACATTGATGCTGTGCAGCGCTTCGAAATCGCCGAATTTCACGACGATATCCTTCAGTTCGATCATTCTGGGACGGCCCCTTCCATAATATTATGGGCGAGCCTGAGGATGTCAGACTCGCCCGATAACTCAAGTGTGCATCAGTATGCTTTCGTTCAGTCTCTGTGCAGCGAAAGCATCATCATAGCAGAGCCCTTTGCTTACTTCGCCTGCGTCAGCGTTGCCCAGTCGAGGTTCTCCCAATCGGGTTCCGCAGGAGCGGCAGAATTGTCCTTCCAGTAGAAGCCAAGGTTGGTCATGATGTTGGTCCACTCGGCGGAGTGCGCGCCCACGTACTCGGCATAGGTCATGTCCGTGCCCTCGACCTTGTTCAGGGCAAAGTTGGCAATGGTGTAGATGGCGGGGATATCCTCACCGTAGATTTCGGCCACAGCACCGGCGTTGCAGGGGAAGGAGTCGAACTCGTAGGACCACTCAGCCTGTGTGGCGGCAGAGCCGAACCACTCCGCAAAGGCCTTGACAGCCTCGGTTTCGCGCTCGGTACGGCCGGCGCGATCCAGAATGCCGATGTACTCCGCGATGTAGTAGGTGCCATCGTCGATATCAACCAGTGCCCAGTTTTCGGGCTCCATAACGCCCTTGAGCGGATTGGCAGAGCCGGAAGGCGCATCGTCGATCTTGCCATACAGGGAAGAGGAGTAGAAGGTGGAAACCTGCACATCGCCGCGGTTCAGGGGATCGAATCCGTAGCTGTCGCCGGTGAACAGACCGCCCTGGCAATAGGCCCACAGGGTCTTCCAACCTTCGATGGAGATACCGCCGGCAGGGCTGGTGGGATCGGTGAAGGCGTACAGCATGGAATTGTTGATGTTGCCGTTGGTAGTGCCGCCAACCTTGCCCTGACGGTACCAGGTGTAACCGCAGTTCACGATATCAGACCAGTGCTGGAAATGCAGCGCCTCGCCCTTGGTGCCCAGTTCATCGTTGCGGTAGAGCATCAGGATGTTCTGGATGACCAGACCATAGGCCTTGCCGTCGTACTTGTACTGACCGACTTCTTCCGCCC
>JBJEUF010000077.1:0-13572 GCA_051883695.1 Aristaeellaceae bacterium
GTGACTGCCGGATGAGAATGTAAAATCCCCGTTGATTCTGTGTCAAATCTGTGTTAAAGTAAAGATGTCTGCGATTGTATCAGCGCGGCACATATGCTTGCAACCGGAACGATCTGACACAGCGGAGGATCACACATGTCTGAAGCATTCACCATCAGCCAGCTCCCGGGCGTCATCCTGCAGCTTCTTGCAGGCCTCGGCCTCTTCCTTTTCGGTATGAACACCATGTCCGACGGCCTTGAGCGCGTGGCGGGCAAGCAGCTCAAGGGCCTGCTGGGCACGGTCACCAAGAGCCGTTTCCGGCAGGTGTTCCTGGGCTTTGTCATCACGGTGCTGATGCAGTCCTCCTCGGCGACGACCGTCATGCTGGTGGGCTTCGTCAACGCCGGCGTGATGGAGCTGGCCCAGGCTGTGGGTATCATCATGGGCGCAAACATCGGCACGACCCTGACCGTGCTGATGATGTCCATTGACCTCCCCTTCGAGTATATCTTCTGCTTTCTTGGCTGCATCCTGCTGTTCCTGCCCTCAAAGTTCAGGAAGGCCAAGGGCATCAGTCCGGTCATTTTCGGCGTGGGCGCGCTGTTTATCGGCATGATGTTCATGTCCGACGCGATGAAGCCCCTGCGCAACTGGGACGTCTTCACCAACGCCCTGAAGGCTGTGCAGAATCCCATCGTCGCGGTGCTCATCGGCGCGGGCATCACCGCGCTGATCCAGTCCTCTGCGGCTTCCATCGCCATTCTGCTGCCGCTGGCGGAGATGGGCTTCCTCGATTTCGAGATGTGCATGTTCATCCTCTTTGGTCAGAACATCGGCACCTGCGTCACCGCCGTGCTGGCCTGCCTGGGCACCAGCGCCACCTCCAAGCGCGTGGCCTGCGTCCATCTGCTGTTCAATGTCATCGGTACGGTGTTCTTCGTATCCATGACGCTTCTGCTCAAGGCGACGCATGTGTTCAGTTTCGCGGGCTTCATCCAGTCGATCGTGCCCTATATCGAGCAGGACGGCGTGATGGTGCCCAATATCAAGATGATGATCTCCATCACCCACATCATCTTCAACCTCCTGACCACCGTGCTGCTGCTGCCCTTCTGCAAGCAGCTGGAAAAGCTCGCCTGCCTGATTATCCCCAGCGACAAGGAGACGGGCGAGACGATGAGGCTGCTGCATTTCGACCGGCGTATGCTGCTCACGCCCGCGGTTGCGGCGGAGCAGCTGTTCAACGAGGTACAGCGCATGGGCAGCATTGCCTGCGGCAACTTCACCAGAGCCATGGAATGCTTTGACGCGTGGAACGAGGACAAGGCTGCCGAGGTCAACCGGAACGAGGATGTGCTGGACTTCCTGAACAAGGAGATCACCACCTGTCTGGTGGACGTCAAGGGCCTGGATCTGGACGAGCGCGACACGCGCCTGGTCGGCTCCCTGTTTCATGTGGTCAACGATATGGAGCGCGTGGGCGACCATGCGCAGAACATTCTGGAAGCCGCCCAGCTCCGCCATGAGGAGGATATCAAGTTCTCCCCCAAGGCCATTCAGGAGCTGGATACCCTCTCCGGGATGGTCAGCGGTCAGCTGGAGCTGGCGATGAAGAACTTCCGTGAGCAGCTTTCCGGCCCGGCAGCCTATGCGGTCGTGGAAGAAATCGAGCAGCAGATCGATGACATGACCGAGGCGCTGCGCCAGCACCATGTCGATCGCCTGAAGCAGCACAAGTGCTCCGCGAAGAACGGCATGATCTACCTGGACATCCTGACCAACCTCGAACGTATCGGCGACCATGCCGAAAACATCGCCACCTCCGTGGACAAGGCCTCCAACCACCTGCTGGCCTGATGAACGCATATAAAGGGAGCGCCTCTGCCATGGCTGCAGAGGCGCTTCTGATTTATGCCACAATCCGCCCTTCGCTGTCGCGGATCAGCTCCGTCAGGCTGTCGTCAATGATGCGCCCCACCTGCTCCACCAGATCAGCCAACAGTCCGGCGTCGGCATTCAGGCTCTCGGCAAGCATGGCGGCGGTTTTGCGCTGGTTTGCCTCGCTGGTGATGAGACTGTCCGGGAAGAGCCTGCGCATCAGCTTCGGCATGGGCAGGCTCATCACGGCATCCTTCATGAATTTCCTGCCCAGTATCGCCGCTGCCGCAGCCAAAATGCCGCCGATGACCATGCCCACAGGGCCGGCGCCCAGAAGCGCCACACCGGAGCCGCCGCAGATCATCGCCGCCACCACGCTGGTGATGACGGTGACGATGGCGTGCAGCACGTTGACAATCTGCGCCGCCACGTCGATTTCTCCCGTTGTGTCCGCGCTGACCAGCAGCGTGCCCTCCCGCAGGGTGCCGGGCGCCACCTTGTTCCGGCGCGCCATTTCATCCAGATCCTCCTGCACCTTCGCCAGCAGCGCTTCCGCCCACGGCGCGCAGCTCCGGCTGATGTCCGATCGCCCCTCGGAGGATAGGAGATAGGCGTGGATGGCCTCCGCAGCGGTGCTTTCAAAATCCCTGAGCGTGGAGACGTCGCCGTCCCGCCAGGCGTGGAAGGCTTCCAGCACGCAGCCGCTCATCAGGCTCCGGCTCAGCCCGTCGCTGATCCTTTCGATCAGCTCCGGCAGGCCCTCCTGCACCTTGTCCTCCACGGCGCTGCCCCGGGCGTACTCGCGGATCTCGCCCAGCAGACGTGCCGCGTTTTCATCCACGCTGCCCGCATAGGCAAGCCCCCGGGCGATATCGAATTCCGGCTCGCCGCTCACGATCACGCGGGACTTGCGGAATTCCTCCCGGCACATGTCCTGAAAGAAGCGCATCCGGCTCGGGCCGCCGGTCAGGATGACCAGCTTCGGCTCGCGCTTTCTGATGCGCTGATGCACCGTGCGCAGCGTGTTGAGCAGCCGGGATTCAAAGGACTGATTGTCCAGAAGCGGATGGGGTTGGGCGATCAGATACGTTTCGACAATCTCCGGGGAAAGGGTCAGGCTCAGGCGGAAATTGAGCCCCGGGCCGCCCACGATGCGGATGCTCTTGACGATCTCGGTTCCGCTCTGGAAGTACATTTCCTCATCCCGGAAATACTCCTCCTTGATTTCGCGGGCCTGGAGCATCACGCGGCTGTGCCAGTCGGGGCTGCGGTCCAGGAATTCGCGCAGGCGCCGGGCCTCCGCCGGATCGGGCATGGCGCCGAGCGCATATTGCAGGATCATCTCGTCCATCAGGCCGCCGCCGAGCTTCACATCGCCCTGGGTTTCCACATTATGCTCCTGCCCGTCGCAGACATAGGCAAGATCGAGGGTCGAGGAGCCGATATCGATCACCAGCACGCAATCCTCAATCAGCTCCGGCGCCACGCCCGGTACCCGTCGGCGCAGGGCATTCTCGAAGGCGGCGCGGGATTCCGAGGCGATGCGCACGTTTTGCATACCGCCCTGCAGCATCAGACGGCGGTAGCGCTCGCGATCCTCCATCGGCCAGCCCGCCGGACAGCCCACGATGAAGCACGATTGCTCCGGGTCATCCACCACGCCGCCGACGAGGGGATCCTGCCGCAGCGCCTCCATCACGCCCGTTACAAAGCGCACGATCGTGCGGTCGGTCTCCTCCCGGCGTTCCAGAAAGCGGCGCTTGAAGCACACGCGAAGCTCCGTGACCGCCGGGTTGCTGGAGGCAAGGCGGCCGATCACGATGCGCCCGTCATGCAGCCCGACGGCGGTGGTGAAGCTCGTTTCGCCGTTGATGACGATGGGCATCGGCTCGTTGGCCGTCAGGTCGCGGCTGAAGGTGACGCAGCTCTCGCCGTCGCCAAGGTCAAAGCCAAAGTATATCATGCAGAACCTCCATCTTCGATCAGTACCTGCGAAGGACAAGCCCCTTCTTCAGCACCACACCGGTTTCACGGCTGCGCAGCGCCGGACAGCGTACCTGCTCCTCGCCCTCGGTCGGCAGCACATCGAACATCGCGGCCGTTTCCGGGCTGTAATCCACCGGCTCATATCCCAGCCTGAACAGGTTCGTCCGCGCGACGGAGAGCGGATAGGCGAGATCCGTGTTGTCCGGCTCGTCCACCTGCGCCTCGCAGAGCGCACAGAAGATGTTGCCAAAGTCGTTTTCCATGCCGCGGGCGGTTTTGATTTCCGCCACGGCATACTGGGTGCTGACGCTCTGCACATCCATGCTGATCCGGTCGCTCTGGCGCAGGAGAAAGCGTTCCAGCTCCTCGCGGTTGATATAGGGCTCGTGCACCTCCGCCACGATGACCCGCTCCCTCTTTTGCGTCCGCGTGCGGGCCAGCAGCGTGCGCGACAGCATCAGGGCAGAGGTCAGCACCGCAGGCAGCTGCAGGTTCAGGGCAGCGAAAACAAGCACCAGCACCGCCAGCAGCATTTCGCACAGCGGATGCAGCAGGATGGTTTCCCAGCGTTCCGGCTTCGCCGGCGTGGGGGCAGCCTTCTTCGGGGACCCCAGGTCCAGACGGATCAGCGACAGATAATCCATGCTGTCCCGCTGGCGGGTGTACAGGGTGCTCAGCAGGCGGCGGGTGTTTTCATCCGGTGCGGCCTCCAGCTCCTCCCTGCGGTGATCCTCCAGCCATTGCTCCGCCATGCGGCGGGCTTCATTGAGCTTCATGTGTTCCATGGCATTTCTTCACTCCTTCGCTCAGGACGGGCGATACACTCCTCATTATAGCCACCCTACACAATGATGTCAAACCGGGCGCTTACCCCCTCAACGTCCTGTTCCGGCTCTTTTGATGCGCCATGAGTCGTGAAAGGGGTTTGCTCCGCCGCCCCACACCCACCGAAACCGCTGGCTTTTCAGCGGGAAAGTGGTATAATCAGCCTGTAGAAGGATGTGATTGCTCCCGGGATCTCCGAGGGGCAGACTTTCAGCATCATGGATCGACGGGAGGGACGCGATATGGACGCATATGACCGCAGCGGCTTTGTTTCCCTGGGGGACGCGGTGCCGGATGCGATTCTGGAAATCCGCTACTATTCGACATACAATTTCGTGGGGGAGCGCATCGACGGCTACCGGGAGCCCGTGGCGCTGCTGACGAAGGAAGCGGCTGCAGCGCTGCGTCTGGTCAGCGATGACCTTCGGGCGAGGGGCTATCGTCTGCTGATCTATGACGGCTACCGTCCACAGCGGGCGGTGGATCACTTTGTCCGCTGGGCGGAGGACCTGACGGCGGATGCGATGAAGCCCGTGTTTTACCCGGAGGTGGACAAGCGGGAGCTGTTCACGGCGGGCTTCATTGCGCGCAGGTCGGGGCACAGCCGGGGCAGCACCGTCGATCTGACGCTGATGGAGGAGCGCACCGGACAGCCGGTGGACATGGGCGGCCCCTTCGATTATTTCGGGGAGCTCTCGCACCCGGAGTATCCGGGCGTGACGCCAGGGCAGCACGCCAATCGGATGCTGCTGCGGGAGGCGATGCTCCGGCGCGGCTTCAGGCCGCTGAGCACGGAGTGGTGGCACTTCACGCTCGGGGACGAGCCGTATCCCGATACCTGTTTTGATTTCCCCGTTACCCATCGGGGATAGGAGCACAACCGGCGGCTGTACCGGCAGCCGTAACGGACGGTTCCCCGGTCAAGGCGTTGGCTGGGGATTTTCGATCTGCTCCAGCGCCTCATACACGCGCAGCATTTCACCGACGCTCCAGGCCTGCGCGAAGCATCCCCGGGAGAAGGCGGGGGCATCGCCGTCGTAGATTTCCGGGAGCTGCCCGATGCAGCCCTCGCGCAGCGTTGCTTCGATGGGGAGCAGCGCCTTCCGGACTGCCTGCGCGGCTTCCTGCGTGCTGCCGTGCACCTTCAAATAGGCCAGATAGTACGCGCCCAGCGGGAACACCCAGGCTGTCCCCTGATGATAGGCCATATCGCGCTCCTTCTGCTCGCCCCTGTATACGCCGTGATACTGGCTGTCCTGCGGGGAGAGCGAACGCAGCGCGCAGGGTGTGTACAGGTGCGCATATACCGTGTCCACCACGGCGCGCTCCTGCTCCGGGCTGAGCATGGTGAAGGGCTGGGTCACGGCCCAGATCTGGTTGCAGCGGATCTGTTCGTCGGCGGCAGTTCCGGAGAGCACGTCGCGCAGGTACCGCCTGTCCTCCATCCAGAAGGAACGGAGGAAGGAAGACTGCACTTCTTCGGCCAGCGCCGCGTAGTCTTTGCGGTCAAGCTCCAGCATTCCGGCCAGCGCGTCCATCACCCGCAGCGCGCTGTACCAGTAGGCGTTGATCTCCACCGGCTTGCCGTGGCGCGGCGTGGGGAGAATCTCACCGACGCGCACATCCATCCATGTCACCTGATCCAGCCCCTGACCGGCGCTGATGAGGCCGTCCCTGTCCATGCCGATGCCGTGCCGGGTGCCTTCCCGGTAGCGGCGGATGATGCGCGCCATCACCGGCCAGGCCTCCCGGGTAAAAGCGAGGTCGCCGGTTTTGCCGACATAGAGCCACACGGCATTGATGAGCAGCAGCGCCGCGTCGGCGGTGTTGTACATCGGCTCGGAGGTTCCCTCGGGGAAAAGGTTCGGGACAAGGCCGTCCCTTTCGTATTGCAGGAAGGTGCGCAGGATGCTCCGGGCATCCTCAGGCCGTCCGGAGGAAAGGCAGCAGCCGGGCAGAGCAATCATGGTATCCCGGCCCCAGTCGCCGAAGAACGGATAGCCTGCAAGAAGCGTTTTGCTGCCGGTTGATTCGCGCAGGGCGATGTAGGCGTCCGCCGCGCAGACAAGCTGCTGCGCGGTCGCGTCCCGCAGCCCGGAGGCCTGCCGGAGGGCTCGCATACGCTGCTTGCAGCCCGCGATGATCTCCGGTGCGCTCAGGCTGCAGGGACGGTCGGAGAAAACGACGCTCACCGCTTTCGTTTCGCCGGGCAGCACCCGGACGCGGATGCGGCACACGCTGGCGGTCAGCCCGGCTTCGGGGCGGCCGTCCGGCCTGTCGTGCATGTAGGCCTGCAGGGCGAATTGGGCGGGCTCGGCTTCGATGGGCTCGGCGGTCTGCAGGTACAGGCGATGCTCGCCTGCCGCGATGCAGCTACCCTGGAGGCTGACCGGCCACTTCTTTAGCGGCGCATGGCCCTTTTCAAAGCCCAGCACGAAGGGACGGATGCACAGCTCGCAGGCTGTCTCCGTCCGGTTCCGGATGGTGTAATACACGGCGGTGGCGTTCAAGCCCTGCGCCATGCCGGCCTCGCGGGTCACATGAACGCCGCGCACGTCATAGACCCATTGGGGAGTGTCCGCAACGAGCAGCGAGGACAGATGCCGGTAGCCCTCCTCCGGCGGCGTGCCGTCGGCAAAATCCTGCGTGGAGAGGGCTGCTTCCCTCCCGCCCAGGCAGAGCGTTTCCTGCAGCCGGGCCAGGAGCGTTACGCGGTCATTGGGCGCGGTGCGGGCCGAAACAAGCAGCCCGTGATCCGCGCGGGTCATGGAAAAGGCGGCGGACAGCGAGGCGTATCCGCCCAGCCCGTTGGCGAGCAGGAAGCAGTTTTCCTGTGCCCGGGCGCGCGTGGGGAAGTCCTGACGGCTGTAGATGAATCGCATGGAAAGGCCTCCAATGTCCCGGATTTCTGATGCAGCTATTCTATCATACAGCGAAGGGAATGTCACGCCTTTGGGAAACGCTTTCACGGAAAACAGGCGTTTCCGTGCCGGAATATCCGTGCGGATGCCGACATCTTGCATTTTGTGCGCATTGATCCAGGAAAACGCTTTCATTTTGGTGCGGCTTGTGGTATGATAAGCACATCCTGGGAAAGGTTCCCGAGCAACCATGTGAGTGTGAATGGGAGGAAAACACAATGAGTAAGAACTGGGCAATGCGGTTCCTTCTGCTTGCGCTGCTCATCGCGGCGATGCTGGTGCCGCCGACGCTGGCGGAGGAAACCGTGCATGTGCTGGACGCGACGGCAGATCTGCCCGCGATGGCACAGGGGGAGAAGGCCGACGGCGACAGCGAGACCTTCAAGGACTATTTCACGGTCATGTACTCTGCCAAGAACAAGATTGACGGCAGCAGCAAGACCTTCGACGACGGCTATACCGCGACGCAGCGGCTGAACTTCGGCGGCAAGACCGATCCCGCCAAGGGCATGATCAACTCGGTGATGTTCAGAACCGAGGGCGCGGCAAGCGTGAAGCTGTGGTGGGTTTCCGGCGGTGATGACCGCCAGTTCGCCATCTACAGCGACGCGGGTGAAATCCTTGTGCGGACGGAGGTCACGTCCGTGAAGAACAGCCTGTACATCACCGAGCTGGCGGTGGATGCGGCGGGCACCTACTATCTGGGTGTGCCGGAGGGCAGCAACTACCTGTTCCGGCTGGAGGTAGCGGAAGCCGCCGCGGCGGTACCTGCGGAGCCGGTTTCCCATGTGCTGGACGCGACGGCAGACCTGCCCGCGATGGCGCAGGGGGAGAAGGCCGACGGCGACAGCGAGACCTTCAAGGACTATTTCACGGTCATGTACTCTGCCAAGAACAAGATTGACGGCAGCAGCAAGACCTTCGACGACGGCTATACCGCGACGCAGCGGCTGAACTTCGGCGGCAAGACCGATCCCGCCAAGGGCATGATCAACTCGGTGATGTTCAGAACCGAGGGCGCGGCAAGCGTGAAGCTGTGGTGGGTTTCCGGCGGTGATGACCGCCAGTTCGCCATCTACAGCGACGCGGGTGAAATCCTTGTGCGGACGGAGGTCACGTCCGTGAAGAACAGCCTGTACATCACCGAGCTGGCGGTGGATGCGGCGGGCACCTACTATCTGGGCGTGCCGGAGGGCAGCAACTACCTGTTCCGGCTGGAGGTCACCGTGACGCCTGCGGGCGCTGCGGAACCGGTTCGCGCCGCGTGGGACGCGGTGGCTGCGCCGGTGATTACCGCTGCGGCGGACAATGGCGCGGGCGCGGTGGAGGTTGCGGTCAGCGCGACGGTTGGCTTTGACGGCGCGGATGAAGTCGTCGTGGCCATGCTGGACGGCGAGGGCAACGAGCTGGCGACCCGCCGCTCCATTGCGGAAAAGGATGCCCATACCCTGACCTTTGCACCGGCAGCCTCCGGTGAGTACACCTTCCGCGCTTCCCTGAACCGCGAGGGCGAGGAGAGCAAGATGACCGAGGCGAAGGCGGCCTTCGTGCTGCCCCTTGGCGTGCCCTCCGTGACCAGCGCCACCAGCATGGGCGGCGGCAGCGTTTCCGTTGTGTTCACGGCGGTGGACGAGGCAACCGGCTATGAGGTCTTTGTCAATGGCGCGTCCGCCAGGATGACCGACGCGACCGAATGCACCGTGACCGGTCTGGCGATCGGCGAAAAGGCAACCTTCACCGTCCGTGCGCTGCGCGGGGAGGAAGCGGGCGTCCTGTCCGCCGGGATCACCGCCACCGTCACGGAGGAGGCCCAGCGCGTGTGGAGCTTCACCGTGTTCGGCCCCTCGACCAACGCGACCGACAACGGCTATGTGGGCGGTATCAATGAGGAAGGCTATGTGACCGTGTATTCCGAGAACGGCAAGGGCAAGATTCAGCCCAATGCCGATGACGGCGTGGCCTTCTACTACACGGCGATTCCTGCGGACAGGAACTTCACCCTGCGCGCCAGGGTGCATGTGGACAACTGGGATTACTCCAACGGTCAGGAGGGCTTCGGCCTGATGGCGATGGACAGCGTCCCGGTTTCCGGTACGGGCAGCTATCTGACGAACCAGTACATGGCGCTGGCCACCAAGATCGAGTACTACTGGTACAACGGCAAGGTCAGCACCTCCGGCAACAAGTTCACGATGCGTCTGGGTCTGGGCGTGCTGGCGAAGCTGGGCAGGACGCCGGAGACGACGGAGGCGATCCTGGGCGAAACCTGGCCGCTGGAAACCTCCGCGGCCCGCAAGGCCATCGAGGGCGTGAGCAACTACAACATCATCGGCAACAACACCAACCGCGACGTGCTGGACAAAACCGCTACCACCATTGACGAGCTGACGGACTTCATCCTGGAGATCCAGCGCAACAACACCGGCTATTTCATCACCTACTATGCCGGGGACGGCAGCATCATCGGTCAGTACAAGGGCTATGACCCGGATACCATGACCCTGATGGATCCCGACAATGTGTATGTGGGCTTCTTTGCGGCCCGCCGCGCTCGCGCGACCTTCTCCGACGTGCAGCTGACGGTCGTTGATCCCGCCCAGGATGCTGCCCGTGAGGAGAAGCCCTTCGTGAAGGTCGATCCCACCCTGTCCATCGTTTCCGCCGACGTTTCCAACAGCGCGGACTACACCCTCTCCTACGTGACCAGCGTGGCCGGTACGGCGGATGTGTATGTCAGCGTGGGCGACGGCGATCAGGAGTGCGTGGCCAGGGGCATTGCCGCTGCGGCGGAGATTCGCAACGATTACACCTTCACCCTGCCCGGCACGAGCGAGATGCTCATCGAGGTCGTCTTTACCCCCGATCCCGATCAGGCGCTGGGCGAGAACGTGGTGCTCAGCTCCACCAAGCCCGTGAGCGCGGAGCTGACGATTTCCTACATCGTCGCCTATGCGGGACTGGAGAAAATCTATGTGGCTCCCGACGGCGCGCCGGCAGGTCTGGGCACGCCCGAGCGTCCGCTGAACCTGTCCGCGGCGGTGAAGTATGTGCAGCCCGGTCAGACCATCGTCCTGATGGAGGGCACCTACAACATGATCGAGGCGCTGCGCATTCCCCATGGCATCGACGGCACGGCGGAGCAGCCGATCCGCATGATTGCCGATCCCGATGCGGCGACCCGGCCCGTGCTGGACTTCCAGAGCCTGTCTGCCGGCGTCATCCATGGCGGTGACTACTGGTACTTCGAGGGCTTCGACGTGACCCGCGCCGCCAACGGCCAGAAGGGCTTCCAGGTATCCGGCCACTACAACACGCTGGACAATATCCATACCTACTACAATGGCAACACCGGCATCCAGATCAGCCGCTATGCGGGGAGCGATCCCGTCTCCGAGTGGCCCAGCTACAACCTGATCCTCAACTGCACCTCCTGGGGCAACGCGGACGCGGGCTATGAGGATGCGGACGGCTTTGCCGCCAAGCTGACCTGCGGCCCGGGCAATGTGCTGGACGGCTGCGTGGCCCATCACAATGCGGACGACGGCTACGATCTCTACGCCAAGATCGAGACCGGCCCCATCGGCGCGGTGGTGATCCGCAACTCCGTGGCCTACGCCAACGGCATCCTGGAGGACGGCACCATCGGCGGCAACGGAAATGGCTTCAAGCTGGGCGGCTCCAACATCCCCGGCGGTCATCAGCTGATCAGCTCCTACGCCTTCTTCAACCGCGCCAAGGGCATTGACTCCAACTCCTGCCCGGACGTAATCGTGGAGAACTGCGTCAGCTACAACAACGAGCGCTACAACGTCGCGCTCTACACCAACATCGAGCAGAACACCGCCTATCAGGCCAGGGGCGTGATTTCCTTCAAGGATCACACGATCACCGGCGGCCTGACCGAGGCGGACGAGTTCAAGCCCAAGGGCACGCAGGACCCCGCCGCTTACCTGAACGACAGCTGCTATTACTGGGACGGCGCGAAGTCCGTGAACACCGCCGGTGAGGAGGTCACGGCGGACTGGTTCGTCTCCCTGGAGTTCAAGGGCGTGGCGCGTCATGAGGACGGCTCCATCGACCTGCAGGGCTTCCTGGAGCTGGTGAAATAATTCCAAAAGCAAAAAACGGGCCTGTTCCGCGATGGAGCAGGCCCGTTCAGGGCATCGACAAAGTGCCTTCGGCACTTTGTCGAGGTTTCGCACTCACTCACTGGTCGAACGGCAAGCCGTTCTCCCGGCCGTTCGTTCGTGTAAGGAGGCGATTTCTGACGAAATCGCGCGAAAATCGCCGCGCATGTCGCCGATTTTCGATCTAAAGTCGAAGGGCCTGCGGGCCCTTCGACGCCACCCATGGGTTTGTCGATGCCCTGAACGGGCCTGTTCCGCGAGGGAGCAGGCCCGTTCAGCGTGTCACAGCACAAAGGACAGCACAAGGAAGATGACAAGGTTGATGATATTGGACAGGAAGGAGCAGAGATCCTTCTCCTCCGGCTCCAGCTCCTCAAAGGATACCGGCGGCTCCTCGTCCGTGTAATCGGACATGGACGCGGAATGCCGCAGGGGATCGTTCTTCTTCTTCGGGCGGATGTATTTCACCCGGGGAATGCGCAGGCCGTCCGTCCGCAGATAGACCAGAAAGGCAAAGAGCGCGAAAAGGACGGTCAGGAATCCGGCTACAAGGTCGGGCGCCGGGCCCCGCGGCACCAGCCGGGTCAGGGCAAGCAGGAAGATCAGCGCCACCATCAGACGGAAGGCTGCCATGTACAGGACGGGATGAAACAGGTAGCGCCGGTAATGCTTGAACAGCTTCATGGGACACCTCCTCCGGATGTATTTTATTGTATCGCTGTTTGCAGGAGAAATCAAGCGAAATGCAGGAGAATTTCGCAAAGCTGCCCATAATGTTCGGAATTCCGGGCAGGATTGACTGTTTTTCTCTTGTATTTTGCATTTCAGAGGGAGATATGCGTCATTTGACAGGTTGACAAGGGAAAACTGTGTTTGTATAATAATGCTATCCGCTGGACGGCGTGAACGGCGTTGGCTGTTTTCACCTTCATCCGGAAAAACAGAAGGAGGTTACCCGATATGAAGAAGGCATTGTCCCTCGTCCTGGCGCTGGTAATGCTGCTGGCCTGCGTGCCCTTCGCAAGCGCTGATGAGATCAAGAACTTCAAGGATTACCAGACTGTGGCCAATGAGATGGAGACGTTCTGCTATCACTATTCTCAGGCTGCGGTTGACCTCAACGTGCTGAGCAACTGCTACGAGCACCTGCTGACCAATGACGCCGCCGGCGCGCTGGTTCCCGCCGCTGCCAAGGAGTGGTCTTCTCCCGATGGCGGCCAGACCTGGATCTTCAAGCTCAATGAGGATATCGTCTGGGTCGACTACACCGGCGAGTACATGGCTGACTGCACGGCCGAGGACTGGCTGACCGGTCTGGAGTGGGTTCTGAACTACGCCAAGAACCAGTCCGCCAACACCTCCATGCCCATTGAAATGATCAAGGGCGCCGCTGAGTACTATGCCTACACCAAGGATCTGACCGAAGAGGAAGCCAAGGCGCTGACCGCCGGCGAAGGCTCCAAGTTCCTGGAGATGGTCGCTGTGTCCTGCCCCGATGCGTACACCATCGTGTACGAGTGCGTGGACAAGCTGTCCTACTTCCCCTCCGTGGCGACCTACAACTGCCTGGCTCCCCTGTCCGCTGAGCTGATCGACGAGATCGGCGTGGACGGCTACTTCGGCGCCGATTACACCACCATGTGGTACAACGGCCCCTACACCATTACCACCTACATTCAGGGCAATGAGAAGGTTCTGACCAAGAACGCTTCCTACCATGCCATCGACGAGGTCAAGCTGTTCGACACCGTCACCGTGAAGATGGTCGAGTCCACCGACGTCGCTTATGAGATGTTCGCCGCCGGCGAGCTGGATTACATCGAGCTGCCCGCCTCCAAGCTGAACACCATCTA
>JBJEUF010000078.1:0-3239 GCA_051883695.1 Aristaeellaceae bacterium
ATCCAGGTGTTCCGCTTCATTTCCTTGTTGCGGGCGATGCGGTTGTAGATGGCGTCCAGCACCACCAGCATCCCCAGCGGCTTGAGCTGCTTGCCCAGCTCATGGATGTCAAAGCAGACGATGCGCCGCGTGGTGTCCACGTTGGTCAGCTGCGCGAAGGTGTTCAGGCTGCCCTTGGTGAACAGCTCCAGCGCCAGCGCAATCTCCCGCGCTTCCGGCTCCGACTGCTTCAGCAGCTCCTGATGGAAGTTCTGGAGCGTGGGCGGGTTGCCGGTATAGCCGCGCTGGATATAAGGCTTGTAGGTCGAGGCAATGCAGCGGTCGATCAGGGACTTCTCCTTGGCGTTGAGCGCGCCGGTGCCCACCGCCATCTCGCACAGCGACAGGATGAACTCCGACTTCAGGATGATCGGGTTCTCCACATCGCCGTACTCGCGGGAGACGTCCATGGCGTTGATGTGGTTGGGACTGGTCGCGGAGATGTTGATGACCTCGCCGCCCAGCGCGCGAACCAGCCGTCCGTATTCCTGTTCGGGGTCGATGACCAGAATCTCGTCGTCCGTGTTGAGCGCCACGTTGATCAGCTCCTCCTTCGTGATGAAGGACTTGCCGGAGCCGGAGACGCCGAACACGAAGCCGTTGCCGTTGAGCAGGTTCTTGCGGTTGATGACCAGCAGATTCTTACTGATGATGTTGTGGCCGTAGCAGATGCCGGAGGCGTCATGCAGCTCCTGCGTCTTGAAGGGAATCATCACCGCCGTGGATTCGGTGGTCATGGTGCGCAGCGCCTCGATCATCCGCACGCCATAGGGCAGCACGGTGTTCAGGCCGTCCGCCTGCTGATAGCGCAGCGTGGACATCTGGCAGAGGTGGTTGCGGGCGATGGAGAACAGGGATTCCGTGTCGCGCTCCATCTCCTCCCTGCTGTCCGCCATGTGCACCAGCGTCATGCAGCACATGAGCATCCGCTGGTCGCGGGTGGTCAGGTCCTCAAGGAACTCCCTGGCCTCCTTGCGCTGAATCTCCATGTCGTGGGGCAGCGCGCCGGAGAAGTTGGAGTTGGCCTGCTGGCGCTGGTTGTAGCGCAGGACGTTGGCCTCCACCTTGTCCAGCTGCATGGTGCTGCGCTTGACGGCCTCATCCGTGGGCACGGGGTTCATGTCGATGGTCAGCATCATGGTGCGGTTCAGCTCGGAGAAGTCGTCCAGAATCTTGTCCTTGATGTAGTTGGCGTAGTCGCGCAGGAAGAGCACGCGCCCGTAGTGGCCGTCGATGCAGAAGTGGTCGTTCTCCACCTCGATGGAATCCGGGCAGATGTAGTCCACCGGCGAATGGCCGCGCTGGGCGGAGCGGCGCAGGTCGAAGTGGAACTCCTCCTCCTTTCCGGTGCGGAAGAAATCGTGGAAGATGCGCAGGCGCTCGGTGGCGTCCAGCGCCGTCAGCTGGGAGGACAGGTGGGCGAAGTTCGCCTGCAGCTCCGCGTTGATGCGCGTGAAGTAGCTTCTGGCCTCCTCGATGCTCTTTTTCTGCACGGATACGGTCAGCAGCTTGTCCTGGGTGATGTTGTTGCTGGCGCTGACCGCCTGATCCTCCACGAAGCGGTTCCACTCCCTGCGGTACGGGTCGTGCTCGTCGCCCCGCAGCGGCATCATGATGGATTCCTCGTAGTCGTTCTTGTTGACGCGCCGGTTGAACAGCGTCAGCTTGATGGACGCGCCCACATCCAGACTGTTGATGACGGCGCACCACTTCATGAACATGCTGCGCTGGTCGTCGGGGCTGGCGATCTTGTAGTTGACGTCCGTGAACCGGAAGGTCTTGGAGTAGCGGTCGCGGTACAAAAAGATGCCGTCCGGGTAGACCCTGTGGATCGGCATCCACTGCTGAATGGATTTCGGGATGGGATAGCTCTCCTTATCCCGCTTTTTCATGGAGTCGATCAATTTCATCTGACGATTCTGCCCCTCTTTCTGAACTTGAAAATATTCCTTCCGCGCCTTTCAAAATCTTTCTCGCGCCTGCGCCTTTCCTTCTGCTTCTTCGCCTGCTGCTTTTCCTCGGTCTTGCCCGGCTTCCTGTTCCTTGCGTTGGCCTCCTCCTCGCGGTCGAACTCGATCAGCTCGGCATACAGGTTGCTGCCGCGATAGACCAGCACCTTCGGAAACAGGATTTCAGACCGCACCCATACCTTCACGAACTGGTCGGCGGTCATGCCGTTGTAGCGCACAAAGCCCAGCAGCGCGAAGGGCAGCGCCGCGACCATGCAGATCCAGCTGGCGGTCTCCGTGCCCAGCAGGGGCTTGCACAGCAGAAACGCGCCCACCGCAACCGCGACGGCCAGCACGGAAAACAGAAACTGGCGCAGCGTCAGTCCGAAGAACAGGGACTCCTCGTACTGCAGAATATCTCTCGGTACTTTTACTTCCATAGCATTCCTCCTTCAGAGCAAGCGTGCGTCACAGGCCCAGCATCTCCTTTGAAATCCGGTCGCTCATCTTGATCGCGCCCACCAGAACCAGCATGGAGAATATGGTCTCGCCGATGTAGCTCCAGACGATGTTGGTCGCGGACATGGATTCGTTGATGCCCGCCGGGGAGCCGGATGCGAAGGCGGAGAAGATCATGCACGCGATCACGATCACCGCGCTCTCCAGACACACGCCGGCATAGGATTTCAAAAAGTGAACGCCGATTCCGGACGTGCTCTCACCGGCGAAGGTGGAGAGCGGAATCGGCGCGAGGGCTGTGTAGGTGTAGAGGCGGAAGAAGCGTCCGTATACGCTCATGATCATCACGAAGGACAGCACCGTGATGAACAGGGAGCCAAGGATCGTCACCGCCCACAGGGGGATGGATTCCCAGAATCCAACCGCCAGTATCTTTTGTTTGACCACGTCGGGAAGCGCTGCGGTCGCACCCGTCAGGCTTCCGAAGCGGCTCGTTGCAGCGGACATCACGCCCTGGCAGATTTTGAAGATCGCCATCATAATGTCCATGCCGTAGGTCACCGCCGTCTTTGCCAATACGAATCTGAGAAAGAAGCGCACGGCCTGTTCGGGGCGCTTCAGCTCCGTCAGGTTCATGGTGGACTTCATGATGCCCATCACGAAGAACAGCACCAGAAGCGCAAGCCCCACGGCGACGAGGGAATTGTGGATGCCCTCGATCACATTCCAGACCGTGCCGCCCTTGAAGCTCTGGGGAGACTGGGAAACCAGCTGCCAGATCTCCGCCATCTT
>JBJEUF010000079.1:0-3204 GCA_051883695.1 Aristaeellaceae bacterium
TTCTAACAGCCCAGCCGAGCATCGATGATGAAGCATTGCCCGGAAATCAAGCGATCGCTCGATTTCCAGGCTTCTTTATGCCACTCAGGCACAGCTCGTCCTTTTTGATATGCTGCTTTACAAAAGTTCCTTGTCCAAAGGAAAAGGACATTGACAGTGCAGGGAAACGTTATAAAATAGAGGAAAGCAGGAAAGGTGGCGGGCGCATGAGTCCGGAAATTGCGGGGCAGAGCCGACGGAAACTGACCGTCAGAAACGTGTATCAATGCCTGTATGAATCGAAGGAAGGCTGCACCAAGGCGGAGCTGGCGAAAAAGCTGAACCTCAGCCTGCCCACCATCTACCAGTGCCTCACTGAGCTGCTGGGAAAGGGGCTCATTCGCTATGCCGGAGAACTGCAGTCCACCGGCGGACGCCGGCCTCAGTGCCTGCAGGTGGTGGCAGACGCCCGGGTGGCTGTGGGCATCTCCCTGATGGAGGACCGGATTCGCATGGTCGTCACTGACCTTTACCTGAAAGAGCTGTACTACCGAAATGTGCCCCACAGGCTGCAGCTGCAGTCCAATGAGCTTGCCCTCTTTTTGGCCGAAAGCCTGGAGCAGCTCCTAAGCGACAGCGGCACGGACCGCAGGAGGCTGCTGGGTGTCGGCATTGCCATCCCCGGCGTGATCACGACGGATCGGAAAAAACTGCTCGTGGCGCCAACCCTTGGCCTGCGGGATCTGAACCTTGACTCGCTGGTGCGGAAAATCCCCTATCCGGTCTTCTGGGAGAATGACGCCACCTGCAGCGGCAAGGCGGAGATGTTTGTTCGGGGCGGACAGGTCAATATGGCGTATCTGTCGCTGGAAGACGGCGTGGGCGGCGCGGTGCTGATCGGGGGCAAGCCCTATCCGGGCGAGCATCTGCGCAGCGGCGAATTCGGCCACATGTGCGTGGAGCCGGCAGGTCTGCCCTGTGCCTGCGGTCGCCGGGGATGCCTGGAGGCGTATTGCTCTGCCCAGCGGTTCCAAAGGACCCTCGGCGTCTCTCTGGAGGCTTTCGTTGAAGGCCTTCACAGGCATGTTCCGGAGTATGAGATGCTGTGGTACGACCTGCTGCGGCATCTGTCCATCGGCGTCAACAACATCCGTATGGCGCTGGACTGCGACGTGGTGCTGGGCGGCTATCTTTCCGAGTACCTGGAGCCGTTCCTTCCCCAGCTTCAGGCGTATGCCGCTGCCAACAATACCTTTGAATCCAATGCCGACTATCTGCAGATGAGCGTTCTGCGCCGGCATACCGTCCCGCTGGGCGCAGCGCTGCACTTCATTCAGGAATTCCTCAGCGACGGCGAGGTCTGATGCTGTTCTCCGATAAAAACGAGCCTTGATTTCCTGCGGAGGAAACCGTATGAAAAATGCCATTCTATGGATGCTGTGTCTGGTATTGACGATGCTGTGCGCACATGCGCCGGCGCAGCAGGATGCCTGGCGCGACGGGAAGACGGAAGCCTTGCGCATTGCCGCCGCGACGGATCTTCATGTCAATCCGACGTTACGCTATACCAACGTCGTCAATCCGCTGGAGCCCTTCCATCTTCAGATCGTCGACGCGTTTTTGTGGGATGCCGGACAACGCGGAACCGATGTCATCCTTTTGCTGGGGGACAACACCAATCAGGGCAGGCTGACGCAGCACGAGGCGCTTGTGGAAAAGCTGAGGGCGGCCGAGGAAAACGGAATGACGGTTTTGGTTCTGCCCGGCAATCACGATATCGGCGAGGTCAGCCCCGATCAGTTCGCCGAGCTGTACGCGGACTTTGGATACGGAGAAGCGTTCAGCCGGGACAGCACATCGCTGAGCTACAGCGTGCTGCAGGGCCGTCAGATGTTCCTGATGCTGGATACAAACGGCTATGACACCCTGATGAGCAGCGCGTATCTGACGGACGAGACGCTTTCCTGGGCACGACAGCAGCTGGATTCCGCCAGACAAATGGGCTGTCAGGTGATTGCAGCGGGACACTATCCGCTCTGCACATCGCACAGCACCGAATTTGTGGGCAAGGAGAAGGCCATCCGTCTGCTGGAGGAATACGGGGTACAGCTGTACCTGTGCGGACATCTCCATAAGCGGTGCGTCACGGTGCAGGGCAGCCTGACTGAGCTGGTGGTCGATCAGACCATCTCTTATCCCTGCTGCTATGCGGATCTGACCGCTGACTCCGGCGTCGTCTATCAGCCCCACAGCATTGACGTGAGCGCATGGGCGAGTCAATTTGCGGCGGACAATCCAGATCTTCTTCAGTTTGATGCGTATCAGCGAAGGCTCGAGCAGGAAAGGTGCTGCATGATTGTGGAAAAGCTGAAGCAGGATCAGAGCATTTCAAGGGAGGATCAGCGTCTGGCGGAGGATTTCTTCTTTCAAATGATGGATTACCGCGCTCACGGAACCCTGAGCCGGTACGCGGACGCGCTCAAAGCGCATCCCGGCTGTAAAATCATGGTGCGTTTGGGCGAGGGGACGATTTACAGCCGGTGGATTCCGTCGGTTCTCTCCGACGCAGTTCCGTATACGACCGGCTTTATGCTCCGGGACGGAAAGCTCTACGTCATGGGGGAAGAGTGAATGTCCGTGCCGAAAAAAGTATAACCATACAACAATAAAAAGAGGCGCTGCGGCGAAAAACGCAGCGTCTCTTCTGTTTGGTCTGAACCTGATCCTTATGCCTGCTTGCCCTGACGCTTCAGCGCTTCCAGAACCTGATTCTGAACGGGCAGCCGCTCCCGACGGGGATAGGCCTTCTGATACCACAGATACAGCGTCTGCGCGTCCTCGGGGCGCAGTGCGCCGATAACCGGCTGGGTCAGGCCCTGAACCGCCAGGAGCATCCAATACGCGGACGGGTGCACATCCGGATAGGTGAACGGCGCCCGATAGATGGTTTCAAGCATCTGATAGACCTGTCCGGGATCCGCCTTCGCGTCCGGCTGGTCAAGAAAGGCCCGCAGCGCTTCGACAAACGCATCGTGGCAGGGTGCGTTACTAAGCTTTTCTCCCATGCCGAACAGCCCGTCGGCAGGCTTCAGGCGGCTTTCCGCCGCCTTGACCTGCTGCAGATAGGTTTCATAAAGCCCGATCAGCTGCTCCATGGCATCAGGCAAAGGGATTCTCCGTCGGATACGGCAGGGCCTTGGGCTGGTTGTAGGCGATGTCGGCCAC
>JBJEUF010000080.1:0-3197 GCA_051883695.1 Aristaeellaceae bacterium
CTGGGCGGCACCATTCTGGGCACCCGCCGCACGCCGTTCAGCATGATGCGCGTCATCGAGGACGACCAGGTCGACAAGGTCAAGGCGATGAAGCAGAACTACAAGAAGATGAAGCTGGACTGCCTCGTCTGCCTGGGCGGCAACGGCACGCACAAGACGGCCAACCTGCTCTCCGAGGAGGGCCTCAACATCATCGGCCTGCCCAAGACGATCGACAACGACATCTGGGGCACGGACGTCACCTTCGGCTTCCACTCCGCCGTGGACATCGCCACCGACGTCATCGACCGCGTGCACACCACCGCCGCCAGCCACGGCCGCGTCATGGTCATCGAGATCATGGGCAACAAGGCCGGCTGGCTGACGCTCTATTCCGGCGTCGCCGGCGGCGCGGACATCATCCTCCTGCCGGAGATCCCGTACGATCTTGACGTCGTCTGCGACGCGCTGCGCGACCGCGCCGAGCACGGCAAGACCTTCTCCATCATCGCGGTCGCCGAGGGCGCCATGTCCGTGGAGGAGGCCGAGATGAAGAAGAAGGAGCGCGCGGCATACCGCGAGGAGATCGGCTTCTCCGGCATCGCCAACTATCTGGCGAAGGTCATTCAGGAGAAGATGCCGGAGATCGAGGCGCGCGCCGTCATCCCGGGCCACATGCAGCGCGGCGGCAGCCCGAGCGCCTACGACCGCATGCTCTCCACCAATTTCGGCGTGCACGCCGCGCAGCTCATCGCCGGCGAGCAGTACGGCCAGGCCGTCGGCATGACCAACAATGTCGTCACCCACAACCCGCTGAGCACCGTCGCCGGCAAGACCAAGTTCGTCCCGCGCGACGGCCACGAGATCCGCGCCGCCCGCGCCATGGGCATCTCCCTGGGCGACAAGAGCAAGAAGGATTGACCTCTCATTATCCCGGAGCATGCCGGTGGCCGGCATGCTCCGTTTATGTTTTCAGGCGCAGATAACCATTGACAATACTCTCGCCTTTATTATAGAATCTACGGATGGCTTTGCGCCGCAGAGCCGTCTCGTCCGTATATTCCCGTGTGCATTTTCATCCGAAAGGATCGCATCTCATGATTCTGATTTTTCTCGTCCTGCTGCCGATGCTGCTGGTCAATCTTGTTTCCGCAGCCGTATCGCGTCGCCGTCCTTCCGCTCCCTTTGCCCTGATGCAGGGGCTGCTGAGCTGCGCAGCCTGCATCCTCGTCTGCGCCCTCGTGCTGATTCCTCTGGACAGAGCGCAGTTCTATTCCGCCAACGGCATTCTGCAATTCACGGCTTCAAACACCGTCATCCTGCTGTGCACTGCATTGCCCACGGCACTTGGCCTCCTTTTTGGCCTCGTCCTTCAGGAAGAACCCGTGCCCGGTCCCTTCCGCAGGCGGCATCCCGTCGCCGGCGGCGCCGCGCTCGCACTGTTCTTTGCCCTGCTGCTGCTGTCTCAGGCCTATCTGTGGGGACAAATGTGCTACGACAGCGTCACGTTCAGCGAGCTTGTGTTCTACCTGAACATGCCCCTGACGGGAACGGCGAACGGCTTTGTGCGAAGTGTTCTGTTCTCCGTGGTTCTGCCTGCTGTGCTGGCCTTCCTTCCTGTGCTGGCGCTGTGCGTTCTGTCGGTCCATACCCCGCGGGAAGTCATCGTGATGCGCCGAATCCACCTGCCTCTTTTCCCGCATCGCCTGCCGCTGCTGCCGACCTTTGCAGTGCTGCTCGTATGGCTGGCTGTTTTGCTGAATGCTGCCGATTCCATGCTCGGGATCCGCGCGTACATCCGCAGCAGTCTTTCCACCTCGACATTCATCGAGGAAAACTACGTCTCACCGGAAGACGTCTCCATCGTCTTTCCCGAGCAGAAGCGCAACCTGATCACCATCTATATAGAATCCTGTGAGACCGTGTCGCAGGACGTTGAAAGCGGCGGCTCGCTCCCGGTCAATCTGATTCCGGAGCTGACGCAGCTTGCGCGGGAAAATACCAGCTTCTCGCGCAATACGCGCATTACCGGCGCTGCGGTCCCTCGCTCTGCTGCCTGGACCATCGCAGGGCTCGTCGCGCAAACCGCCGGTCTTCCGCTGCTCAACATTGCGAATGAGGGAACAAATGTCACGGAGCTGCTGCCCGGCGCCGTGACGATGGGCGATCTCCTCCGGGACGAAGGATATCGTCTGGTGTTCATGGCCGGGTCGGATTTCACCTTCGGCGGCAGACGCGCTTATTTCACCACGCACGGCGGCTATGAAATCTGGGATCTCCTCTATGCCCACGAGACGGGCGTGCTCCCGGAAGACTATCACACCTACTGGGGCTTTGAGGATATGAAGCTCTACGCCTATGCCAAGGACGAGCTGCTGGAGCTTGCGCAGGGGGACCAGCCGTTCCACTTTGCCATGCTCACCGTCGATACGCACAACCCGGGCTACCGCTGTCCGCTCTGTCCGACGGACTATCAGGATGCAGGTGCTGATTCGCTGAACTACGCCGACACGCTGCGCTGCGCCTCCGCACAGCTGGCGGAGTTTGTTGCCTGGTGTCAGCAGCAGCCGTTTTACGAGAATACCACCATCGTTGTGACGGGCGATCACGAGGGAAAACAGGAATACTTCTACCGCAACATACTCAATGACGAGCACGCCGATGCAAACATTGAGCACTATGTCTACAATGCATGGATCAACAGCGTCGCCGAGCCCGTCAGCACCCAGAACCGTCTGTTCACCACGCTGGATTATTTCCCCACCGTGCTTGCGAGCATCGGCGTCTCCATCGACGGCGACCGTCTGGGGCTGGGCACGAACCTCTTCTCCGACACGCCGACGCTCAGCGAACAGTACGGCGAGGATCTGGTGCTGGCGGAGCTGGAAAAGAAATCGGTCTTCTATGATGAGCATCTGTTCTACCGGCAGGATTAACGGAGATGCGCATAGAAAGGCGTCGCCTTCTCATCGGTCCGGCTGACCTTTTCGCCGTCCTGCCTGCAGCGAGCGTGCTGTTTGCCGCAGCGCACACCATCAACGAAGCCGAACAGGCACAGCAGTACTATGCTCAAGGCGTGGATTTGATCTATACCGATTTTATTCTGCCGGAGAATACTGCGCCCTGATCCCCTTTCGTATCGAACAAGACATACTTTTTCTCCGTATGAATTGACTTTTCCCCCGTTTTCGCCTATAATACCGTATTGACGGTTTCGT
>JBJEUF010000081.1:0-51560 GCA_051883695.1 Aristaeellaceae bacterium
GGCGTTCCATCGTCAGCCGCCCATCCGCCAGCGCCGCCTTCAGATAGCCGATATCAGAAGGAGATTGACAAGCTGAACCAGCAGCTTGCCGAGAACGAGGCACGGCAGAAGAAAGCTGCGGATGACGCAAAGATTCTGCGCCGGAAGGTGCAGACCGCCCAGCGCAACATGCGCACCCACCTGATAATCGACAGGCCCGCGACAGCAGAAGTTATTCGCTTGGAATTGTTGGAAAATAACGGTTTGGGGGATATGCTGTCGAAAACTGATAGAATGACGAGAAAAAAGGGTGCCCACACGCTATGAGCAACCCTTTTCTCAGGCTTCTGTGTCGAAGCCGAATGCCAGTACGAACAGCCGTCCGACCATCCTGATCGTGATATTGGTTCGTATAAGCATCGTGTGGTGGAGCTGAGGGGAGTCGAACCCCTGTCCGAAAGCTCGCAAGCAGAACCTTCTCCGAGCGCAGTCTGTGGTTCGGATTTCCCGCGCGCCTACGCCCACAGACAAGAGTAGGCGCGCGGTAGCTTCATGTTACGGACGCATGGCAAAGCTTGGATGCGCTCGTTCCCCGTGCTTTTTTACGTTGGTTCCAGTCACACGGGCGGGCTGGGCCAACGTCACGGCCAATTAGGCCGCGAAAGCGTAATTGTTATTGTCAGTTACTTTTTTTCCCTGTTTTAACGTGGTTCAGGGTCCACGGCTCGCTTATCCTGCCCCCGACAACTCCCGTCGAAACCGGATCAGCCCCAGATTGCGGCATGGCCGCACACTGACAATCTACGCCCGGCGGCATCGTGAAATGCCGTCATTTGTTGTGCTGGCGGATCGCGCGGCGAATCTCCTTGTCCGCGTCGCGCCTGGCGGCGGCGTCGCGCTTGTCATGCTCCGCCTTGCCCTTGCACAGGCCCAGCAGCAGCTTCACGCGGCCGTCCTTCAGGTAGAGCTCCAGCGGAATCAGCGTGTAGCCCTGCCGGGCCACCAGTCCGTCCAGCTTGCGGATCTCCGCCTTGTGCATCAGCAGCTTCTTGGGGCGCATGGGATCGCGGTTGAAGATGTTGCCCTGCTCGTAGGGACTGATGTGCATTCCCTCCGCCCAAATCTCTCCGTTCGCAATCCTCGCCCAGGATTCCTTGAGGTTCACCCGGCCCTGCCGGATGCTCTTGACCTCCGTGCCGAAAAGCGCCACACCGCACTCATACTTCTCATCGACGAAGTAATCATGCCATGCCTTGCGATTCTGTGCCACGGATTTGACACCCTTCTGATGCGGCACTTCCTCGCCTCCCCTCGCGCGCGGCCCGCGGGATTCCCCGTCGGCTCCGCAGCGCGCCATGCCTGCACTTTTGCGGTATCTGCATTATAGCACATTCGATTTCACATTGCAAGTCCCCACGTTTCATGCTATAATCCATATTGAGATATGATACACAGGAGGCTATACGGATGTCTGACCTTCATCAGATGGCGAATGCAAGCCGCCGGGCCGCATGGGCGCTTGCCGCCGCCGATCCTGATACACGCAACGCCGCGCTGCTGTCCATGGCCCGGGTGCTGCAGGAGCGGCGCGCAGAAATCTTCGCGGCGAACGAAGCCGACCTGCAGGAGGCTTCCGCCGAATCCCTTGCCGCTCCCCTGCTGAACCGGCTGAAGTTCCGCGAGGAGAAGCTCGCCGCCGTCACCGCCGGTCTGGAAGCGCTCTCGGGACTTGCCGATCCCATCGGGAAAACGACCTACGCCTGCGAGCTGACCGAGGGGCTGCGGCTCTATCGCGTCACCTGCCCGATCGGCGTGATCGGCGTGATCTTCGAGAGCCGTCCCGACGCGCTGGTGCAGATCGCTTCCCTGGCGCTCAAAAGCGGCAACGCCGTGCTCCTCAAGGGCGGACGCGAAGCCCTGCGCACCAACGCCGCGCTGTGCTCCTGCCTGCGTCAGGCGGCGGAGGAAGCCGGTCTGCCCGCCGATTTCGCCCAGCTGCTGACCACCCGTGAGGACGTGGCGGCGATGCTGAAGGAGGATGAGCTGATCGACCTCATCATCCCGCGCGGCTCCAATGCCTTTGTCCGCTACATCATGGACAACAGCCGCATTCCCGTTCTGGGCCATGCCGACGGCATCTGCCATGTGTATGTGGACAGAGCCGCCGACATCGACATGGCCGTGTCCATCGCCGTGGACAGCAAGGCGCAGAACGTCGCCGTGTGCAACGCCATGGAAACGCTGCTGGTGCACCGCGACATCGCCGCGGCCTATCTGCCCAGGCTCCTGCCCGCCATGCAGGCGAAGAACGTCCGTCTGCTGGGCGACGAAGCCGTACAGGCCATCATCCCCGTGGACGCCGCCACCGAGGCCGACTGGGCGACCGAGTATCTGGACTACACGCTTTCCATCCGCATCGTCGACAGCCTGGACGCGGCGATTGCGCACATCAACCGTTACGGCTCCGGGCATACGGACTGCATCGTGACCGCCGACGAAGCCGCCGCGCAGGCCTTCATGACCCGGGTGGATTCCGCCGGCGTGTACCACAACGTCTCGACCCGCTTTGCCGATGGCTTCGTCTACGGCTTCGGCGCGGAGGTCGGCATCGCCACCGGAAAGATTCACGCCCGGGGCCCCATGGGGCTGGAGGGCCTGACGACCTACAAATACAAGCTGCTCGGCTCCGGTCAGCTGATGGCGGAGATGAAGTCCGGCGCCCGTTCCTACACCCACCGTATGCTTGACGAGGAGTGTCCGCTGTGAGCACGCCCACCGCATTCGCCTTCTTCGACTTTGACGATACGCTCTGCGAGGGCGACTCCATCCTTCCCTATCTGCTCTACTGCATCCGGCGCGGCCTTGCGCCCAAACGCCAGCTCCTCCGGGCGGCTGCGGCGTTCCTCCGGTGGAAGCTGAAGCCGGATACAGGCCGCGCCGCCAAGGAAACCACCCTGTCCTACATCGCCGGGCGCACCGTGGACGACATGGATCGTATCGCCCGGGGGTTCTTCGGGGAGGTGCAGCAGCTGCGCTTCTTTGAGGAGGGCGCGGCGGAGCTTCTGCGGCTGCGCGAGCAGGGCGTGATTCCCGTGATCGTCAGCGCTTCCCCGGATGTGTACATGCGCGTGCTGCCGGAGTTCCTGCCGGCGGCCCATGTGCTCTCGACGGTCTGCGAGGTGCGGGACGGACGCTACACCGGCAAGGTCGGCCCCAACTGCAAGGGAGAGGAAAAGGTGCGCCGCATTCAGCAATGGCTGGACGAGCAGGGACTTGCCATCGACCGGGAGCGCTCCTCCGGCTACGGCGACTCCCCCTCCGACGCGCCGATGCTCCTGCTGAGCGCCGCGCCCACCCTTGTGAATCCCAGGCGGAAGCTGAAAGCCCGTATCCCGGACGGACGCATCGTCCGCTGGCGGTAACCCCACTGCAAAGGAGGCCTGTTCATGCTGCTCGTGCGCCGTCTGAACACCGATGAGGTCGGCCTGATCCGTCCCTTTTCCGACAGGACGCTGGTGAGCGAGGAAGCCTGCCTGCGCATCAGCCGCCTCGGCTTCCAGCTGGACTACGCGCCGCTGCCCAGGGCGGAATGGCGCACCTTCCTGCCGGTGGACTACGCCGATCCCCTCATCATCACGCAGGACGAGGGCAGCGCCTTTTATGCCGCCTTTGAGGGCGAAACCTACATCGGCGGCGCGGCGGTCACGACGCTGCCCAGCGGCTGGGCGGATGTGCTCGACCTGCGTGTTGACCCGGCTTACCGCCATCAGGGCGCCGGACGGATGCTGCTGGACAAATGCAGCCACTTTGCCCGCAAGCGCGATCTCCACGGCCTGCGCATCGCCTGCACGGACACGAACCCCGCCCTGTGCCAGTTCTGCGAGCATGTGGGCTTCACCCTTGCCGGGCTGGACCGCATGGCCCTCTCCCGCACCCCGGAGGAACGCCTGAAGCCCGTTTCCCACCGCGTCAGCCTCCTGTTTTTCTACCGCACAATTTCAGAAAGGTGAATTGCAATATCATGATGCGACTGCAGAAGTATCTCGCGCTCTCCGGCGTGGCCTCCCGCCGCACCTCCGAAAGGATGATCGCCGATGGCCGCGTGGCTGTGAACGGGAAGGTCATCACCGAAATGGGCGTCCAGGTGGACGAGACCCGCGACAGGGTGACCGTGGACGGCGCGCTGTGCCATCTGGAGGAGGAGAAGCACTACCTGGCCTACAACAAGCCCATGGGCGAGGTCACCACCGTCAGCGACCCCGAGGGCCGCGCCACGGTCATGGACAAGTTCCGCGATTATCCCGTGCGGCTCTATCCCGTGGGACGGCTGGACTACGACAGCGAGGGCCTGCTCCTGCTGACCAACGACGGTCAGCTGATGAACGAGCTGCTCCATCCCTCCCGCGAGGTAGACAAGGAGTACCGCGTGAAGGTCTCCAACCGCGTGTCCGAGGAGGACATCCGCCGTCTGCGCGCGGGCGTGAAGCTCGACGACGGCCGCATGACCTCCCCCGCTCAGGTGCGCCTCATCCGCTATGAGGCGTTCTCAACCATCCTGCTCATCACCATCCACGAGGGCCGGAACCGGCAGGTGCGCCGGATGATTTCCGCCATCGGGCACGATGTGGTGAGCCTGCGCCGCACGGGCTTTGCCTCCATCAAGCTGCACGACCTGCCGCTGGGGCAGTGGCGCCGCCTGACCGATGCAGAAGTCCGCAGGCTGAAAGGACGCTGAGCATGGCCTATCTTCTCAGGAGCGCCCGCTGGATTGCCTCGGACGTGCTCCATCAGGTTGTCCGCGAGGGAGACACGGTCATCGACGCGACCCTCGGCAACGGGTATGATACGCTGATGCTGGCGGAGCTGGTGGGCGACCGGGGCCACGTGATCGGCTTTGACATCCAGCCCGACGCGGTGGAGCGGACTGCCGCCCGACTGCGGGAAGCCGGGCTTCTGGGCCGCTGCGAGCTGTACGCCGAAGGGCACCAGCACATATCGGAGCGCGTGCATCAGCCCGTGCGCGCGGCGGTGTTCAACCTCGGCTGGCTGCCGGGCGGGGACAAGACCGTCACCACCCTGTGGGAGACGACGCAAACCGCCATCTCCGCCGCGCTGTCGCTGCTGGAGAAGGACGGCGTGTGCACCGTCTGCGCCTATCCCGGGCACGCGGAGGGCGACCGCGAGCGCTTCGCCCTGACGGACTGGCTGTCCACCCTGCGCCCGCAGGCCTTCAACGTCCTCCACCACCGCTTCCTCAACGCCGGGCCCGGCGCGCCGGAATGCTTTGTGATTCAGAAACAATGAGGTGATATCCCATGGGACGCGCACATCCCGTTGAGCTGACCAATATGTGTATGCTGCGCCGCGCGGACGGCTGCGTGCTGGTACAGGACCGCCGCGATCCGAACTGGGGCGGCCTGACCTTCCCCGGCGGCCACGTGGAGCCGGGCGAATCGATGGTGGACAGCGTGATCCGCGAAATGCGGGAGGAAACCGGGCTGACCATCCTCCATCCCCGGCTGATCGGCACCAAAAGCTGGATGCAGCGGGACGGCAGCCGCTATCTGGTGCTGCTCTACACCGCCGACGCCTACGAGGGCGAATTGCGTTCCTCCGAGGAGGGCGACGTGCGCTGGATGCGCCCGGAGGAAATGCGCGCCGGGAAAATGGTGGATGGCATGGAGCTGTATCTGGATGTGTATCTGGGCCATGAGCACTGCGAAATCTGGTACGAGCCGCAGGAGGATGGCTGGAAGGCCATGCTCAGGTGAAACGGCATGATGGCTTGCATACGAAATCGGTCGTTGACAGGTTACGTTGAATCGTATATAATGTAAGCGGCTTCCAATGCTGCTCGGGCGTGAGGGAGGAAGCAAAGCCGACCACCAAAAGTAGCTGAACGGTCTGCGAGGTGATGAGACGTGGCGGAAGTGGTTGAGGTCAATTCGCTGGCAGAGGTGCTGGCGGATTTAGAGAGACGGGGCATACCGGAAGCACAGCGGATTTACCCCATCAACGACTATTTGTCCCTGAAGGCGCGGCTTCATAATGTTCCTGCCAACGGAGGCTTTGAGCTGACGCCGTTTTGCAATCTGGACTGCAAAATGTGCTATGTCCATCTCCGGCCCGACCAGTTTGAACCAGGGCAGCGCCTGTTGACGGTGGATGAGTGGAAGCACATCATAGATCAGGCAGTGGATGCCGGAATGATCTCAGCTGATCTAACCGGAGGCGAGTGCCTGACCTATCCGGGATTCCGGGAAGTATACCTGTACCTGCTGTCAAAAGGCGTTCGCACGTGCATACTCACGAATGGACGTTTGCTGACAGAAGAGATGGTTGCGTTTCTGTCAGAGAACCCACCTTCTTCCATACAGGTTACCATATATGGCAGTAGTGAAGAAGCATATGAAAAGGTGTGTGGTCATCGGGCGTTTCAGGAGGTCATTGATGGTATAAAGCGCCTGAAAAAAGCAGCGTTGAGGTTTCAGTGCACCATTACCCCAAGTCGCTTCATGCAGGAAGATGCCGACTCGCTTTTTGAGCTTCTGCGATCAATGAATGTTACATACTACCTTGGAGGAGCTACCCTTCCTGCGCGAGCAGAAACCGAAAGAGAAATGGACGACTATAGCGTAGAAATGAATGCTTACATGTCCATGTATGCGAAAGAAAAGGAATACAGAGCCGTTTTAGAACATGATAACAATAATATAGAGGCAAAGGAAGTACCTCGATACATGCCACCAAGCCTACTCAGGTTACGTGGACTTCAATGTAGTAGCGGACACGCCTGTTTCCATGTCAACTGGAAAGGCGAAATGTGTCCATGCATAGCTTTTTCGCATACAGTACACTATTCGATTCCGAAGGGAGGCTTTCTTGAGACTTGGAAGCAGATTGTGAAAACCATGGACACCTATCGGGAACCCATAGAATGCCGCGAATGCAAACTAAGAAGAGAATGTAATTCCTGCCCAGGTGAAAAAGCCATGTGTGGCTTGGATGGGATACTGAATAAAGCCGTCTGCTTGCGCCTAAAACTTGATATAGAACGAATGCAAACAGATTCTAAGACAATTGTCGATTGCAACAAGGATTTAAAATGATGCAATAAGGAGGATTCCCATAAAAAAGTCTTACGGAACGCCATATGTAAAAAAGGTTAATTTCACCTACGAAGATCAGGTTGTGGTTGCCTCTGGATATCATGCTGGTGGTATATCAAATAGAGATGATACAGGAGCTTGCCAGTTTTGGGGTGCTTGCAATGTGTACTGGAATGTACAAACAGTTTCAACTTTCAGCTTAACCGACTGCAAGACAGATGATTTCCCGACTGGCGGTTAAGATACACCAAGATGCTAAACAATATCACAATAGTTAATCAACTCATGCAATCAATGCAACCTCCACAATCGTTTCCGTACTCCAAAGAAGATTTGACATGTTACCACAACGAGTCGGTATGTAGAGTATATTGCCTTCCTAATCAGAATTGGCTAATCCGTTCAGCATATTACGCCGGCTTCCCCTGCATCGTAACAGATGCCGACTATAAAAATCCTCAGCTCTACGCTGACAATGAAATCTCACTTAATCAGGAACTCCGCTTCCTGATCCGCACCGCCTTCGAGTGCCGCTTCGCCCACGAATCCATCGTCTCCCTCCACGCCGCCTGCGTGGAGCTTTCCGGCGAGGCCGTCTGCTTTACGGCGGACTCCGGCGTGGGCAAGTCCACCCGGGCCAAGGCGTGGGTGGACGGACTGGGCGCGGAATTCATCAGCGGCGACCGCCCGGCCATCCGTCTGGAAAACGGCGGCAATGTGGCCTGCGGCGTGCCCTGGGACGGCAAGGAGCAGATTTTCCGCGACGTGGAGCGCCCTCTCAGGGCCATTCTGGAGGTGCGCCGCGCTCCCTTCACCCGCCTGCGCCGCTTGTCTGCAGAACAGGCGTACCGCATTGTCATCCGGCAGGCGTTCATCCCCATGTGGGATCCCGATACCGCCGCGCTGGCGATGGTCAATGTGCGCCGGCTCTGCCGCACCACGCCCGTTTACCGCCTGTTCTGCGGCCCCGATGAGGACAGCGCAAGGGCGGTTCACCGCATTCTCTTTGAACACCCCGAGGAAATACAGGAGGAATTGCCTGAAATGAAAATCAAGCCGGGCTTCACGCTTCGCCACGTGGTGGATGAATACCTGGTCATGCCCACGGGCGAAAACATCAAGCGCTTCGGCGGCACGGTGGTGCTGAACGAGGTGTCCGCCTTCATCTTTGAACAGCTGCAGCAGCCCATCTCCCGGGAGGATCTGCTGGCACAGATGCTTGCGGAGTTCGAGGTGGATGAAGCGACAGCCGCCGCCGATCTGGACGCGCTGCTCGAGCAGTTCCGTGCGCTGGAGCTGCTGGAGGCGTAACTGACGCAAACAACCGACCGCTTTGCCACGATGACAGAGCGGTCGGTTTTTCTGTGTATCAGCGACCCACGCGGGAGGGATCGCTGCAGTAGCTCATGGTGTCGACCGGGGTGATTTCGTTGTCATGCACGGTGAACACGTGCCAGACCGTCCCGGCGCCGTCTGGCGCCTCGTAAATCGCCAGCAGCGCGTCGCCCCGGTATACCACGACCTTGGCGCCGGAGTTTGCCATGGCGTTGGTGGAGGCACTGCCCCGGTTGGAATAATCGTGAATGCTGAAGGTGTAGGTTTTCCCCGGATACGCAAGGAAATGGGTGGTTTCAGGGCCGTAGGAGGTGGTGTCATCCCACTCCAGCAGAGCCTTGTTGCCATCATCCCTCAGGTGCGAATAGAAGACATGATAGGTTGATCCGCTCTCCGAGATACCCCAGAGGTGGGAGTCCAGATCCCGCGGATACTCGCCCCAGGTGAGCACCACGCGGTACTCGTTCCAGGCCATGCGGCGGGAGGTGGCAATGGTGACGCTCTGCTGGCCGCCGGTCGCATTCAGGGTGTCGCTCACCGTGATATAATCGCTGTGCTCCACCGTATAGGGCACGGTGCCCACATCCACGCCGACCACAAATTCGCCGTTGTGATCGGTGTACACGGTCTGTCCGCCCAGGGTGACGGCAGCGCCCTCCACCCGCTCGGTCGGATTCGACGCGTTCACCACGGTGCCGATCACCACGCTGAAGTCGTCCTCCAGCGCTGTGTTCCTGAGCGCAGTGAGATCAAGCAGCATGGCCGGGCGGATGCCGTTGTCCTTGGAGGTGGTGTAGTTGCCGCCCTTCTTCTTCAGGTAGCCGTTCTTGTCGTCCTTCGACGCCGCGTATACATATCCGCCGCGACCGACAAACTTCATCTTGTAGTTGGATGTGGTCTTATCCATACGGACCCACCAGCAGCCGAATCCGTCTTCATTGATATTCACGGGATTGGGCAGATGTGCGGCATACTCGCTGACCAGACAGCCGGTTTTCGCCAGCTTGTACCTGGCAATCTGCGTTTCGTCCAGCATGGTGACCGTATCGGTCACATTGGCCACGCGTTGGGGGATGATGCAGGCCTGCTCCCTGGGATTCAGCGCACTGTTGGCAAACGTGTTCACCAGCCAGTTGCGCAGGTATGTATCCCCCCAGGAGACCACCGTGCGGGAGGGGTGATAGATCCTGCAGTCCAGCGCCAGGCTGGAAATGACCAGCACGGTGCCCTTGGCTTCGTTCACTTCCAGCACCGTCCACTCGATGCGCTCACGGCCGTTGGTCAAATCATTGTCCTGCTCATACCAGCCCATGAAGAAGGTATCCCCCGCAGTGGGCGTCTCCGTCAGAATCATGGAACCGGTGAGGAAATCGCTGGGCGCCACCGACCCCGTACGGGCAGCGACAGCCGTCTCGGCTTCCTCCCCCTTGCTTCCGGCGAAATCAGCGGTATTGATCATCAGCAGATAGTCATAGCCGCTGCTGTTCTGCGTCCAGAACAGCTCCTGACCTGCCATCACATCCTGAATGGTCCGCGTTACCACGCCCTCTCCCTTGTGAAAGGTGAGGGTATCGGTGTTCCGGGGCTTCTCATCGTTGTCGATATAGCGGTAGACCTGAAGGGTCAGATTGCTGATCTTCTCCGGCAGCAGATTCGTATTCACGGAAAAGCTGTAGCTGCCCGCGGTGGTGGCGGTGATGTGGCTCCAGCCGCTGCTGGTGGCGGTCACCTTCAACACCGTGTTCAGGTAATCGGATGAGATCGCATAACCGTTGTTGTTCTTTTGCGTCTTGTAGCTCAGCGCGGGACGGCTCCAGCTGGCCAGCTGCGGATTCCATTCACCCTCAGCAGATGCAACGAATACGCAGGAACAAGCCATCATCAGGCATAAAACGAAAGCAGACAATCTGCGCATGGCGATTCCCCCCATTATTTGATTCGACTTACAGAAATTATACAGGATTCGGGGGGACTTGTCAATGCCGGATGCATGAAAGCACAGGGCGACCTCATCCCAAACTGCAAACAAACATGAATGCGGCATCTGGTATGCAAAATGAAGCCGCAGGTCATGAAGGCCGCAAATTCCCATGCTTCCGAAAGCTCCGGCAGCGGCGCTCCCGGCATGCCCTCCGTTCGCATTCTTCCGGTAGCACGGTCATACTGTCGTCGCGGTATTTGCGCCTGCACCGGCCCTTTGGGAATCCGTCACAGCCCATTCACAATGTTCTCCGGCCGTTTTCCTGCCAGCACATCCAGAATCTGCCGGGAACATGCGGCAGCCATCTCATCGCGCGTCTGTACGGTGTTGGTGCCGATGTGGGGCGTACAAACCACATTGGGATGCCGCAGCACCGCTTCGGGGATGCTTGGCTCGTTCGGGTACACGTCCAGCCCCGCGCCGCGCAGGCTCCCCTTCTCCAGCGCCTCCAGCAGCGCGTCGGTATCCACCACCGCGCCCCGCGAGGTGTTGATGAGCACCGCGCCGGGCTTCATTTTCGTGAAGGCTTCCCTGCCGATCAAGCCGCGGGTTTCCTCCGTCAGCGGACAGTGCAGGGAGATCACGTCCGACGTGCGCAGGAGGGTGCCCAGATCAACCGGTTCGCACACGGCTGCATCCGCACCCCGTCGGCTGTAGCCCAGCACCTTCATGCCCAGGGCCGCAGCCATCCGCGCCGTGCAGGAGCCAATCCGTCCGCAGCCGATGATGCCCAGGGTCTGTCCGCGCAGGCTGCGCCCCATGTAGCGGCCCATGCCAAAGAGGCTTTCCGACGGCTCGGAACGCAGGCGCAGGTTCATTTCGCCGATGCGCCGGGAAACCGCCAGCATCAGGCCGATGGCCAGCTCCGCCGTGTCGTGGGTCACGGTGTCGGGGATGTTCGTCACCGGCACGCCGCATTCCGCCGCCGTGCGGACATCCACGCCGTCATAGCCCGCGCCGTAGTTCGCAATGATCCGCAGCTTCCCGCCCATACGGATGACGTCCCCCGGCAGCTTGCCGCCGGCGACCACCGCATCCGCCTCCGGGATGAGCAATGCCAGCTCCTCCATGGTGTAAGCCGCCAGCGGTGCGGGCATGATGATCCTGTGGCCCTGCAGGGCGCGGAAGCCGTCTGCGGGCACACCGTGGGTGATGAGAATCGTCGCCATATCTTTCCTCCTGTATGGGGTGATCGTTTGGATGGGTTGTCCTCCCTGTCGGGGATTCGCCGGGCGGATGCGGTGATCGTGGGTGCCGGGCTGACCGGGCTGATGACCGCGGAATCACTTTGCCGCAGCGGCCTTCGTGTGACTGTGCTGGACGCGGCTGAACCGGGCAGCGGCGCCAGCGGACTGTGCTCCGGCGCGGCAACGCTGCAAGCAGCCCCGGTCTATGCCCGGATCGCTGCCATCCACGGGATGGACGCAGCCCGTCTGCATCTGGAGGCGCTGCGGGAGACGCAATCTGCGCTGCCATCCCTGCTATCCGGGGCAGGCCACCGGGATGCGGATTCCTATGTGTACGCGTTTCTCCCCCGCGATCTGCCCGCGCTGGCGGAGCAGCACAGGCTGCTGACCTCACTGGGATTACCGGTCGATTACGCGCCGGACGCAGGCGGCTGTCCCTTTCCGGTGGAGCTTTCGACCTGCCTGAAGGGGCAGCTGATGGCGGACGTGCCGTCGCTGCTGTCAGCGCTCATCCGGCGGATCCGCTTGAGCGGCAGCCGCATCCATGCGCATTCGCCGGTGATTGCGCTGGAATCGGGGCGGGTCTGCACACCCGCCGGACGCGTGGACGCGCCCGTGGTCATCCTTGCTGCCGGGAAGCCGCTGGGCGACGAGCATCCGCACACGCTGTCGCTGCTGGAGAGCCGCACGCTCATCCAGTGCCGCCTGACCGCCCAGCTCCCGCTGCACACGCTGCAGCAGTCCGTGCGGCCCGACGGGCTGAGCCTGCGCCCCGTGCCCGGCGGCGCCGTGGCTTCCTGGTGCACAGCCCGAAGCGGCACCCCGGAGGAAGCCGAACGCACGGCGCTGCTGACGCGCGTCCTGAACGGCCGCATGAAGGATTGGGAGATGGGCGAGTTCCGCTTTCAGCAGGAGCTATGGCCGGTCGATGGGCTGCCCGTCATCGGGGCGCTGCCCGGGTATCGGGGGCGCGTGCTGGGCGCAACGGGCTACAGCGGACACGGCCTGCTGGGAGCGGCGCTATCTGCGCAGGTACTCACCAGGCATATCCTCGGTCGGAGTCTTCCCGACGATGCGCTGTACAGTCCCGAAAGGCCGCTGCCGTCCGCAGTTCTCACACAGCGGCAGAAGCAGCTTCGCCATCTGCGCCGGGCTGCGGCATGGCGATACAGGGCACCGCGATGCACGCTCTGCCATTGCCGTATGCGGTACAGCATCCCGGGTGAGCGCTGGAGCTGCCCCGTATGCGGTTCCGCCTTCGGGATGCTGGGCAAGCGGTTGAACGGCCCCGCGCTGCGGAATGCGGACATCTCCGCCCTGCAGCGGCCTGACCTGTAGCAAAAAGGCGCAGACCGGAATTGGACTGCGCCCTTGCTCATTCGGTGACCGTTTCAGGCTCGGTGAAATCCGGATCAGGCTCCGGCATGTGATCGCAAACCATAATCAGCGCGTCCTCGCCATTGTCTTCGTAGTAGCGCTTGCGCACACCCAGCTTCAGGAACCCCAGCGAAGCATAGAGGTTCTGCGCAACGGCATTGCTCTTGCGCACCTCAAGGGTCACATAGGCTGCGCCGAGGTTGGAAAGGTACTGCATCAGCCCATGGGTGAGCCGTCTGCCGATACCCTGTCCGCGATCCTCGCTGAGGACGGCGATGTTGGTGATGTGGCTCTCATCAAGGATGATCCACGCCCCGGCAAAGCCGATGATCCGGCCCTCCGCTTCCGCCACGAGGTAACGGGCGGCAACGTTCCGCATCTCGCTCTCGAAGGCGTCCCGGCTCCAGGGCGTCGGGAAGGTCGCGGCTTCCACAGCCGCCACGCCGTCCACGTCTGCCATCGTCATCCGCCGGATGATGACCTCACGCATGGCGCAGCCCCTCCGTCAGCTTTTTGTTCAGCGCGGCATTGGGCGCGCGCAGGTACATGGGCATGAGCGCACGGTAATCCACCGTTTCCGCCGCCAGCGCTCCAAGATATGCCACGGACGCAGGCCGCAGATAGGCCAGCTGGGGCCGGGCGAATACGGCGCACTCCCCCAGAAGCGCTTCGAGCTTCGCGCGGTGCACGGGCATCCCGTCGCCCACGAACAGGAAACGGCTCCCCAGCGTCCTGATGTGCGCCGCATACTCCTCCAGCTTCATGGGTGTATCCGGCATGAGACGCTCCGGACGCGTCCGGCCGGGAGCAAAGGCCGCGCCATATACCTGACCGGCCCTCGCATCCTGAATGGGACAGATGATCCCGTCGAACTCCCCTGCCCCGGCAGCCATGGCTGCCAGTGCGTCCACCGCCACGCAGGGCTTACCGTCGTCCCCATCGCGGGACGCGCCATGGGCAAGCCCCTTGACGGTGCTCACGCCGATGCGCACCCCCGTAAAGGAGCCGGGGCCGCTGACCACTGCCAGACGATCCATGTCCGCGATGGTCAGGCCCGTTGCCTGCAGCGCCGTGTCGATCATGGGCAGCAGGTTGACCGAGTGGGTCATCCGGTTGACGGTGGCGGCTTCATAGATGATGGCGTCCCCGGAGAGGATCGCCACGCCGCACACCGGCCCGGAGGTATCAATCGCAAGCAGCTTCAGAGGGTACGCCTCCCCAATCTTCAAGTATCATCTCACGAAAACCGCCCATGGGCGTCAGCGTGATTTCCCGTTCGTTCTCGCCGCAGGGCGCAAGCTTCACGGCAAGGTATGTCTCCGGGATGGCTTCCGGGCACTGGCTGGGCCATTCGACCACCGCCACGCCGTCGCCGCCCAGGTATTCGTCCATGCCCATCTCAAAGAGCTCCTCCGCGCTTTCCAGCCGGTACCAGTCGAAGTGGTACAGCGGGATGCGCCCCTCGTCATAGACATTGAGGATGGTGAAGGAGGGACTGGTGACGGTAGAGGTCACGCCCAGACCCTCGGCGATGCCGCGGGTGAGCTCACTCTTGCCGGCGCCCAGGTTGCCCCACAGGAGCAGCACGTCACCCGGCTGAAGGTGCTGCGCCAGCTGGCAGCCGAGCCTGCGGGTCTCCTGCGGGGATTGCGTCCTCATGTTTTGTCTCCTTTACTTGCGCACCTTCAGCATGGGCGAAAGGGGCTTATAGATCAAGTAGGTCACGACGCTGAGCACCACGCCCTTGAGGAGGTTGAACGGCGCGGTCACGAACATCAGCAGCTTCCACTCCGTATCCACAAAGGGCAACGCCTTCTGCGCCATACCGACGATGGCTTCCATGGGCATATTGAACGCGCCCATATAGAACGGGATCATGATCTTCCAGTTGACCAGCACAGCCACCACGATCATGGTCAGCGTGCCGATCACCATACCGAGCAGGGCATTCTTGCGGCACTTCCTCATCCGGTATACCAGCACCGCCGGAAGGACATACGCAGCGCTCATGATGAAGTCCGCCAGCTCACCCACATACATGGTCCCCGAATGCAGCATACCCGTCAGATCCTTGATGAGCAGGATTGCCAGGCCCGGCAGCGGGCCCATGGAAAACGCGCCCAGCAGCACAGGCAGCGTGCTCAGGTCGAGCTTGTAGAACGCCACCACGGGAATTTCGATCAGGAAGAGGATGGACGCCAGCGCGCCAAGGATGGCAATGCGGGTCAGGTACTGCACGGACAGCGTGCTCTTGCGGGAATTGGTCATGGGAACAAGCCTCCTTAAATACGCACAGCCCCCCGAAGCAAATTCGCTCCAAAGGGGGCAGGAGATCTTGTCGCATCCTTCATGGCTTCCCGGCCGTTCCGGATTCACAGGCAATCCTCGCCGCTTCCTTCTCTCATCCAGACTATACTGTCGGCACCGGATTCTCACCGGTTCGGCGGCCATTGCTGGCCGTTCGCGGGCTATACCGCCGGTAGGGATTTTCACCCTGCCCCGAAGAAGCTTCAAGTGACTTGTGCAGTTTTTTATGCAAGCGAAAACCGCCTGCCCATTTATCATAGCACAGGCGGTTCGCTGTGTCAAGCACGAATTTCGCTTTGTATACAATCACAGCTGTTCTGTTCCGAGCCGCTTACAGCTTCAGCACAGCCGGGCCCTCCGGGCGGATATCCAGCACATGGCAGCACTTCGGGCCGAAGGCGGCTTCCATCGTCTCGATGAACCTGTTCAGCTGCGACTGCGGCACGAAATTCAGCGTCGTACCCGCAAAGCCGCCGCCATGGATGCGCCACGCGCCGTCCTTGTCCAGCAGCATGTGCTCCGCCATCGCCAGCGCCAGTGACAGGCTCTGGTCATCGGGACGGGCGTACACATTCTGCAGGTACATATAGGAGGAACGGCCCGAGCAGATGATTTCCCACATGAAGGCGAACAGATCGTTGCGGTCCAGCGCAGCCACCTGCCGCGCCACACGCTCGTCCTCCTCGAAGAAGTGCATCGCGCGCATCAGGGCACGGTCGCTCACCTTGCCGCGCAGACCGGGCAGCGCCTGATAGAACTCCTCCGGGCGCACGCGGCGCAGGTACGGCTCGCCCAGCGCTGCGGCAACCTGCTTCATCTCCGCCGGAATCGCGGCGTAATCATCCGTCAGGTCGGCATGGGAGCCGCCGGTCGCCACCACCACCAGCGCATATCCGTACTTGGAGAAGTCGAAGTTCATCGCGCGAACCTCGGGGTCATCATTGCGGAAGTCAACCGTCACCAGACCGCCGGCGGAGGAAGCCATCTGATCCAGCAATCCGCTGGGCTTGCCGAAGTACACGTTCTCGGCGTACTGGCTGATCTTCGCGCGGGTGATGAAGTCGATGGCAAAGCCGTTGTACAGCTGATCCAGAATGGCGCAGATCATCACCTCAAAGGCGGCAGAGGAGGACAGGCCGCTGCCGGACGCCACGGAGGAGGTAACCACCGCGTTGAAGCCGCCGACCCTGTAGCCCAGCTCCTTCATGCGGGCCGCAACGCCGCGCACGAGGGCCGCCGTGGTGCCCTTCTCGCTCTCCGCCACGGACAAATCGCTCAGATCCAGCATCAGCGGCGCATAACCATCGGAGCAGAGGTGCACCTTCATATCGTCGCGGGCGGAAACGGCGGACAGCGTATCCAGATTGACCGCCGCTGCCAGCACGCGGCCCCGGTTGTGATCCGTGTGGTTGCCGCCGATCTCCGTGCGTCCGGGCGCACTGATCAGCAGGATGTCCTTCTCCGTCTCGTGGAAGACTTCCTCGTGCCACTTGATGACACCGGTGTAGCGCGCGGTCTGCTCAACGAGCATTCCCTCCCGGTTGCCATACAGATGCATCAGTCGTTCGATCACCTCGGGGGATTTAAGGCTTCGGATCATGTTCGCGTACTGATTCATAGAGTCCATACCATCCTTCCGATCGAAATGTACTATGCTGATGTGAAAATGCAGGGGTCAGGGGTATTAACGCGCGTCAGCAGCCGCTTGCAGGATGCTCACCATTTCGTCGATGCCAAGCTCCTTCACCGTCCGGCAGAATTCCGCCCAGGTTTCGTCGTTCAGCGGCACATCGCCGCAGATGAACCAGACCATTTGCTGCTCCGCGTAGCAGCCGATCCGGTAGATCAGCTCGTCCACGCGGTTCTGCTGCTCCTGGGTCATCCACACCAGGGGATAGGGTTCGGAATCAATCTCCCTCAGACGCATCAGCGCCCTGATAATCCGCACCGTTGCCGCATCGTCCAGCCGCAGCTGGGCATCCACCGAGGACGCACCGGGCATCGGGATGCCCGAACGCAGCGTCGCCTCCGGCAGAATAATCAGATTCAGGTTCTCCGAGTTGTCAATCCACAGCCAGGTGCCGTCATCGTTCAGGTCGTACTCCTCGCCCGCCATACCGGCCTCAGCCAGCATGAAGCCCTCCTCCGTATAGAGGAAATCAACCCAGCGCAGCATGGCTGCCGGATCCTTGCAGGCGCTGGTGATGGCAAAGGTGCCGCGGATGACATCGCCCGTCAGATCGCGGTACACCTGCTTTCCGTCATAGGTCAGCGGCTCCAGCAGCACATACTGATCCAGCTTGGACACATGCACCAGCTCCGCAGGCGTGGAGGCGAACATCACGCCGTAAACCACATCGGCGTTCTCATCCGACGTGCTGAGCAGCGCGCGGGTACCGGTGAAGCCGTTGTGGTCAATCAGCTTCTCGTCCCAGAGCATTTTGAGCCAGGTGAGGAACGCCCGGTTCGTATCCGTCGTCAGGATCTCCGAAACCTGCCCGGCTTCATCCGTGGTGACATAATAATCGTTCGCATTCACACCGAAGGCATGGAGCAGAAAGCGCAGGTCCCACAGGCTGCAGAAGGTCAGCGGCACCTCGTCGTTCTTCTTGCCGTTGCCGTTCATGTCGTTGTCGCGGAAGATGCGCAGCACCTTCACCAGTTCCTCCGCCGTGGTGGGCATATCCAGATTCAGGCGCCTGAGCCATGCTTCGTTGATCCACATGGCGTTGTTGAACTGCAATTCGTCCAGATACGGCAGGGCGACAATCGCGCCGTCGGGCAGCGAGATCGCGCTGCGCCATTCGGGATGGCTCTCCAACAGCGCCCACAGATGCGGCGCGTTCTCCTCCAGATACGGACGCAGGTCGATCAGCTTGCCCGCCTCGTACCACGCCTGCGTCTCCTGCGTGGTCAGGTTTGCCTTGAACAGCACGTCGGGCAGCTCCTGTTCACCCGAGAGCATGGCAGCCTTGGCAGCCTTCCAGGCGGCGGAGGTCGTGTACTGCTGCAGCGTCAGCGTCACGCCGGTCTGTGCCTCCATCCGCTCAAAGAACCTGTTTTCCGTCCAGACGTGCTTCGTCTCCTCGTCATCATAACCGGCGATGCTGAAGGTGTCCGCAGCATAAGCACCGGGAACCGCCGCCAGCATCGCGACGAGGAGGAGCCATACGATTAATTTGCGCATCATGGTCCCTCCACATAATAAATCCTTGTTGCTTTCATTATAGTCCATTTTCCGTTGTTTGACCAGCCCCATTTTCGAAAAAAGTGACAATTTCCGAAAATTCACTGAACCATCCAGTACTTCCCATGGATACAGGCGAAGTAAAACCGCCGTTTCGGGCAAGAATAGCCCGCAGGAGGGATGCCTGTGAGATTCCGGCGACTGATCCAGCCGATCCTCTGGTTGATCGCGCTGACGCTGCTGATCGGGGCGGCGGTGTGGGCCTACGACTATTTCGCGGTCGCGACGTGGCAGACGCTCGATCCGCAGAAGCTGACCGCGGTTGCGCAAAAGGGCGCGATCTATGACCGGAACGGCGATTATGTCACGACGCTCGTCGGCCGGGAGAACCGCACGGTGATCGACACGGCTTCCCTCCCCGGCTATGTCCGGGACGCGTTCCTGGCTGCGGAGGATCTGCGGTTCTACAAGCATCCCGGCTTCGATATCACCCGCATTCTGGGTGCGGCGCTCACCAACGTGCGCTCCGGCGCCTTTGCGCAGGGCGCCTCCACCATCACCCAGCAGCTGGTGAAGCTCTCCCACCTCTCCAGCCAGAAAACCATCGCCCGCAAGCTCGAGGAGGTCTGGCTGGCGATGCAGCTGGAGGCCCTGTACACCAAGGATCAGATTCTGGACATGTACCTGAACTACATCTACTTTGGTCAGGGCGCTTACGGCATTCAGGCCGCAGCCGAGGTCACCTTCGGCATGGATGCGGCGGAGCTGACGCCCGCGCAGTCCGCCTGCCTCGCCGCTGCCATCAAGGCGCCCTCCGCCTTCAGCATTCAGGCCAACCCGGACGCAAACCGCGAGCGCCGGGAATACATCCTCGGCGTGATGCACGAGGAAGGGATGCTCACCCGGGAGCAGTATGACACGGCGCTGCAGGAGAAGCTCTCCCCCGTTTCCTCCGCGACCGTACAGACGGAATACGGCTGGTTCGTCGACGCGGTGCTGGACGAGGCGGAGCTGCAGCTGGACGTATCGGCGGAAACGCTGCTGGCCGGCGGATACCGCATCGAAACCACGCTGGATCCGCAGATGCAGACCCTCATGGACGCGCAGTTCGCCGCCGGAAAGGTATTCCCGGCCAACGCGAAGGACGGCACCATCGTACAGGCCGCAGCAGCCGCCGTGGACACCTCCACCGGGGCGGTCCGCGCCATCGTGGGCGGCCGCGAATACCAGACGCGCCGGGGCCTCAACCGGGCCACGCACCTGCGCCGCCAGCCCGGCAGCGCGCTCAAGCCGCTGGCGGTCTACGCGCCGGCGATGGAATACGCCGGCTGGACCTGCGCGGGCGTGATTACGGATGAGCCGACGGCCTTTGGCTCCTACAAGCCGCGCAACGCGGGCAACGCCTATTACGGCAACGTCACCGTGCGCACCGCCATCAAAAACAGCCTCAATATCCCGGCGGTCAAGCTGATTAACGAAATCGGCATCGCCAGCAGCCGCAAGTACCTGACCGCGGTCGGCATCGAGCTGACGGACAGCGACTGGAACCTGTCCCTTGCGCTGGGCAGCATGACCTACGGCGCCTCGCCCGTGCAGATGGCGGCGGCCTACGCGCCCTTCGCCAACGGCGGCATGTTCTACGCGCCCTACTTCATCGAGCGGATCAGCGACCAGAACGGCGTGGTGGTCTACCGGCATCAGGATTCCGGCACCCGCGTGCTGTCCGAACAGAATGCCTATCTGATGACAAACATGCTGCAGACCGTCATATCATCCGGCACGGGCACGCGGCTGAACGGCATCGGCGTGTCCGTGGCGGGCAAGACGGGCACCGTCAACATGACCGGCGGCGGCAACCGCGACGCCTGGATGAGCGCCTACACCGCCGAGCTGTCCACCGCCGTGTGGATGGGCTACGACGACCCGGACGATTCCCACCGCCTGCCCAACAGCGTCTCCGGCGGCACGAATCCCGCTTCCCTCGCCCGGGACTTCCTCAAGGCGTGGTATTCCGGCCGGAGCAAGCCGGCCTTCCGCAAGCCCGGCGGCATCGTCAGCGTCACGCTGGACAAAAAGGCCATCGAGCTCAAGGGCGAGCCCATGCTGGCAACGTCCCTCACGCCCGATGCCTACAAGCTGACCGAGGTGTTCCGCGAGGGCACGCAGCCCACCAAAAAGAGCGACGTATGGACCGCGCCGCCATCGGCGAAATCCTTCTACGTCACTCATGATGAATCGGGTCAGCCCCGGCTGGTCATTCAGGCCAGCAGCGCGGCGGTCTACCGGGTGCAACGCGACGCTGTGGGCGAGAGCTTCATCCTGACCGAAATGCGCGCCGAAGCCGGGCAGACCCTCACCTACACGGACACCCGCGCAGTACCCGGCGTGACCTACACCTACCGCGTCATTCCCGTCCACGCGGAGCTGCTGGACAACGGCATCCTCCTGGAGGGGATGCAGAGCGTGCAGGTGGCGCGGGTCGAGCGTCCCAATACCTTTCTGGACTGGTTCAGCAGCCTCTTCAAACGGCAAAGCAACCCGGAGGAACGGCCCGTGTCCATCTTTGCGGAATAACCGCCGCTCAGTCCGGGAGCACCTCGGTACAGGTCATCGCCATGCCGGTGCCCATCAGCCACAGCGCGACCTGCCCGTGGCTCCGGCACCGTTTCAGCCTGGGGCTGGGCACAATAAGGGCCCGCATGTTCACCGCGCCGTTCTCGCAGGTGACATTCAGCAGAATCGGCTGGGCATCCTCGTAGAACACGAAGTACATATCGTCCGCATCCGCGTATTCACCGGCATAGATCATCTCACAGTGCAGCTGGCTGTTGACCTCGATGATCTCCTCGTAGCTCGTCTCGCCCACCAGATACTCCCGGGATGCATACGCGATCATGTAGGACGCAAGGTATACTTTCGCGCTGCTGCCCGCTTCGTAGATGACCATGGGGTGCTCGTTGCGCATCAGCAGAGCGCTTTGCATCAGATAGGCGCTTTGGTCCACATCCAGCTTCACAATCAGCTGCGGATCGCCTTCGACGCCCGCTGTCCATTCCCGAGCCTTGCTCTGGATGTCCTCCGGAACGCCGTTGATGGTCATATAGTCGCTCGTGGCGACCTGCCGCAGATAACGGGCCATCTCCGCCAGCTGCGCATAGGAAACCGACTCGCCCTCCGCGCTGCCCGCTGAAACCATGCCCAGCAGGAGCAGCGCCGCCAGCGCCAGCGCCATCAGCTTCTTCATTGCCAATCCACCTCCCTGAAGGCCGCCTCGGGCAGGCCCCTGGACGCAAACCATTCCGCGACCTGCTCCGCCGTCGTGCAATCGGCGAGCGCATCATCGGGCATGAAGCATGCCGACATGCTCACCGCGCCGCGATCCGCATACCACATCACAAGAACCGGCACGGCGTCCTCATAGAGCAGCGTCATCAGGCCGCAGCCCTCCGCATCCGCACAGGCAAAGACCTTGACGCGCCAGAGCGTGTGGAGGAGGGACTGCTCGTCATATGTCAGCTCCGTCATCAGCATTTCCGGCAGATCGCTCACCAGATCGCGGCGCAGCTCCACGCGGCTCAGGTCGGGCATGACGCTTCCTTCCGGCGCAGCCGCGCTGAGCGCGGTCAGCATCGCATCGCCCGTCATCTCAAAGATACGCGCGGGATTCGTGTGGTCACCCCGGGTCAGGTCGTCGATCTGTTTCCAGGTCAGGTCGGAAAAATCATAGTGGAACAGGAAGCTGCGGCTACGGGCCAGCAGCTCAATGCGCCGGGAGATCTCAATGGCATGAGCCATGAAGGGATCCTCGGGCAGCGGCGCATCCGTGGGTCTTGGGGTGGCCGTTTCGCGCGCTGTGCCCTCCGGAACCGCGATCATATCCGGTACGCGGGTGGGCGACGGCGTGGGTTCCTCTGCGATTGCTTCCGCCTGTGCGCCCAGGGCACAGCACAGCATCAGCATCACACAGATGAGCAGTTTTTTCATCAGCGATACCATCCTCTCATGTATTCCTGACAGATGTCACCGCCATCTGCCATCTACCTGTTATACGCACAACCCATGCGTTCTGTTTCAAAGAAAATCGGATAACTGAAAACAGGAGAGCCGCGAACGACTCTCCTCGATTGTTATGCCGTCAGGAATTGCGCTTCTTCATCCACACCGGCACACCCCGGGAATCCGCCTGGGGCTGGGGCGCGAGATTCTGCTGGGGCGCCATGGGGCCGGTCGAGCCGCCCATCATGGGCTGCTGCGCCATCGGCTGCTGCGGCATCTGCTGCTGCCCGAAAGCAGGCTGATAGGGCTGCTGGGGCTGGGAATTGAACAGCTGGCCGGGGGCATAGGGATTGGTGGACTGGGGCACAGCGGCCTGCATGGGCTGCTGGGGCTGCACCGGAGTCTGGAACATGGGCTGCTGAGGCTGCTGCGCGGCGGGATTCGGCACGCCCATGGAGGGACGGCTGTAATCCGCTGCGGGCGCATAGGGCGCGTTCTGCGCGGCGAAGCTGTCGTTCATGCCATAATCCGCACGGCCGGCGTAGGAGCCGAAGGTGCCGGCATAGGAGCCGCCGTACAGACGGTCATGCTCCAGGTCGCGGGCCTTCTTCACAGGCTCACGGGGCGGGAACGGCGTCTTTTCAAAGCCGGTGGCGATGACGGTGATGCGCACCTTGTCGCCCATGGAATCGTCCACGCCGGCGCCGAAGATGATGTTCGCGTCGGGGTCAGCGGCCTCCATGATGAGGTTGGCTGCCTCGTTGATCTCGATGATGGAGATGTCGCTGCCGCCGGTGATGTTGATGAGCACCGCGCGCGCGCCGTCGATGGAGGTCTCCAGCATGGGGCTGGAGATGGCGTTCTTGGCCGCCTGCACCATCTTGTTCTCGCCGTCGCCGTAGCCGATGCCCATGTGGGCCATGCCGCCGGACTCCATGACGGTCTTGACATCCGCGAAGTCCAGGTTGATCAGCGCGGGCAGCGCGATCAGGTCGGAAATGCCCTGAATGCCCTGATGCAGCACCTCATCGGCAATGCCGAAGGCTTCCACCATGCTGGTGCCCTTGGACACCACCTGCAGCAGGCGGTCATTGGGGATCACCACGAGGGTATCGACGCGCTGCTTGAGGTCGTTGATGCCGGCCTCGGCGTTGCGCATCCGCTGCTTGCCCTCAAAGGCGAAGGGCTTCGTCACCACCGCGATGGTCAGCGCGCCCTGCTCCCGGGCGATCTCCGCCACCACGGGGGCGCAGCCGGTGCCGGTGCCGCCGCCCATACCGGCGGTGACGAACACCAGATCCGCGCCCTTGAGCGCACCGGCGATCTCCTCGCGGCTCTCCTCGGCGCTGCGGCGGCCCACCTCGGGCACCGCGCCGGCGCCAAGGCCCTTGGTCACCTTCTCGCCGATCTGGATCTTCACGCTTGCGCCGGACATCTGCAGCGCCTGCATATCGGTGTTGATGGCGATGAATTCCACGCCCTTGAGGCCGGCCTTCACCATGCGGTTGACGGCGTTGCCGCCGCCGCCGCCGCAGCCCACGACCTTGATCGAGGCGTAGTTGCTGGTCATCTGGTCATTCTGAAGCTCAATCACTTTGCATCCCCCTGACATATTCACAATGGTGCTTGTCGTATTGATCGGTCATGCGTCATCAGCCGCCCACAAGGGAGCGGAAGAAATCGCCGAGCTTGCCGGCAACGCCCGAAGCAGGCTGACGCTGCTGCTCCATGGTGTCGATAATCAGATCCATCAAGCCCATCGTGGAAGAGTAGATGGGGCTGGACATCTTGACGGTACGCTTGGGCGTGTCGCGGACCGGACGGCCCAGCTTGGAGGACAGGTAGTCCTTGCCGCCGCGGTTGAAGGAAAGGCCGCCGCCGGTCAGGTACACGTTGGACCAGTTGCCCAGCTTCACGCCGCTCTCCTCCAGCGCGGTTTTGATCTCCTCCGCCAGCTCGTCCACCTTCGCGGTGATGATCGGGCTAACCTCCTCACGGGTGAAGGTACGAGCGGGCTGATCGCCGTTGGCGGGAATCTCGTACGTTTCGGGCGTGGCGGACATGCTGTACACGAAGGGCTGCTTGACCTTCTCCTCCGCGTTCTTGAAGGAAATGTCCAGCTCCTCCGCCAGATCGGCCGCGATGTGGCCGCCGCCCAGGCCGATGCAGCGGTGGAAGATGAGCGCGTCGCCCTCCACAGCCATGACCTCCGTGTTCAGGTAGCCCACGTCGATCAGCACCGCCGTGCGGTCGCGATCCTCCTCCGGCAGGTACAGCATCGCTTCGCCCGCCGGCGTGGAGAAGAAATTCTTCGGCTTGATATCCATATTGGCCAGACGGGTGCTCACATCGTCGAGGAAGTACTTGTTCGCCACGACGAAGGAGATCAGCGCCGTCAGCTCGCGTCCCTTGATGCCCACGGGCTCCAGGGTCTTTTTCCCGTCGTCCACGCGGAACCACGCGGGGCTGGAGTGCACCACCTCGCCCGGGAGGGTGCCCAGGTTCTTCTGCGCCTCGGCAAAGATGGCTCGGACGTCATTCGCCGTCACATGGGGATCCGGGCCGGTCAGGGATACGCGCGCCTCGGTGACATACACCCTGGTGAAGGCGCCCGGCACGCCGATATTGACCTCGCGAATCTTGTGATGGCTCTGCTTCTCCGCCTGCGAAATCGCCTCGCGAAGGCAGTCGTCAATCTCCTGCGGATCGTTCCAGCCTTCCTCCAGGAAGCCGTTGTAGGTCACGATGCCCGCACCAACGATATCGCAGCGGGTCGCGCTGCTGTTTTCAGCGACCAGCGTCACGATTTTGCTCGTCCCGAAATCGATGCTCGCTACCGTGGTCTTCATAGAACTCTCATACCCCCTGTTTTCCAGCCAGTCCCTATACCGCTGGCAGGTACATTCTGGCAAGCCTTTTCTTTGGCGGACGGCTTGTCCGCCCGTATATCACGCCGCCCGGCGCATTTGCGTTGGAACAGGCAATATCCACTTTACCATGTTCCATTATAATCGTTTTCGCGCAGGATTGCAAGGGTTTTCCTGTATTTGCGGGGAAATGTGCGCATTTTGGTGTCCCTTTGGGCCCTCAGCTTCCGGAAAGTGGCAGATAGGTCGGGCTGGTCGGGTCGGACACGACGATGGTGCCGCCGACCTCCGTTCCATAATAACGGTTTTCCAGCACCGTCTCGCGCACAATCAGCATCGCCCTGAGCTTTTCGTGAATCCGCTTTTCGTTGCCCAGCTGCACCGTAAAGCCGTCTTTCGACCTCAGGCTTATGCTGTCCATACTGGCCATATCCAATTCCACGATCATGTCCAGGCCCTTCATGGCTTTGAGCTCGATGAGAATCTGCGTGTACGTCGTGAGCTTTGCCGGCGTCACCAGCGTGACAACCTGCCCCTGGCTGCAGCGGCGCACATCCAGCCCGCTGACCGCAATCAGGCCCTCCCGCGTCTGCGACAGGTTGCTGCTGACGTCCAGCACCCAGCCGCGGTCATCCAGCGTCACCAGCTGCCCGTTGTGCTGGACGGTCGCGACGGGCTGACGCTCCCTGACGTGCAGCACCACCTTGTCGAAGGACACGTCCACCAGCGTGCAGCGCAGCATCCCGTCGCGCTCGATGCGCTCTTTGACCATATCCTCGTCAATGCTGAAGGTGCTCATGCCCAGCTGCAGCTGCGAAAGCTCAATGACCCTTTCCGCAGAGACGGTCGTGTTGCCCACCACGGCAATGCTCTTGACCTGCATGAAGGTATTGTAGACCAGCAGCCATACCCCCACAAGCACCGCGATCACCGCCAGGAGGATCCACAGCGCCCGGGAACCGGCCAGATCGCGCAGCCGGTCGCGCAGCCTGCCGGAGTCCACCTTCAGGATGCGGTCATCCGACAGCTCCTCGGGATGATCCCAGTAGTTCGGATCGCGCGGATACTCCTCGCCCTCCGCGGGCAGCTCGATCACCCGCTCCCAGAACGGCTCGCTCCGGCTGTACAGGTTCTCCGACCGCTGCGAGCGCAGCTCCGGCGCCTGCTCCGGCTCCTCAAAGGGATAGGACGGGTCGTATGCCTCCGGCGTATCCTCCGGCTGCCGGGATGGTTCCGTCTGGGGCGGCACGTCCTGCCCGTCATCCTGGAACGGATCATTCCAATGGGTCGTGTCCATCGTCCGCAGCCTCCTTCCCTCCGGCAGCGCCGGAGCCGCGCCCCGGCCACCGCCGTTTGTCCTTATACTAATTCTCGTTAAAAATGTTGCACCGAGCGCAGTGATTTTTGAGAATTAGTATTATGTCAACGTTTGTACCCGTTTGATTTCCGCGCCGAGGCTCCCCAGCTGCACCTCGAACCGCTCATAGCCCCGGTCGATCAGCGCCGCGCCGTCCACGCAGGTTTCGCCCTGGGCCCGCAGTCCCGCCAGCACCAGCGCCGCCCCGCCCCGCAGGTCACGGGCCGTCACATGCGCGCCGCAGAGGTTCTCCACGCCGCGCACCACCGCCGTGCGGCCCGAGCAGAGGATCCGCGCGCCCATGCGGCCCAGATCCCCCGCGTGGGTGAACCTGTTCTCAAATACATTCTCCACAATCACGCCAGTTCCTTCTGAAACAGACAAAAGTGCCAGCATTTGTACCTGCATATCCGTCGGGAAGCCCGGATGGGGCTGCGTCTGCAGCAGCGGAAAGGCCGTCAGGCGCGCCGGAGCGGTCAGGCGGATCGTCCCCTGCGCCTCCTGCACATCGCAGCCCATCTCCCGGAGCTTGGCGTTGATGGCGTGCATATCGCCCACCGGCGCGTTCGTCAGCTCAATATCGCCGCCGGTGATGGCTGCCGCCGCCAGGAGCGTCCCGGCAACGATGCGGTCCGGCATGGGCTGCCACTGCGCGCCGTGCAGCTTCTCCACGCCCTCCACCGTGACCGTTGCGCAGCCGGCACCCCGCACCCGGCCGCCCATGGCGTTGATGAAGCGCATCAGGTCGACGATCTCCGGCTCCCGCGCCGCGTTGTGGATGACCGTCGTTCCCGGCAGGCACGCGGCTGCCATCATGACGTTCTCCGTCGCGCCCACGCTGGGATAATCAAAGTGCACCTCGCCCGCGTGCATCCCTCTGCCGTCGCAGTGTATCACGCCGCCGTCCTCGCTGATGACCACGCCCAGCGCGCGCAGGCCCGACAGATGCAGGTCAATGGGGCGCAAGCCGATTTCGCAGCCGCCGGGATATGTAACCGTTGCCTGCCGGAAGCGGGAGAGAATCGGCCCCAGCAGGAAGATCGACGACCGGATCTTCTTGGACAGCTGATCCGGCATCTCATGGGAGTTCATTTCCATGCCGGAGATCAGCATGTCGTGTCCCTCGCGCCGGACACGGCAGCCCAGCATCTGCAATATATCCGCCATGCGGTGCACGTCCGTGATGTCCGGCATGGCTCTGAGGGTCACGTCCTCCTCCGTCAGCACGCAGGCCGCGAGGATCGGCAGGGCGGCGTTCTTCGCGCCATCCACCCGGATCGAGCCCGACAAACGCCTGCCGCCCTCCACCACGAACGACTCCATCACATCGCCCACCTCCGTTCAAGCTGCTTCATACATATGAAGCAAAACGGCGCGTGGTGCGGCTTTCGTGACGAATCCGGCGCTATTTCAATGATTTGCGTGCCACCGGCGCGATTGGGGGGCGCGGCTGCCAATTCCCATCCAATGAATAACGAACCATCAGGCGTCCATCTTCCCGGCGGTGCGGGAAATGTTCATGAGCACCCCCATGGCGGCCATGGTGATGGAAACGCTCGTGCCGCCGGCGGAGAAGAACGGCAGCGGCAGTCCGGTGGTCGGCAGCAGCCCGACGACCACGCCCATGTTCAGGAACGCCTGTACCGTGATGGAGGACGTAATGCCCGCCGCCAGCAGCGCGCCGAATTTGTCCCGGCAGGCGATGGCAACCCGGAAGCCCGCCACCATCAGGCACACGAACAGCGCAATGACCGCGCAGCAGCCCAGGAGCCCGAAATCCTCGCCGACGATGGCAAAGATGAAGTCGCTCTCCGGATAGGGCAGGTACGCATATTTCTGCCTGCCCTGCCCCAGGCCCATGCCGAACAGACCGCCGGAGCCAAAGGCAATCAGCGACTGGGAGAGCTGGTATCCCTCGTCCGACATCATCGCGAAGGGATCCATGAAGGACAGCAGCCGCCGCCTTCTGTAGGGCTCCGACCAGGCGTAGTAGCCGCCCACGCATACGCCGCCCGCCAGCATCATCAGGATGTGCCGCCACCTGGCTCCCGCCATGACGATCATGATGAGCGCGACGATCATGATGGAACCGGCAGTGGACAGGTTCGGCTGCTCCAGAATCAGCAGGAAGGTGATCCCCGGGACGATGAGGATGGGCACAAGGCCGCGCCAGAGCCACTTGACCCTGTGCCCGGCATAGGAGAGCGTCGTCGCCATGTACAGCACGATGGCGAACTTCGCCAGCTCCGAGGGCTGGAAGGACACGCCCGCCAACACCAGCCACCGCCGGGAGCCGTTGATGTACACGCCGATGCCCGGAATGATGACGAGCGTCAGCAGAATGGCCGAGAGCACCAGACCCGTCACGACCACCCACGTCTGCCGCCAGAACCGGTACGGCACGCGGCTGGTCACCACGCAGGCCACCGTACCCAGCCCGATGCCAAAGAGCTGCCGGAGCACCTCGTCCAGCGGATGCCCCGTATCCTGCGCGGTGTAGTAAGTGGCCGAAAACAGAACCAGCAATCCTGCGGAAAGCAGCATGATGAGCACCGCCACCAGCATACCGTCCACAGGATTGCGTTTGCGCTTGAGTGTATTGAGGATTCTCTTTGGTGCGCTTTCCTGCTGAAGCATGGCTGCTCCTTTCGCTGCCAAAGCGCATCGGGGGGGCTTTCGCCCGGGGTTACCTGAGCTCGCCCACCAGCTCCTTGAAAATACGGCCGCGGGCCTCATAGTCCGGGAACATGTCGAAGGAAGCGCACGCCGGGCTGAGCAGCACGTTCCAGCCCTCGCCCGCCAGCGCGCGGCAACGGTCGATCGCTTCCTTGAGCGTCTGCGCGCGGTGCAGGTGCGTGTAGCCGTTCTCCCGGCACTGGCGTTCGATCTGATCCGCCGTCACGCCGATCAGCACCGCCTCCCGGATGAAGGGGCTGGCCAGCATCTCCTTCACCATGGGCGTGAAATCGCAGTGCTTGTCGTAGCCGCCCAGGATGATGGCCGTGGGACGATCCATGGTCTGCACCGCCTTGATGGTCGAATCGACGTTGGTGCCCTTGGAATCGTTGATGTAGCGCACGCCCTCCAGCTCGCGGACAAACTCGATGCGGTGCTCCACGCCCCGGAAGGTGCGCAGCGTGCGGGCGATGACCGCCGCATCCACACCGCAGGCCGTCGCCACGCAGGCCGCAGCCAGCGCGTTCTCCAGGTTGTGCGGGCCGGGGATGAACACATCCTTTGCCGGACAGACCTCGCATTCCTGCCCGTGGAAGCGGGTGACAAGGATGCCATCGCGCACGAATGCGCCGCTGTCCACCTCCGTTTTCCGGGAAAAGCGCATCACCTGCGCCCGTACCGTCGGGACATAGGGCGCCAGCGCCGGATCGTCCGCATTGAAGACCGCGACATCCTCCTCCGTCATCTGCGCAAAGAGGCGCATCTTGGTCATGGCGTAGTTCTCCATGGTGCCATGGCGGTTGAGGTGATCCTCCGTCAGGTTCGTGAAAACCGCGCAGCGCGGATGAAAGGTCTCCGCCGTTTCCATCTGGAAGGACGATACCTCGCAGACGAACATGTCCGTGTCCGCGCTGTCATAGCCAGCCGCCGAATAGGGATAGCCGATGTTGCCCACCACATGGGTCGTGCGGCCCGCGTTGCGGAAGATTTCGCCCAGCAGCGTCACGGTGGTCGTCTTGCCGTTGGTGCCGGTGACGGCGACCATATCGCCGGAGGACAGCTGATAGGCCAGCTCCAGCTCGCCCGTCACGTAGATGCCCATGGCCCTTGCCTGCACAACAAAGGCGGCGGTATCCGGGATGCCTGGGCTGATGACCATTGCGTCCACGCCGTTCAGGCATTCGCCCGCCGGGCAGCCCAGCGCCCGGGTGATGTCCAGCCCCTGCAGCGGCGCGAGCGCATCGCCCAGCTGATCGGCGGTCTTGCTGTCGTTGATGATGACCCTTGCGCCGGCCTTGTGCAGCAGCCTTGCCGCCGCCACGCCGCTGCGGGCCATGCCCACCACGAGAACCTTCCTGTCCCTGTATTTCCGGGTATTGCGCATGGGATGCGCCTCCTGTATGAAAAATCAGAATACGGCGCTGACCGCCAGCACCGCCACCGCGCTGAGCACCAGCGTCACCAGAGCGTACATCAGTACGATCTGCGTTTCCTTCATGCCGCACATCTCAAAATGGTGATGGATGGGCGACATTTTGAACAGACGGCGCGGCGTGCCGGTCAGCTTGCGGGTGAGCTTGAAGTAATATCGCTGCAGGATGACGCTCACGCTGGACATGACCATCGTGAAGCCGATGAGCAGCAGCAGGAAGGGCTCGCGCAGCAGCATCGCCATGCCGACCACCGCGCCGCCGATGAACATGGAGCCGGTATCGCCCATGAACACCGTGGCCGGATAATGGTTGAAGCGCAGAAAGCCGATGCACGCGCCGCACAGCGCCATGGCAAACACCGCGATGGTCGAGTAGCTGCCCATGAGGGCCTCGGTCGCCGCCGCGTCCGCCGGATCAGGATTGCCCAGCAGCGGCAAACCGAAGCTGCCGCCATCCAGCGCGCCCTGCAGCGCGGACACCGCGATCAGGGCAATCACCGCCCAGCCCACGCAGCCCACCGCCGTCACCGAGGACAGAAGGCCGTCCAGACCGTCCTGCAGATTGGCGGAATTGACCATGAACAGCACCGTCAGGGACAGCAGCGGGATGTAGAAGATGCCCAGATCCCACATGATGCCGGTGAAGGGGATGTGCACCCTGCTGCCGATCTCCGGATGCAGATAGCAGTAGGTCGAGAAGATGACGCACACCGCCACCTGCCCGATGATCTTCTGCCAGGGCGTGAGGCCCTCATGGCGCTTTTTGACCATCTTGATCCAGTCATCGCCAAAGCCGACCGCCATGGAGCCCAGCGCCACGAACAGCAGCGCCAGCATATGATCCCACGCGCCCAGCGTCACGCCGCAGAAGACAAACGCCGACACGCAGCCCAGCGCGATGATCAGCCCGCCCATGATGGGCGTTCCCTGCTTCTTCTGATGGGACTGGGGGCCGAGGGCGTAGATGGTCTGACCCAGCTTGAGCCTGCGCAGCCAGGCGATGAATTTCGGGCCGGTCAGCAGCACGATGGCCGCCGCGAGCACAAGAGCATATATCATCCTTAGCATCGTGAAACCCTTCCCTGTTCACAGAATTTGCAGCGATTACTTCGCGCGAAGCTCCTCCAGCAGCTCCGCCACGACCACCTTTTCGTCAAAGGGGTGCTTCACGCCGCGAATCTCCTGATAGGTCTCATGCCCCTTGCCGCACAGGGCGATGACGTCGCCCTCGCGGCCGATTTCCAGCGCGTAGCGGATGGCCTCGCGGCGGTTTTCGATCACGATGTAGGGGGCCTCCGTCTCCCTGATGCCCTCCTCCACCGCCGCCAGAATCGCCATGGGATCCTCGCTGCGGGGATTGTCGCTGGTCAGGATGCACAGGTCTGCCAGCTCGCCGCCGATGCGGCCCATGATGGGGCGCTTGCCCCTGTCCCGGTCGCCGCCGCAGCCGAAGAGCGCAATCAGGCGGCCCTTGGTGAAGGTGCGGCAGGTGCGCAGGATGTTGTCCAGCGCGTCCGGCGCATGGGCATAGTCCAGAATGACGCGGTAGGGCGTGCCCGTGGGCAGCATCTCAATGCGGCCCGGCACATTCTGAATGGTTTCCAGACCGGCCTTGATGTCCTCAGGGGAGACGCCCAGCACCATCGCGCAGCTTGCTGCGGCAATGGCGTTGTACACGTTGAACATGCCCGTCATGTGCAGATGGATCGACAGCGTGTGCATCCCCTGCAGCTTCACGTCGAAGGCCACGCCGTCCTCGCTGATCTCGATATCCCGTGCGAACAGGTCCGCCGCCGCCGCGATGCCGAAGGTCAGGTGCGGCACCGTCAGATCGCGCAGGATGCCGGCGCTGGTTTCCTCGTCCGCGTTGAGCACGGCGTTCTTCGCCATACCGCTGGTGAAGAACCGCTTCTTGCACTCGAAGTAGTTCTCCATCGTGCCGAAGTAGTCCAGATGATCCTGGGAGAGATTTGTGTACGCGCCCACCTCGAAGGTCAATCCGTCGAGACGGCACATATCAATGGCATGGGCGGATACCTCCATGACGACCACCTGCACGCCCTCGTCCGCCATCCGGCGCAGATCGCGCTGCAGGTCGATGGGATCGGGGGTGGTGAAATTGGAAGCGATGCGCTTCTCCCCGATCATGTTGCCCGTGGTGCCGACCAGACCGCACTTGAAGCCCGCCGTCTCCAGGATGGATTTGATCATGTAGGTCGTGGTGGTCTTGCCCTTGGTGCCGGTCACGCCCACCAGACGCATCCCATCCGCAGGATGCCCGTAGAAGGCCGCCGCCATGCGGGACATCGCCGCCCGGACGTTCGTCACCTTCACCTGTGGCACGTCCACATCCAGATCATGATCCACCACCAGCGCAACGCAGCCGTTCGCGACAGCCTGCGGCGCATAGTCATGCGCATCAAAGCGCGCTCCGGGGATGCAGAAGAACAGACCCTTTTCCACCTTCTCCCGGCTGTTGGAGCACACGGACAGGATCTCCGTGTCCGGATTGCCCCGCACTTCCACCAGATATGGCATGTTCTCCGTCAGCTTCCGCAGCAGCATAGGTCAAATCTCCTCTTTCCTGCACGGTCCTGCCCGATGGCAGCACCGGCTTATTGGTCGTAGCCGGTCAGCGTCACGTGGACGCAGCTCCCCGACTGTACGTATTCTCCCGCGGCGGGGCTCTGCCGCATGCACAGCCCGGTTCCCGCGATGGAGATCAGCAGCCCGCGCTGCCGCAGCAGCCGGGCACAGTCCACATCGCTCAGTCCCGTCAGATCCGGGACGCACACAAGCTCCTCCGGCGTCAAGGCTTCCGAGGCAGCGGTGTAGGCCATCACATGCCCGCCGGACACCAGCGTCGCGCCCTCGGGCGGCAGCTGATCCAGCACCACGTCCGATACGCCGTCCTCCAGCAGGTTCAGGCCCGACTCTGCAAGTTTACGCCTTGCCTGCGCAATCGTCAAGCCCCTGATGTCGGGAACCGTAACCTCCTCCGGAATCCCGTCCCCCTGCGGCTGAACGCCGATGAGGGTCAGCGTCTCAGCGAGAATCTGCCGGGCAAAGGGCGCGGCGGTCGTTCCGCCGTAATCCACGGGCACCCGGGCCTCCTTGACCACCACCAGCACGCTGATGAGCGGGTCGTCCGCCGGAGCGAAGCCGTAGAACGAGCCGATGTGCACGTTCGACACGATGCGTCCGTCCTTGTAGACCTGCGCGGTGCCCGTCTTTCCGCCGATGCGGTAGCCCTCGATGTAGGCGTTCTTGCCGCCGCCGTTTTCCACCACATTTTCGAGCAGCCCGCGAAGGGTCAGGCTCGTTTCCGCCCGGATGGGGGTGGCAACCACGGTGGGATTGAAGCGCTGCAGCGTTTCGCCTTCCTGCGTCTGAATCTCCGACACGATGTAGGGCTTCATCAGCTTGCCGCCGTTGATCGCGGCGTTGCAGGCCATGAGCAGCTGCAGCGGCGTGACCGCGATGGACTGCCCGAAGCCGATGCGCGCCAGATCCACCCGCTTGACATAGCGCGGGCTGATCAGGATGCCTTCCGATTCTCCCGGCAGGTCAATGCCGGTTTTCCTGCCCAGCCCGAAGGCTGTCAGATACTTGTAGAAGGTATCCGTGCCCATGCGCAGCGCCAGCTCCACGAATACGGGATTGCAGCTGTTCTTCAGGCCGTCCGCCATGGTTTCCGCGCCGTGGGGTCTGCCCCAGCAGCGGATGGTGTCGCCGTCCACGGTGATTTTGGCGGAACAGTAGAATTCGTCCTCCGGCGTGGTGACGCCGCTGTCCAGTGCCGCCGCTGCCGTCAGGATTTTGAAGGTGCTGCCCGGCTCGTAGACATCGGAGATGGTCGTGATGCGCATCATCTCCGTCAGCGCCGGCACATCGTCCCGGGGCGGATCGTTGGGATCGTAATCGGGCTTGATGGACATGGCCAGGATGCCGCCGGTACGCACATCGGAAACGATGCACAGCACCGACGCGGCTTCGTTGACCTCCAGGCATTCCCGCATGGCCTTGTCCGCGATTTCCTGAATGTTGGCATCGCAGGTCAGCTTGAGCGTGCTGCCCTGCCGGGAGGGAATGTACCAGCCCTCCGTCCCCGCCAGGACGCGGTTTTTCGCGTCCACCTGCCGCAGATAGCTGCCCTCCGTCCCCGCCAGGACGGATTCATAGCGGGATTCCAGCCCGGATTGCCCCTCACTGTCGATGGTCGTCAGCCCCAGCACCTGCGTCAGCAGCGCGCCGTAGGGATAGAAACGGCTGGTGTCCTCGTCAAAGCCGAGGGCGGACAGCCCCGCCGCCTCCGGCGCTTCCGCCTTCAGCTGCCGCAGCGCGTCCACCGTGTCCCGGCGCACCTGCCGCTTGAGGATGACCGAGCCCTTCGTCTTGTCGGAGAGCTTTTTCAGCGCGCTTTCCCGGTCAAGGGGCAGCACGGGTGCAAGGGTATCCAGAAACAGCTCCGCGTCCTTGACCAGACGCGGATCCGCCGTCACGATATACGACGTGGCCGACAGCACCAGCACCTGATCGTTCTGATCGACAATCGTGCCGCGCCGGGCGGTGATCACGCCTTCCTTTGTCCATTGGTTCACCCCGCGCTGGGTCAGGGCCTCCGCATCGCGTATCGTCAGCATGGCGATGCGCCCGATCACCAGCAGGAACAGGCCCGCCAGCACCAGCGTCATCAGCCAGATCCTCTTGCGTACCAGCAGTTCAGGGCGCATCGCCTGTCCTCCTGATCACGCCTATATTCCAAACAGGGAACTGAAAGGCTCAGTCTCCCCGCCCGGTCCGATCGTTACTGCACCCAGATGTTCGCCAGATCCTGCGTGCCGGAGGATATTCCCGGCCCGAACATGGCATCCTCGGGGACGCTGAGATACTCCACCGCCACGCCGCGGGAGCTCTTGAGGCCGATCCGCGTCGCCTCCTGGCGGATGTTGACGCCGTTGGACTGCGCGGCAATATCGCTCAGCGTGGTGTTCGCTTCAACCGCCAGCTTATCCATGCGCTGCGTCTGCTCGGACAGGAGCTTGGCGATACGGGCATTCTCCGCGTACTGATACACCACCAGGCCCGAGAGCAGCAGTGCCAGCACCGTCAGCATCACGATGGCCGGACGCAGACAGATGCCGTAGCGGTTGACGGCACGCATGGGCGCTGCGCTTTCGCGGCCCAGCGCCTGATAACTGCCGGTCTGGCCGTTTGGCATGGCATAGCGGCGGCGGCGATCCGTCGCCTCCACCGGCTGCCAGTCCGACATCTCCGGGAATTCCCCCGTGAAGGAGAAGCCGTAGGCACCAGGCCGGCTCGCGTTGACGGCGCGACGCTTCATTTTCTTGTCCGCATACGCTGCAGGCCGGGTGTGGCGATGCATACCCATCAACTGTGCGCTCAGCATAGTGTATTCCCCCTCCTGTCGGTCCATTCCTTTTCATCCTATGTGAAACGGTAAAGAATATGTATATCAATTTTCAGCGGCCGTTCATCGCACTGAGGATGCTGGAGATATTCGCCATGAAGCCGGCCAGCTGCTCGTCGCACTTGACGCGCGCCGCAATGCGCAGATGATCGCCGGAGCCCATGATATCGACTTCCTTGTCCTCCCCGAGGATGATCTGGCGCAGCCTTGCAGGCAGCAGCACGCGGCCCTGACCGTCGCATTCCTGCGCGCGGAAGGTGTACGCATCCAGCCACTGCAGGTAATCGAGGATCTCGTTCTTCCCCTGCTCCCGATAGGTTTTCGCATGGTGCTCACGCATACGGACGTAGGCGATTTCCGGATATACCGCGATCGACTTGAAATCGAAGGACGGCGTGATGGTGAAGGTTTTCCCGAGCATATCGCGGAAGGCCAGCGGGATCACCATGCGGCCCTTGCTGTCCAGCGTATGCGCAAAGGTTCCGGTGAAGGTGCGGCTGTACTTCTCCAGCAGGAGCCGATCCTCCTCAGAGACCTCCTGCGCGGGTGCAGACAGGTCCGCCATCCTTGTCTCCTGGTCAGACACCCACGCTCACCCCCACAATTTTCAGAAAATAGGGTTTCAAAACCACTCAATATCATCTTATCCCACTTTTTACGAGAAAGCAAGGGGTAAATCGAATTCGCGCAAAGAACTTTCCGCGCTCGATTTGTTACATGTTTTTATCAGATATACATACTTTCGTCATATTATTCGCCTCATATTGTCTTATCTGGTCATTCTGACATGAATTGCCGCACAACAAAACGCACCCGACATATGTTCGGGTGCGTTTTATGACAATTTTCCGCAATTCCACATGAAGTGTTTGGAAGTTTGTAATTTTTCTGCAATATTTCAGGCGCCGAGCGATACCTCAGCCAGCGCGAACCGAAGGGCGTCGCAGGAGGTCAGCAGGTAGTTGACCCCTTCGTGCATCCCCCGGAACGCCCCATGGATCGCCTGACCGTGCAGGTGCCCGTAGACCACCGTATGCACAGGGTACTGTGCCAGCAGACGGGTAAAGGGCGTGTCGCGCTGCTGGTCGTATAGCGGCGGATAGTGCAGCATCACGATGATCGGGCGCTCACCGGCAAGCTGTACCGCCGCCTTCAGCGCCAGCTCCAGCCGGATCAGCTCCCTGTCCAGAATTTTCTGATCCTCCGGCTCCAGCGGCGCATCCGCCACGGGAAAGGCCCAGCCCCGCGTGCCGCAGACCACCGCGACGCCCAGATCCACCGCCGTATGCTGGATGGCCTCCATGCGTTCCGGCAGGATGGCACGCACCTGCCTGAGGGTGCTCCACCAGTATTCGTGGTTGCCCTTGATGATGAGCTTGCGTCCGGGCAGCTCGCCGATGGCCTGCAGATCCGGCACAGCGTCCTTCAGCTGCATCGCCCAGGAGATATCCCCGGCGATCAGCACCGCATCCTCCTCGGTGACGCGGGCGCGCCAGTCCCGCGCAATCCGCGCAAAGTGATCCGTCCAATGGGCACCAAAGACGTTCATGGGCTTGTCATCGCCGCCGGGCAGGTGCAGGTCGCTGATGGCATACAGCTTCATCCGTCCGTTTCCCCCTCCTGCCCGCTGCGCCGCTTACAGGTCATCCTCGTCCTCGTCCTCGTCGTCCTCGTCCGCTTCATCCTCGCGCATGCTCTCCAGAGAGGACATCTCCCCCGCCATCTGCTCGAACTCCCCTGCGGGAATATCGTTATCCACCTCGGGAATCTCATCCATGGAGGACACATCGTCCATGGACGTGATGGAACGCGGATCGACCGGCTCCTCGTTCTCGCTGCCGGAATCGCGGCTCTCGGCGGCGTCGCTCTGGCCGCTCATCTCCTTCAGGCAGAACAGGCAGATGTCGCGGCCCGGCAGCGCGGGATTCTCGCTGCACACGCTGCACATCTCGATTTCATCCTGCGCACTGTCACCCTTCATCTCCCGCATACAGACCTTGCAATAGCGCTCATTTCCCGTAATGTAGTTCAGATCGCAGCGAGGACACTTGGCAAAAATCATTGAGGATTCCTCCTAAATACCGATTCAGGTTGATCGGTTCATCGTGTGGTAAGGGTTACCTTGGCAGCCTGCCTCCAGTTTTCTTGACCGGGCAGGTGTTTTATATTACGATTTGTATACGGTCATACACAAAACCGTAATACATTCCGGAGGTACAGACCATGTTCAAAAGCTTTGCAGCACTGATGCTCACGGCACTGATCGCCACAAACGGATTCTTCATCCCCACCGCAATGGGTCATTCAACCATCTTTGCGGCATTCACCGCCACCAGACGGGCCTGTGCCGCCACGGAATCGGCTGCAGCTTCCACTTTCCAGTCCGGCGCTTCCCCTTTCCCGGGTCAGGGAGCCCTGAAGGGACAAGACCGTTCTTCGGCTGATGATTATACTACGCATTCCCTCTCATTGCAAGAGGAAAAGCTGCTGAATCTGATCAACCGCGATCGGGCCGCCAACGGCCTTCCGGCGCTGACAGCCGATCCGGCGCTTTCGCGCATTGCCCGCATCAAATCCGAGGACATGCGGGACAACGGCTACTTCGCCCACGAATCCCCCATCTACGGCAAAGCCCGGCAGATGCTGGAGCGCTTCGGCTACGCATTCCAGAATTGCGGCGAGAACATCGCCCATCATGCCACCGTCGAAAAGGCTCAGGCAGCCTTCATGACCTCCGACGGCCACCGGCGCAACATCCTTTCCGCCGCGTGGAAGAAGGTCGGCGTGGGCATCTGCCTCGACCGGAACGGCTTTGTCTACGCCACACAGCTCTTCGTCCGGTGAATTCAGCGTCTCCGTCTGTCGGCGGAGGCGTTTTCCACATAGCGCAGCAGCGCACGGCCCGCCATCGTTCCGCGCCGTCCCGGGCTGTGAGCCGTATCCCCTCCGCATCCGTCCACCGCGCCGTGACGGAAATCAAGATGCGCACGGGAAACCAGCAGATTGCGCGGCATCCCGGCCTGTGCGCCGCCCGGCTGCGCGGGCAGCATCGCCGCTTCCTGCAACGATAGCGCGGGCGCATGAACTGCATATGTACGCACATCCATGAGCATTCCTCCCCGATAGAAGGATATGCGCTCCGCGTCCGATGGTGTCAGGCATCCTCCCAGCGGATGGGCGCGCCCTCCTCCAGCGCCTCCATGGAGGGCGTTTCGGCTTCCTCCACCGGCTCCGCCAGCACCCGATCCAGCAGCTCCTGCACCTTGTCGCGGCCCGTGCCGTCCTCGCTGGACCAGCAGATGACCTCCCAGGGCTGCACCAGCAGCGCGCGGCAGATGGGCGAGAGCTGTTTCTGGCGCGCGCCGCGGCTGATCTTGTCGGCCTTGGTGGCAATCACCGTGAACGGGATACCCATCTGGCGCAGGAAGGTATTCATGTTCCGGTCGTCCTCCGTGGGCTCATGGCGGATGTCCACCAGGCACAGGACATGGCGCAGCTCCTCCGCCTGCTCAAAGTAGTCCTGCATCATTTTGCCCCAGCGGGCCTTCTCCTGCTTGTCCACCCTGGCAAAGCCGTAGCCTGGCAGGTCGATCAGATGGAAGGACTTGTTGAGCAGGAACACATTGAGCAGCCGGGTCTTTCCGGGCGTTGCGGAGGTGCGGGCCAGCTTGCTGCGGTTGCACAGCCTGTTGATGAGGCTGCTCTTGCCCACGTTGGACTTGCCCGCCACCGCAATCTGCGGCAGCCCGCGCCCGGCAAAATCGCCGTAGCTGGCCATGGAGGTAACGAACTCTGCTTGCTTGATTTCCACTTGTATTTCTCCTTGTTCAGCGGTTCCCCGCATCCGTCTGCGCTTCCGGCCGGCTGATCAGCGCCGTTTTGAGCACCGTGGCGATGTCCTCCGCCGTGACGATGCGGAACTGGCTGAGCACATACGGCGGCACCTCCTCCAGATCCTTCCGGTTTTCGGCAGGAATGATGAGGGTGGTGATCCCCGCCCGGTAGGCCGCAAGGGTCTTTTCCTTCAGACCGCCGATGGGCAGCACGCGTCCGCGCAGGGTGATTTCGCCGGTCATCGCCACGTCCTGCCGCACCGGGATGCCCGTGAACACGGACACCAGCGCCGTGGTCATCGTCACGCCTGCGGACGGGCCGTCCTTGGGCACCGCGCCCTCCGGGACGTGGATATGGATATCGCGTTCCCTGTAGAAATCATCCGCCAGCCCCAGATCCCGGGAGTGCGCCCGCACCCAGGTGAAGGCGGCCTCGGCGGATTCCTTCATCACGTCGCCCAGCTTGCCGGTCAGGCGCAGGTTGCCCTTGCCGGGCATGGTCAGGCACTCCACCTCCAGCATTTCGCCGCCGACGCTGGTGTATGCCAGACCGTTGACAATGCCCACGCGGGGCTCCTTTTCCGGCATCTCGCGGGTGTAGCTGGCCGCGCCCAGGTAGGTGTGCAGCACCTCAGGGGTCACGGTGACCTCCTCCACGCCGTCATCCAGCATGGTCACAGCCGCCTTGCGCACCACCTTGGCCACGGTGCGCTCCAGCGTACGCACGCCGGCTTCGCGGGTATAGCCCTCGATGATCTGGCGCAGCACCCTGTCGGACATGCGCACGGACTTTCCCGGCAGGCCATGGGCCTCAATCTGCTTGGGCACGAGATGACGCTTGCAGATTTGCAGCTTCTCCTCCTCCGTGTAGGAGGGCACCTCAATGATCTCCATGCGGTCCAGCAGCGGCCCGGGAATGGTGTCGACGCTGTTGGCGGTGGTGATGAACATCACGCGGCTCAGGTCGAAGGGCAGCTCCAGATAATGATCGCGGAAGGCGTCGTTCTGCTCGGCGTCCAGCACCTCCAGCAGGCAGGAAGCCGGATCGCCGCGGTAATCGTGGCTCATCTTGTCGATCTCGTCAAAGAGGAACACCGGGTTCATCGTACCGGCCTGCTTGATGCCGGAGATGATGCGTCCGGGAATCGCGCCCAGGTACGTCCGGCGATGGCCGCGAATCTCCGCCTCATCCCGCACGCCGCCCAGCGACATCTGCACAAACCTGCGCCCCACCGCCCTGGCGATCGCCCGGACGATGGAGGTCTTGCCCACGCCGGGCGGGCCGACGAAGCACAGGATCGGCCCCTTCATGTCCTGCTTCATGCGCAGCACGGCGAGGTACTCGACAATGCGCTCCTTGACCTTCTCCAGGCCGTAATGATCCTGCGCGAGCACCTTGCGGGCGCGCTTGAGGTCCAGGTTGTCGGGCGTCGTCTTGCCCCAGGGGAGGTCAAGGATCCACTCGATATAGGTGCGCGCCATGCCGACCTCGGGCGTGCCGGGCGCCATGCGGGAGAGACGCTCCAGCTCCTTCTCCACCCGCTGGCGGGCTTCCTCGTTCAGGGGCGTCTGCTTCATGCGCTCGCGCAGCTCCTCCACGTCGGTGGCCTCGCTGTCGCCCAGCTCCGTCTGGATGGCCTTGATCTGCTCGCGCAGGTAGTAATCCTTCTGGTTTTTCTCGATCTGCTTTTTGATGCGGGCCTGCACCTGCTTTTCCACGCCCACCAGCTCGATCTCCCGCGCCAGAATGGCGCACAGCGTGTCCAGGCGGCGGCTCACGTCCGTCTCCTCCAGGATCCGCTGGCGATCCTCCAGCTTGTTCAGCACGTTTGCCGCGATGATGTCCGCGATCTGATCCGCCGCCTCCACATCGCGGATGGAGGCCACCGTCTCCTGCGAAACGCGCTGGCTGGCCCGGCCATACTCCTCGAAATAGTCCTTCGTTGCCCGCACGAGCGCCTGCAGCTCCGTTTCGGACGCGCTGCAGGTATCCTCCAGCAAGCGGATGCGGCCGATGAGGTACGGCTCCTCCTGCGTGATGCTGGTCAGCTCCGCGCGCTTTTCGCCTTCCACCAGCACGCGCAGGCTGTCCCCGGGCAGGTTCATCACCTGCTTGACAACCGCCACCGTGCCGACGCGGCACAGATCCTCCACCGCCGGGTCCTCGACGTCCACATCCTGCTGGGCCACAAGGAAGATCTTCTGGTCAGCCATCATCGCCTCCTCCAGCGCGGAGACGGACTTGCTGCGCCCCACATCGAAGTGCAGCACCATATGCGGGAATACCATCAGCCCCCGAAGCGCCAGTACCGGCATGGAGACCGTTGCCTTTTTTCTTGCCATAGCTCCTCCTGATGATGATGGGCCGGGTGCTCCGGCCATGCCGGCACTGCCCCTGCAGACCGGCGCTTAAAGGGAAACGTGGCCCTTTCGGTCACTCCCTGTTGTATCCATAGCAAAGCTCGCCGGATTATGCAGAATCCGGCAAGCATATAGTATACATATTCCCGGATTTTTTGCAAGCGGTTTTCCTACAATATTATGTGGGCATCGTGCCCGCCGTGGTGACCGGGCATTGCGTGTCCCCCTGCGCGGCGACGGGCGAATGCTTCACCAGGGACACCGTGCTCCGGGGCAGCCGCTCCCCACGCGCCTCGGGCAGGAGCATCCCCCGCACAGCCTCCTCCACCGTTGCGATGCAGATCACCTCAATCCCGGTGATATGCCTGATTTCGGGTTCGTTTTCGCAGGGGACGTACACGCGTTTCAACCCGGCGAGCCGCGCCGCCTCCACCTTGGACGGAACGCCGCCGACCGCCTTGACGCGGCCCTGCACGGTGATTTCGCCCGTCACGGCACAGGTGCCGTCCACCCTTTTGCCGGTGATGGCGCTGATGGCGACCAGCGCCATGGCCACGCCCGCCGACGGCCCGTCCACCGGGGAACCGCCCGGGAAATTGATGTGCAGATTACGCTGCCCCAGCGGATAGCCCAGCTTCTCCAGCAGCGTGCGTACGTTCTCCGCCGAGCCCCGCGCGGTGGATTTGCGCCGCATCCGATGGCCCGCCTCTCCCAGCTCCTCCTCCTCGACGATGCCGGTCACCGTCACCCGGCCGCTGCCCGGTGTGATGACAGCCTCGATGTCCAGCAGCGCGCCCTGATGGCTCCCGTACACCGCCAGGCCATGCACGCAGCCGACGCGGCTGGTGGTGTCCGCCTTCCCGGAGGGACGAACGGCGTAATGCCCGCTCTGGACGACCCAGCACACATCCTCCGCCGTGATCGTCTTGCGGCCCTCCAGCTGCGCAAGGCCCGCGCACATCTGCACGATGTTGACCGCATCGCGTCCGCAGGCAGCATAGCGCCCGATGGTCGCCGCTTCCCCGTCCGGCATTTCATACCCGGCACGCTGCGCCGCCCCTGCGGCAATGCCGGCGATCTCCTCCGGCGTCAGGGCACGGAAGAACACCTCCATGCACCTGGAGCGCAGCGCCGGGCTGATGTCGGACGGGCTGCGCGTCGTCGCGCCCACCAGACGGAAATCCGCAGGCAGACCGTTGCGGAAAATTTCGTGAATGTGCCGGGGGACGTTCCTGTCGTCCGGATCGTAATACGCGCTGTCCAGCATGACCTTGCGATCCTCCAGCACCTTGAGGAGCTTGTTCATCTGCACGGGATGCAGCTCGCCGATCTCATCCAGGAACAGAACGCCGCCGTGGGCCCTGGTGACCGCGCCGGGCTTGGGCTGCGGGACGCCCTGCGTACCCAGCGGGCCCGCGCCCTGATAGATGGGATCGTGGACGCTGCCGATCAGCGGATCCGCAAACATGCGCTCATCGAACCGGACGCAGGTGGCGTCCACCTCGACAAACGGCGCATCCTTCCCAAAGGGCGTTCCCTCCGATTGCCGCGCCGCCTCCAGCACCAGTCGTGCAGCGCAGGTCTTTCCCACGCCGGGCGGGCCGTAGATCAGCACATGCTGCGGATTCGCGCCGCACAGGATCGCCTTCAGGGAACGGATGCCGTCCTCCTGCCCGATCACCTCCGCGAAGGTTGCCGGGCGAACCCGCTCCGCCAGCGGCTCGGACAGATGAATCGCCCGCAGACGGCTCAGCTTTTCCAGCTCCCGGGTGGAATGGGGGTGCACAGGCGGCTCCGAGCGCTTCTGTTCGCGCAGCTGACGCAGGAAATAGAGGCCGATGACAACCGTCACCGACAGCTGGATGACCAGCAGAATCGCGCTGAGCATGACAGACCTCCCTCCGTTGTTTGCCTGCGCAAAGTATGTCCAGCCCGCCCCGCTTTGATTCCGCGCCGCGCATACATCCGCGCCAATCGGGACATACCACAAGATGTAGTAGGCCCTCTGCGATACCCGCAATGCCGCACATGGACATTCTGGTTCCGATTTTGCCAGAAAGCTGCAGTTTGTAAGTGTTTCCATCAATTCCCTTGGCAAGGTGGAAATACCGTGTCCCGGGCTATTGCATAACACAACATCTTGTGATAGAATACTGCCTGCGGAAAAGCGGGCCGATGGGTTCGCGCGTCCTCCTCCGCCAGTCATTCTTGTAGCGAAGGGAGCATCCACCATGTATCATTTCGATCAATGGGACGGCTTTGACGGGTACCTGTGGAAGGAAGAAGTCAACGTCCGCGACTTTATACAGCATAACTACACCCCCTATTCCGGCGACGCGTCCTTCCTGGCAGGCCCCACGGACGCGACCAGCAAACTTTGGGACGCGCTGCAGAAGCTGCAGAAGCAGGAGCGTGCCCAGGGCGGCGTGCTCGATATGGATACGCACATCGTTTCCTCCATCGTTTCCCACGGCCCCGGCTACATCTCCGAGGAGCTGAAGGAGCTGGAGAAGGTCGTCGGTCTGCAGACGGACAAGCCCCTCAAGCGGGCCTTCATGCCCTTTGGCGGCATCCGCATGGCCGTCGATTCCTGCAGGCAGGCCGGGTATGAGCCCGATCCCGAGCTGCAGCGCATCTTCACCGAGTATCACCTGACCCACTCCGACGCGGTGTTCCAGGCCTACACACCCGAAATGCGCGCCGCCCGCAAGAGCCACATCATCACCGGTCTGCCCGACACCTACGGGCGCGGCCGCATCGTGGGCGACTACCGCCGCGTGGCCCTCTACGGCATTGACGTGCTGATTGCCGAAAAGAAGAAGGACTTCGCCAACTGCGGCACCGGCGTCATGACCGATGCGGTCATCCGCCAGCGGCAGGAGATCACCCAGCAGATCAACGCCCTGAAGGACATGAAGGTCATGGCGGACAAGTACGGCTTCGACATCTCCAAGCCCGCCGCCAACGCGCAGGAGGCCTTCCAGTGGCTCTACTTCGGCTATCTCGCCGCCATCAAGACCCAGAACGGCGCCGCCATGTCCGTCGGACGCATCGCGACCTTCCTGGACATCTACGTGGAGCGCGACCTGCAGCGCGGTCTGCTGACCGAAACGCAGGCACAGGAGCTGGTGGACCATCTGGTGATGAAGTTCCGCATGGTCAAGTTCGCCCGCATCCAGTCCTATCAGCAGCTCTTCTCCGGCGATCCCGTGTGGGCAACGCTGGCGGTGGGCGGCACCGGGCTGGACGGCCGTCCGCTGGTGACGAAGAACGACTTCCGCTTCCTGCATACGCTGGAAAACATGGGCCCGTCTCCCGAGCCCAACATGACCATCCTCTACTCCCCCAACATGCCCGAGGCCTTCCGCGAGTACTGCGCGCACATCTCCATCACCACCTCCTCCGTCCAGTACGAGAACGACGAGGTGATGAAGCCCGTGTGGGGCGATGACTACAGCATCTGCTGCTGCGTGTCCGCAACCCAGACCGGCAAGGAGATTCAGTTCTTCGGGGCCCGCGCGAACCTGCTCAAGGCGCTGCTCTACGCCATCAACGGCGGCGTCGACGAGACGACAAAGCAGCAGGTCGCGCCGCCCTACCGTCCCATCACCTCCGAATACCTGACCTGGGACGAGGTGAAGCCCGCCTATGTCCGGATGCTGGACTGGCTGGCCGGGCTCTACGTCAACACGCTGAACCTGATCCACTACATGCACGACAAGTACTACTACGAGGCCGCTGAGATGGCGCTGATCGACACCGATGTGCGCCGCTCCTTCGCCACGGGCATCGCGGGCTTCTCCCACTGCGTGGACTCCATCAGCGCGCTGAAGTACGCGCGCGTTCGCGCCATCCGCGACGAGGAGGACGGCATGGTCATCGACTACGAGACCACCGGCGACTTCCCCAAGTACGGCAACGATGACGACCGCGCGGACGAGATCGCCAAGTGGCTGCTCAAAACCTTCATCGACATGGTGAAAAAGCAGCACACCTACCGCGATTCGGAGCCCTCCACCTCCATCCTGACCATCACCTCCAACGTGGTCTACGGCAAGGCCACCGGCGCGACACCCGATGGTCGCAAGGCCGGCGCACCCATGGCGCCCGGCGGCAATCCCTCCTACGGCGCGGAGCAGAACGGCCTGATCGCCTCCCTGAACTCCGCCGGAAAGCTGCCCTATTCCTGGGCGCTGGACGGCATCTCCATCACCCAGACGATCAACCCCGACGCCCTCGGCCACAGCGACGACGAGCGCCGCGAGAACCTGGTGCAGCTGCTGGACGCCTACTTCGAGTCCCCAGCCCATCACCTGAACGTGAACGTCTTTGGCCGTGAAAAGCTGATCGACGCCATGGAGCACCCGGAGAAGGAGGAGTACGCCAACTTCACCATCCGCGTGTCCGGCTACGCCGTCAAGTTCATCGACCTGACCCGCGAGCAGCAGCTGGACGTGATCTCCCGTACCTGCCATAACGCGATGTAATGCTTCCCGGAAGGCTCATCCCCTTCCGGGTTTTTGCTGCCATCTGCGCCTGCGCTGTTTACTTCCTGTCGAATCCGGTCTATAATAGAGACGCATCCTGACATAACCTCCAAGGAGAAGTGCCGCCTTATGAGCAATCTGATCGGACGCATCCATTCCCTTGAAACCTTCGCGCTGGTGGACGGCCCCGGCATCCGCTGCGCCGTGTTCCTGCACGGCTGTGCGCTGCGCTGCAAGTTCTGCCACAACCCCGATACATGGCTCCCCTGCGATCGCCTGATCCACATGACCCCCACGGAGCTGCGCCAGAAGCTCGTGCGCTACCGCTCCTACTGGAAGAAGAACGGCGGCGTGACCTTCTCCGGCGGGGAGCCGCTTTTGCAGATGGACTTCATGACCGAAACCTTCCGCCTGCTCAAGCAGGACGGCGTGCACACCTGCGTGGATACCGCCGGACAGCCCTTCGCCCCGAAGGATCCCGACTGGATGCGCCGCTTTCACGATTTGCTGGATGTGACCGACCTGTTCATCCTTGACCTGAAGCAGTTTGACGACGCCCTGCACCGGGAGCTGACCGGCTGCGGCAACGAAAACATCCTCGCCATGGCGCAGTACCTGTCCGAGCACGGGAAGGAAATGTGGATTCGCCATGTGCTCGTGCCCGGCATCACGGATGACGAGGTGGATCTGACCAACATGAGCACCTTCATTTCGGGACTGAAAACGGTTTCGCGCGTGGAGGTACTGCCCTATCACACCCTGGGCGTCAGCAAATGGGAGCGTCAGGGGCTGAAATACCCGCTTGAAGGCGTGCTCACCCCCACCGAGGCACAGGTCCGGCGTGCCGAGGAGATTCTCAACGTCAGCGCTTATCATGCATGATACAAAAAAGCAGCGCCCCCTTTCCTGTCACGGAATCGGGACGCTGTTTTCATTGTTCCGCTCAGCTCACGCTGGGCTCCACGGTCAGCTCAAAGGAGCCGTCCTCCTCCGCCTTCTTGCGGCGGGAACGGCCCGGCTTCTTGCGCAGGCCCTTCCTGAGCACCGGCTTCTCCTCGCCGTTGACCGACTTCTCAGTGATCACGCAGGCGTTGACCTCATGCAGGCCCGGAAGCTCAAACATGGTGTCGAGCATCACGTTCTCAATGATCGCCCGGAGGCCGCGGGCACCGCACTTGCGGGCAATCGCCAGTTTGGCAATGGCGCGAACCGCATCCTCCTCGAAGGTCAGCTCGATGCCATCCATCCCCAGCAGCTTCTGATACTGCTTGCACAGGGCGTTCTTCGGCTCGGTGAGGATCCGCACCAGCGCGTCCTCATCCAGCGCGTCCAGCGTGACGGTGATCGGCAGACGGCCGACAAACTCCGGGATCAGGCCGAACCGGGTCAGGTCCTCCGGGCGCATGTCGCGCAGGGCCTTGGTGACGTTGGGGTCGCGGTTGCTGCGAACCTCCGCCCCAAAGCCGAGGTTCTTCTTGCCCGTGCGGCTCTCGATGATCGGCACAAGGCCGTCGAAGGCGCCGCCGCAGATGAAGAGAATGTTCGTGGTGTCAATCTGAAGCAGCTCCTGATGGGGATGCTTGCGGCCGCCCTGCGGAGGCACGGAGGCCACCGTCCCCTCCAGAATCTTCAGCAGCGCCTGCTGCACGCCCTCGCCGGACACATCGCGGGTGATGGACGGATTCTCGGACTTGCGGGCGATCTTGTCGATCTCGTCGATGTAGATGATGCCGCGCTGCGCCAGCTCGATATCGTAATCCGCCGCCTGAATCAGGCGCAGCAGGATGTTCTCCACGTCCTCGCCCACATAGCCCGCTTCGGTCAGGCTGGTCGCATCGGCGATGGCAAAGGGCACGTTCAGGATGCGCGCCAGCGTCTGGGCCAGGAAGGTCTTGCCGCAGCCGGTCGGGCCGACCATGAGGATGTTGGACTTCTGCAGCTCCACATCGTCCCGGCCGGTCACCTGATTGATGCGCTTGTAGTGGTTGTAGACCGCCACGCACAGGGCGCGCTTGGCCTGCTCCTGCCCGACGACGTACTGGTCGAGCACGGCCTTCATCTCCGCAGGGGTGGGCAGCTTGCCGTTGCCCAGGCCGTCGGGGGCCATGGGCATATCCTGCGCAATGATCTCCTGGCACAGCAGGATGCACTCGTTGCAGATGCCCACGCCGGGGCCCACCACAAAGCGCCGCACCTGATCGTGGGGCTTGCCGCAGAAGCTGCAGCGCTGCACGTTCATCCGCTCGGGGGTCATGTTATCGTCTTTCGCCATGGGTTTACCTCACATATTCTTCCGCCCGGGCGGATCACTTGTCGCCCTTGCTGCGGGGCTGGATGATCTCGTCGATGATGCCGTAGGACAGGGCTTCCTCCGCGGAGAGGAAGTGGTCGCGCTCCAGATCCCGGCGGATGGTCTCGACATCCTGACCGGTCATCTCCGCCTTCATGCGGATCATCTTCTCCTTCGTCTTGACCAGCCATTCCGCACGGATCGCCACGTCGGTCGCCTGACCCTGCGCGCCGCCCAGGGGCTGATGAATCATAACCTCGCTGTTGGGCAATGCGCAACGCTTGCCCTTCTGACCGGCCATGAGCAGGAAGGCGCCCATGGACGCCGCCATGCCGATGCACACGGTGCGCACCTGGGGCTTGATGTACTGCATGGTATCATAGATGGCCATACCGGCGGTAATGGAGCCGCCGGGGCTGTTGATGTACAGGCAGATATCCGCGTCGGGGTCCTCCATCTCCAGAAACAGCATCTGCGCGACGACGGTGTTGGCCACATCGTCGTCGATTTCGCCGCCCAGGAAGATGATGCGATCCTTCAGCAGGCGGGAATAAATATCATAGGAGCGCTCGCCACGGTTGGTCTGCTCCACCACATAGGGAATCAGCGGCATTGTCTTTCCTCCTGTATATCTTGGTCGCTTCACGGCGCACGCGATGCGCCTCCTCCTCTACAACGCACGGGATGGGGGCGTTTACCGTCCTTCCCGATCATCTTATGCATGATGCGCGCCGGATATGCTGGCGAATGCAGAGGCTTCCTGCAGAATGCTGAAACGCGGGAGACACCCGCAGCAGGCTCAACGCCCTGCGTCGCATCCCCCGCGTATATTGCCCTTACTCCGCGTCTCCGGCAGCCTCGTCAGCCTCGTCAGCCTCGTCAGCCTCCACGGCCTTGACGTTGACGGTCGCACCGGCCTTGAGCAGATCGCAGACCTTCTGGATGGCGGCGGTGTCGGTCAGGTAGGAACGCTGCGCCTCGGTCAGGCCGGCCTTGAAGGCCTCCAGCTCCTGGCCCATGCGCTCCGCCTGCTGGGCGATCTGCGCCTCGACCTCTTCCTCGTTGGGCTCCAGGCCCTCCGCCTTGCGGATCGCCTCCAGCACCAGCTCGATCATCACACGCTTCTCCGCTTCGTCATGATACTGCGCAGCCAGCGTGTCGCGGGTCTGACCGGTGTACTTCAGGAAGTCCTCCATGCGCAGGCCCTGCATCATCATGCGGTACTCCATGTCGCGCAGGATGTAGCCGGTCTGATCGGCGATCATGCTCTCGGGAATCTCGGCCTGGGCGTTCGCCACGGCGGCCTCGATCAGGGCATTCTCGACGGACACGTTGTAGTTCTTCTCCGCGCGGTCATTCAGCTCCCTGACCACGTTCGCCTTGTACTCCTCGAAGGTGTCGAAGCCGTTGTCCTGCGCGAAGTCGTCGTCCAGCTCGGGCGTCTCGGTCATGGTGATGCCGTTGACCTTGACGTGGAACACGGCGTCAGCGCCCGCCAGCTGCTCGGAGTGGTACTTCTCGGGGAACTTGACCTGCAGATCCTTCTCCTCGCCGACGTTCATGCCCACCATCTGCTCCTCAAAGCCGGGGATGAACTGGCCGGAGCCGATGGTCAGGGTCTGGCCCTGAGCCGTGCCGCCCTCGAAGGCCACGCCGTCCACGGTGCCGGCATAGTCCAGATTGACGGTGTCGTTGTAATCGACGGGACGGTCGGTCACGTCGATGGTGCGGGCGCCCTTCTGCTGATCCTGCTTGATGCGCTCGTCGATCTCTTCCTCGTCGACCTCGTGCTTGGGAGCGACCTCCACGGTCAGCGCCCTGTATTCGCCCAGGGTCACGTCGGGACGGACAAACACCTCCACGGTGAAGGTCATGTCCTCGCCGGCCTTGTAATCGCCCATGGAGGTCATTTCGGGGCGGTCGACGGGCTTGAGGTCGTTCTCCCTGATGGCTGCATCGTACAGATCGGGGAAGACGATATCCATCGCGTCCTCCACAAAGACGAGCTTGCCGTACATATTCTCGATCACCACGCGGGGCGCCTTGCCCTTGCGGAAGCCGGGCACGTTGATCTTGCCGCGGTTCTGCAGATAGGCCTTGTTCATCGCGGCCTCAAAATCCGCGCCGGGAACAACGAAGGTCAGCTTGGCCCTGTTGCTGGAAATCTTCTCGTAGGTGGTCATGACTGTATTCCCTCCTGCACTATCGTCACGGGCGTCCTTGCGCCCATCCCATGCGAGCTTCATTACGCACGAATGATAGTTTATCACACATTGCAGGCAGATGCAAGCGTTTTGCAGGCATTTTTCACGCGAGTGAATTCCCAAAGTAAATGCCACAGTGGCATTTGAAGTGGCATTTAGTCTGG
>JBJEUF010000082.1:0-12962 GCA_051883695.1 Aristaeellaceae bacterium
CGCACACCAGGTCGGTGTTCAGCGCCTCCAGAATGGTCTTGCCGGGAAGAATCTCGGAGGCCATCGCAGCGGAGTGGGTCATGCCGGAGCAGCCGATCGTCTCGACCAGTGCTTCCTGAATCACGCCCTGCTTGACGTTCAGCGTCAGCTTGCAGGTACCCTGCTGGGGTGCGCACCAGCCAATGCCGTGCGTAAGACCGGAAATGTCCTTGATCTCCTTCGCCTGCACCCACTTGCCCTCTTCGGGAATAGGCGCGGGACCGTGGTTCGGGCCCTTCGCGACGCAGACCATTTCATCAACTTCCTTGGTGTAAAGCATCGGAATTTCCTCCTATCTATATGATAGTCGTGAATAGGGCTTCTTTTACCCTCATACCTCATCAGTATAGCACATTTTTTTCGTCTTGGGTAGAGTTTTTTTGCGATCGTGCAAATTTTGTTGCTCAACAAAACGCTCCCACACGAGGGTGGGAGCGTGAATACGGTTCCTCCGTTACTTCTGCGGGCCGTACTCAAAGGTGATATAAATGGTGTGAATCTGCGCGATGGCGGCGTCGTTGCGGTTGATGGGCGTGGGGGTCGCACCGGCGAGGTTGCCGTAGTGCATCCGGGCGCTCTGCGGGATGGACTTCACCCATTCGTTGTACAGGTTGACGCGGGTGGTCACGCCGTTGTCGGAGGTGGTGTAGCCGCGGCCCTTGAGACGGTATACCTCGCCGTCGATCTTCACCTCTTTGATGTCGATGATGTAGCCGGGGTAGAGGAGCTCGCCGTTGGCGATGGCGAGGGCGGAGAAGGCCACGGAGTTGGAGCAGCCCTGCTCGGTGCCGGTGAAGTCGATGCCGACGGTGTAGGTGCCGGGGCCGGTGATCTCCACGTCGGTGACCTTCATGCCGCCCGAAATGGCATTGGGGTTGTAATCATCGCCCACGGAGTAGCTCAGCGCCCAGCCGCCGTCGTTCCACATCAGCCACGCCACGGCGGTCTGATCGGTCACGACGATCGCGTCCTTGAGGAAGGTGTCGGGAGCGGCTTCCATCTGCGCATCCAGACGGGCTTCGGCCTCGGCCTGCACGTCCGCATAGGCCTTACCGGCCTCGGCGGCGGCATTGCGGGTCGCGTAAACAGCGGCCAGCTCCTCGTCGGCCATCTTCAGCTCCCGGCGGATGAACATGCCGGAGCAGTCCCACAGGTTGCTGGTGAAGTCGTACAGGTCGCACAGATCGAGGAAGCGCTGATGATAGGCAACGGTATTGGCCTTCAGCGTGCCGTCGCTGCCCGGCAGGGCGCCGTACTCGCCGATGACCACGCCCACGCCCTGCTGGGTAAAGCGGGTCATCTTCCTGAGCTGCGCGTCCATGTACTCAAAGTCGCTCCGGGTGCCCCAGGCGGTTGCGCCCGACGCGCTGCTTGCGCCGCAGTAGCTCCACGGATCGTAGTAGTGCACGGACACGAGCAGCTTGCTCTCCGCCGTGTCCACGGGCATCCGGAAGCGGTCGTCGCAGGTCTGGTCGATATTGGTACCGAAGCCCGCGATCAGCAGGAAGCGCTCGGCGTTGTTGCCGCCGGTCATGCGCACGGTGTCGACAAAGGCCTGATTGACCTCGTTGCAAAGGGCGTAGCGCGCATCGTCATCAAGGTAGGTGACGACGGAATCGGAGCAGTAGACGGAATTCTCGTCAAAGCGTGCGCCCAGCTCCTCGTTGGCGGACTCAAAAATCACATAGTCGCTGTAATCCGCGAAGCGAACGGCGATCTGCGCCCACATGCCGACATAGGCGTCCATCGCCAGCTGACGGGTTTCGGCGCTCTCGCTGCCGAACATGCCCCACCAGCCGCCGTCCCAGTGATCGTTGATGATGACGTACATGTCCGCGTTGCGGGCGTAGTCGACGATCTCGGCCACACGGTCAAGGTAGGCGGCGTCGATGATGTAGCTGCCGTCGATGGCCAGCGTGGTGGCGTTGGTCATCCAGGCCACGGGGATGCGGATGGTGTCAAAGCCGGCGGCCTTGAGGGCGCAGAGCATCTCCTGCGTGGTGACGGGCTGACCCCAGGTGACCTCGTAGGTCAGGGGAGAGTTGCCGGGCGCGATGGCGTTGGTGTTGCAGGCTTCCATCGTGTTGCCCAGATTGGTGCCGTTGCCCATCAGCCGGGTCAGCTCCAGGGCGGTCAGACCCTCGCGCATGACGCCGTCATCCGCAGCGGCGGTTTCCGCCAGCGCGCCGTAGGACAGCAGCATCACCAGCGCCAGCAGCAGACCGGCCAGACGAAGAATGCAATGCTTCATGTTTGACTTCCTTTCTATGCTTCCCATGTGTACATGGTCTTCCTGTCCAGTATCATACCATCCGAAACCGTTTTCTGTCAATGCCTGCGCAGGAATTTGCAGGGCGACCTCATTCAAAAATAGATAACATGCAGGAATGCGACCGAAGGGGTGGCGGGGGCGATCGGAAAGCCCCCGCCTCGCCTCCGCAGAGGCGAAAACTTCAATAAGGTGATAGATTTCGCGTCTGCGGACGCGACCAAAGGGCTTTCCGATCGCCCTTTGGAAACCTTCGGTCCGCACTTTTGGTGCCGTTCTAAACCTGATGAAACATTGTGAAAAATGGTATTTTGAATGAGGTCGCCTTGAGGAATTTGCCCCAAAGAACGGAATTGACAGCGGCAGCGCGGGCGCGTATAATGCTGTCATGACGATCACAGAACGCTGCTGCCGGAGGAACGCCGATGTTCGCCCCCTTTCATGACCCGCTGGTGATTGCGCTGGCGGATGAGTACCTGGGCCTGTCCACGGATCTGGACTTCCGGAATGTGACAGGACGCACCTCGAATAACCTTGCGGACTGGTCCGCACCCTTTTCGCTATTGCCGCAGACGCCGCCGTCCGTCCTGCGCCATGCGGGGACGGATCGCTTCTGGGCGCCGGAGCTGGTGAAGCGCCGCAGGGGCGGCAAAGACGTGTGGCGGCTGTATTGCTGCGCAAGCCGTCCGGGCAAAACCTCGTCCGTGATCGGGCTGGCGGAATCGGAGTATCCCAAGGGGCCCTACGCCTACAAGGGGGATGTGGTGGTGTCCCGGCACAGCGATACCTTCACGCAGGCCAATGCCATCGACCCATGCGTCTGTGCGGACCGCGCGGGGAAGGACTGGCTGATCTACGGCAGCTTCTTCGGGGGCATCCGCATTCTGCCGCTGGACGCGGAGGGCTTTGCGGAGGAATACCATGAGGGCGCGCGCATTGCCGGGGGAAACCATCAGCCGGTGGAGGGCGCGTATGTGTGGTACCATGCGCCCAGCGACCGCTTTGTGCTGTTCACCTCCTGGGGCGATCTGGGGCGGGACTATCACATCCGCGTGGCGTATGCCCGGGAGATCACAGGCCCCTATGTGGATTCCCAGGGCTTTGCGATGACCGACCCGGATCCCATTCATCATCCGGGCGACAAGCTGTGCGGCGGCTACAATTTCGATCTCCCCGGGCTGCTTGCGCCCCTTGATCTGACCGGGATGCCGGTCAAACCCGGCAGGCCGCCCATGCCGCCGGTGCTGCCGCTGCAGGGCGTGAAGGCCACGGGGCACAGCAGCCTCCTGCACGACCGGGACGGCAGCGTCTATGTGGTGCATCATGCGCGTCCGGAGGGCCGGATGGGACCGCCCTTTCTGCAGATTCGCCGTCTGCTCTTTGCGGCGGATGGCCGGGCGATGGCGTGGCCGCTGACCTATGGCGCTCCGCTGACACCGCCGGAGGTACTGCCGGAGAGGTGGCGCATGGTCTACCTGAGCCGCTGCAACAGCGATGTGGTCTACGGCCGTCCGGTGACGCTCACGCAGGCGGAGGCCGTCCGCGAGGGCGACGGGATCCGGATGAAGCTGTTCTGCAAGGAATGGGAGGGCGTGGCGTACCGTCAGGGGGAGCGCGTGGCCTGCACGCTGCTGTCCGGGGACGGCGAGGCGCTCTGGGGCGTGGCGGAATGTCCATAAAAAGATGGAAATGTGTCGGAGATGCCGACGGATGCGGAGACGAGGGGCATGACGGAGATGGCGGAGCACTTCCGGTTCTTTCAGAACAGGGAATGCGAATTCTTTCCCTGTCACGGCGGGGTGGAGGAGGCAGCGTTCAACTGCCTGTTCTGCTACTGCCCGCTGTATGCGCTGGGCAGGAGGTGCGGCGGGAATTGCACCTACACGGAGAACGGTATCAAGGACTGCACGGCGTGCACCTTTCCACATCGCCGGGAGAACTATGACGCGCTGCTGGCGCGGTATGGTGAAATCGCCGCTGTGGTCAGGAGAATGGATGCCGACAATGCAGAGAAACAGGAAGGAGTACAGGAAACATGACACGGGAATACGCGGATTACGCATGGGAGCAGACGAGCGCGCTGCTGGCCATCGACAGCCCTTCCGGCTATACCGCCGCAGCGGCGGAGTGGGTGCGGGCGGCCTTTGCGGCGCTGGGCTTTGAGGCGGTGATCACGACCAAGGGCGGCGTGCTGGTTGATCTGGGCGGCAAGGATGCGCAGGACGGCTTGCTGCTGCAGGCCCATACCGATACGCTGGGCGCGATGGTCGCGCAGATCAAGGGGGACGGGCGGCTTCGCCTGACCAACCTGGGCGGGATGAACCCGAACAACGCGGAGGCAGAGAACGTCCGCGTTTACACCCGCAGCGGCAGGGTGATTGAGGGAACCTGCCAGCTGTGCAATGCCTCCGTGCATGTCAACGGGGAGTACTCCGCCACCAAGCGCGGCTGGGACACGGTCGAAATCGTTCCGGATGAGGATGTGCATTCCGCTGAGGAAAGCCGCAGGCTGGGGATCGAGGTGGGGGACATCGTGTGCTTTGAGCCGCGCACCCGCCGGACCGGGAGCGGCTACCTGAAGTCCCGCTTCCTGGACGACAAGCTGAGCGTCGGCATCCTGCTGGGCCTGGCGAAGTACCTGCATGACGCGCGGGTTGTTCCGGAGCGCCGCGTGTGGGTGCATGTGACCGTGTATGAGGAGGTTGGCCATGGCGGCAGCGCGTCCGTTCCGGCGGGCGTGACGGAGGCCATCAGCGTCGATATGGGCTGCGTGGGCGCCGGGCTGCAGTGCACCGAAAGGCAGGTATCCATCTGCGCAAAGGACTCTGCGGGCCCGTACAGCTATGAGGTGACGTCGAAGCTGATCGCCGCGGCTCAGGCGACCGGCGCGGACTATGCGGTGGATGTGTATCCCTTCTACAGCTCCGATGTGGATGTGACGCTGCGCTCGGGCGCGGACATCCGTCACGGTCTGATCGGCGCGGGCGTATATGCCAGCCATGGCTACGAGCGCAGCCATATCGACGGCGTGTACAATACGCTGCTGGTGCTCAAGGGGTACCTGAACGTTTGAGGAGGACGGCTGTGAAGCATATGACATTCTGTCTGATACTGTGCCTGCTGGCGCTGCTGGCGGCTCCCGCGCTCGCGGAGACGGACGAGTGCGGCTGGAACGATCCGCCCGAGGGCTTTGACGTCCGCCGGGAGGGCGTGACCTACGGAACCACGCTGTACAAGACCTACCTGTCCACCACGACCAGGAGCTTCCGGAAGATGCTGGTCATTCTGCCGCCGGATTACTCGGTGGAGAAAAGCTACCCGGTGCTCTACCTGCTGCATGGGATCGGCGGCGATCACAGCGAGTGGAGCCATGGCGTGCCGGAGGTCATCATCGGCAACCTGATTGCCTCCGGCGAAGCGGAGGAGATGATCGTGGTGCTGCCCAACGTCCGCGCCCGGGCGAACGACGCGGGCAATCCGTCGGACATGCACACGCCGGAGCACTATGCGGCCTTCGACAATTTCATCAACGACCTGACGAACGACCTGATGCCCTACATGAAGGAAAATTTCTCCATCGCGGAGGGCCGGGAGAATACGGCGGTTGCGGGTCTGTCCATGGGTGGCCGGGAAGCGCTCTACATCGGGATGACGCTGCCGGAGACCTTCGGGTATGTGGGCGCGTTCTGCCCGGCGCCCGGTGTGCTGCCCTACCATGCGGAAAAGGGGCTGTTCCAGCCTGCGGACTTCAGGACGGCGGAGGACTGCGGAACCTACATCCTCATCAATGCCGGAGAGACGGACGGCGTGGTCGGGGCGTGGCCGTCGACCTACGCCCAGACCCTGACGGAGAACGGCACGGAGAACACGTTCTACGTGACAAAGGGCGGTCATGACTTCACCGTCTGGAAGCACGGCCTGTACAACTTCGCCAAACGGATATTCCACTGACCGCATGAAGAACGCGCGCCTTCCCAGCCTGGGAGGACGCGCGTTTTGTTATGTTACTGCACCGTCGTTTTCAGGGTGAAGGGGATGCCCCACATGTAGAACGTGACGGTCACCTCGCGGATGCTGTGGTTCCCGGCGGTGGTCAGCACGACAGCGGATGCCTCGTTTGTGCCGCCGACGGGCACGCTGACGAGGGTCTGCACGGGCATATAGTCATTGCCGGTGAACTGCAGCACGTCGCCCGTCATGGGGGACACCTGCACCTCGACCGATTCCGCCTGCACGCGGCAGTTGTTGCGCAGCCGCACGGTATAGGTGCAGAACTGATAATCCTGCGCATCTCTCAGCTCCGTCTGGCCGGTGAAGGGGGTGCCGACCACCGCGCCAAGGCGCACCTGATCCCGGAGCGAGGCGAACAGGGCAGGCTCCGTGGAGGCCTGCACCGTCACAGCCCAGGAGGCTTCCACACAGATGCCGGTGGTCATGTACAGATAGCCCACGCCCACCAGCGTCAGCAGCAGGATGAGGGCGGATAGGATCGCGAAATACTTCATGCTGTTTCCTTTCATGCGGATTCGGGACACGGAATCAGTGGCTGTTCGGCAGCGTGTCGAAACAGCTCCGGGAGGTGTCGGAGGGCCCGCAGGCCCTCTGACTGGATTCGCATCGACCGGCTTTGCCGGTCGGGCGGGGCGTTTCCGGCTCTGCCGGAAACATTCCTTACACGGAGGAACGGCCGTCAGGGCTGCTTGCAGCCCTGACAGTGACGGAGTGCAACCCCTCGAAAAAGTGCCGGAAGCACTTTTTCAACACGCGGTCAGTTGCCGTTCAGCAGCCGGTTGATTTCCTCGATCATCTCCGCGTCGCGCAGGCTGAACTTGAACTCCACACGGCGGGACGCGTCCGGATCGACGTACTGCCTGCCGTTGTAGGTATAGTAGACCGGGTCGGAATAGCCCTTGCCGGTGGCGACCAGAATCTCATCCAGACGGGCCAGCGTGGCGGAATCGTTCGCGTACATGTTGCGGATGTAGAGCAGCACGGCCAGCGCGCGCTCCTGCGAAAGCTCCATGTTGCGCTCGTAGGTGCCGGACATGTCCGTGTGTCCCTCGATGATGATGGAACCGAGGTAATCCTCGTATTCGGGGCGCAGGAGAACCTCAAGGTAGACAGGAACGAAGGTGTCGAGGAAGTTCTTGCTCTGAGCGCTCAGGGTGGCCTTGTTGGAATCGAAGGTCAGCATCCGGCTGTCGATGATGATGTCTCCGCTGCCGGGATCGACGGAGGCGGTGATGCTGCGGCGGGCCAGCGCGCTGGACACCTCGCTGATGATCTCCGCCTTCACGCCGACCATGGAGCCAAGCTGGCTGGTCTGGAGACGGAAGGTCTCTCTTTGCTGATCCAGCGCGGTCTGCGCGGCGCCAAGCGCAATCCTGTTGGCGTTCAGCTCCGCCTGCTGCTGCTGCAGGAGCACCAGCGCGTTTGCCAGCTCCTGCTGTGAGAGCTGCAGCTCGGTTTGCGCGGCGAGAAGCGCCTCCTCCTGCTCATCCAGCGCGGCCTGCTTGCCGGCAATCTCGCCCTGCATGATGACGATCAGTGCGCTCTGGTTGTCCATGGTGACCTGCTGGGCGGCCAGCTGCATGGTCTGGGAGTCCAGCTGCTCCTGCTGCCCCAGCAGGATGATCTGCTGCTGCTCAAGCTGGGCCTGCTGGGCCTCCAGCTCGCTCTGGGTGGTTTCCAGCATGGTGAAGTACTGGTACAGGCTGACGGACAGAATCAGCACGAATACCAGCAGCAGCGCGGCCATCATGTCGGAGTAGCTGATCCAGCTTGCGCCCGCATTGCCCGCGCCGGTGCCGGAGCGGCTGTTATGGATGCGTTGACGGGCCATGCTCAAACCTCCTTGGCGCTGGGCTGAACGGCGGCGATCGCCTCACGCAGCTGGGACATCAGCCGCTGGAGCTCGGCGGTCTGCTCCGTGGTGGCGCCGCCCGTGCCGTCCGTGGACAGGCCGTCAATCTTCTCCGACAGCGCGCCGAAGAGCGCCGTCATGTTCTGATCGAACAGCCCCAGCGCCCGGCTCAGGCCGGTCACGACGTTCTGCACGAAGCCCTGACAGCTGTCGGACAGCTCCTGACCGGCGGTGCGCATGGCGGAGGACATCTGCCCCATGGACTGCTGATCGCCCTCGGCGGCCTTGCGCAGCCCTTCCAGGGTGGCGGCGGACTGGGAGGTGAAATCGTTTATCGCGCCCATCAGCGCCTGATGGCTGCGATTGACCTGCTGCAGCGCGGCGCTCTGCTCCTCGTTCATCCGCTGCATCTTTTCCAGCAGCGCGGAGGCGGACTGCTCGAAGCGCTCGTCCCGGTGGCCGGCAGCGTTCAGCTCCCGGACATACTGCTCGAAATGGGCGATGATATCCGCCGAAACAGCCTGCAGCTGCTGCACGTCGGTGACGATGGTTCCGGCGGCTTGCATGGACTGCGCCAGCTGCTCCATGGAGATGCGCTGGTTCTGGTTGATCTCCGTCATCGTGCGGCCCAACTGAACGAACTGGTCGTTGAGGGAGATGTTCATCTGCTGCACGAAGCTGCCGACGATGCGGGCCACGCCGTCCACCTGTGCGCGGGTCGCGCCGATGAGGAAGGCGTCCATGGACTGCGCCACGGGCTGCATCGCCCGGGAGACGCTGCCCTCCATGACGGTGGCAAGGGTGCCGGGAAGCACGTCGGAAAGCCCGGACAGCATGTGGTTGGAATCCTGATTCTGGCAGATGAGCTGCACGTCGTTATCCAGCGGGCGCGACATCGCCAGGGAGGTGAAGCACTCCACAAAATCGTCGATGGCGCGGTAGCTGGAGCCCTGCAGGATGCGGTTGAGCATGTTGAAGCAGATGGAGCAGCTCACGCCCGCCACCGAGGTGCCGAAGGCGAAGCGCATACCGTCCAGCAGCACGGGAATGCCCGCGATGATCTTCTCGGAGGAGGAGAAGTCCAGACCGCTCAGGCCGCTCATCATGCCCATGAATGTGCCCAGAATGCCCAGGGAGGTCAGCAGGCTCGGAACCAGCTCGGCCAGCTGGGCGTTGCCGGGGCCGTGGGTGACGGTATCGTCATTGATGTAATCCTCCACATTGCAGGGGAGGCCGCGGCGGTCAAGCTGCTCCGCATTCTGCAGAAAGCGCAGCCAGGAGCCTTTCAGCCGCACGCCCATGAAGAGCTTCTCCTGCCAGACCGGCGTGCCCTGACGGGTGCCCGCGTCCTGCTGGAGACGGCGGATGGCCCGGCGCAGCGCACGGGTGGTGCCCGTCAGGGGCAGCAGGCATTTGAGCACGCCGATGATGGTCACCAGCGCGATGGCGACATAGACGAGATAGTCTGTCAGGTTGGACATAAAGCTGGCAGAGAAGCTGTTGAAGGCGTCGAGCATGTTTGAATCCTCCTGTGCATCGTGAAATGGCGTATGGCTGAAACGGCAGAGCCGGCTGCATCTTTCGGAACGGTACTATTCTACATGATTTTCCGGCGCTTGTAAAGGGCGCGTGCCGGGCAGCCTCATTCAAAACGGTAAACAAACATGAATGCGGCAGAAGGGGTGGAGGGGGAGAACGGAGAGCTCCCTCCTTGCTTCCGCAGAAGGCGCTTCATGCCTGCGGGTGCGCCCAAAGGGCTTTCCGATCGTCCTTTGGAATCCTTCGGCCCGCACGTTTGGAAAACAGCCATCTGATGAATCATTGTGCAATCCGGTTTTTTATGAGGTCACCCTGTCCCGCAGGGGACTGCTACAACTGTAACAACGAATGGGGGAACAGTTTTCGTCCCAAAGAGAGGATATCTTTTCCGGGATTGCGCATATACTGCAGCAGAAGCACCCGGGAGGTGAGCCGCCATGCGCAAATCGTGCAGCCGCAGGAAAGCGGCACAACAGCGCCGGGTGCATGTCCATGGGATGGCGGAGATGCGGCTGCTGGGCGTGGTGCTCATCGCAGCCGGGCTGGTGCTGCTGTTCCTGTGTATTCCGGGCTGGGCCTGGGCCGCGATGATCGGCGCCGCGCTGGTGATTGCGGGCTGGTGGCTGCTGCGGTAGAACATCATGGAGGTGGAACGGGATGAAGGTCAGGATGGTCTGTGTGCGTGCGCCGAGATTGCTGGGCGGGCTGCTGAAGCTGATGATGCGCAGGAAGCGGGCGTGAGTGCAGCGCCGGAAGAAAGCGGATGTGTTTTTGCTGTACCGTCATTGACAAGCCGTGCCCGGCGTGGTAAGATAGGCATGGTATCCCGAATTGAAGAATGTTGATGGAATCAGAGGTGCGCCGCGCGGCGTACCGCGGCGGAGGACAGGCTTCCGGAGAAACCGCGGGAAGGGGCGCTGCGCCGAAAGGCAGGAGGGGAGCCGACGCTCCTGCGCTTGGTTGCGGACCGCACAGGCCTGCGGCTGTCATCGGGCACAAGAGCCCGGCGGAGCGCTGGTTCATGATCGGGCGGGACTGTACCTGCCCGTACCATGCGCACCGCAGACGATGTCTGGGGTGATTTTTGATATATCCGGACGGATTGTCCGGAATGGTCACAAATCCGCCATCAGCAGCATCCGCCGAATGAAAGTCAAGGAGGACAAAGGCAATGGAGAAGTATCGTGTGGGTATCGTTGGCGCAACCGGCATGGTGGGCCAGCGTTTCATTTCCCTTTTGAAGGATCATCCCTGGTTTGAGGTGACCTGTGTGGCTGCCTCTGCCCGCAGCGCCGGCAGAACCTACCGGGAGGCGGTGGGCGAGCGCTGGGCCTTTGACTGGGAGATTCCGGAAAAGGTGGCGGACATGGTTGTCATGGACGCTGCCGACATTGACGCGGTGGGCGAGAAGGTGGATTTCGTCTTCTGCGCGGTGGACATGAAGAAGGAAGAGATCCGCGCGCTGGAGGAAGCCTACGCAAAGCATGAGATCCCTGTCGTCTCCAACAACAGCGCCTGCCGCGGCGTGGAGGACGTGCCGATGGTGGTGCCGGAGATCAACGCCGCGCATCTGGAGGTCATTGAGGCGCAGCGCAGGCGTCTGGGCACCCGGCGCGGCTTCATCGCCGTCAAGCCCAACTGCTCCATCCAGTCCTATGTGCCCGCGCTGACGCCCCTGATGGACTTTGGGCCCGAGAAGGTCAGCGTCTGCACCTATCAGGCCATTTCCGGTGCGGGCAAGACGTTCAAGACCTGGCCCGAGATGGTGGACAATGTGATCCCCTACATCAGCGGCGAGGACGAGAAGAGCGAGAACGAGCCCCTGAAGCTCTGGGGCCGGGTCGAAAACGGTCGGATTGTCAATGCCGAGCTGCCCGTCATCAGCGCCCAGTGCCTGCGCGTGGCCTGCGCCGACGGCCACATGGCGGCGGTTTCCGTGTCCTTCAGGAACAAGCCCTCCATGGATGAAATCAAGGAGCGCTGGGCAAACTTTGAGACGGAGGCCCAGCGTCTGGAGCTGCCCAGCGCGCCCAAGCCCTTCCTGCAGTACTTTGAGGATCCGAGCCGTCCGCAGACGAAGCTGGACCGCGACTTCCAGAACGGCTTCGGCGTGTCCATCGGCCGCCTGCGCGAGGACAAGCTGTTCGATTACCGCTTCGTCTGCCTGTCCCACAACACGGTGCGCGGCGCGGCAGGCGGCGCGATGCTGACGGCTGAGCTGCTGTGCAGAAAAGGTTACATCACCCGGAAGTGAGACGAATTCAGGAGGGAACAGATATGAGAAAGCCCCTGTTCACCGGCTGCGGCACGGCGCTGATCACGCCCTTCAGGAACGGCGAGGTGGATTATGAGGCCCTTGACCGGCTGGTGGAGGATCAGATCGCAAACGGCGTGAGCGCGCTGATCGCCGTGGGCACCACGGGCGAGCCTGCCACCATGACCTGGGACGAGCATCTGGCGGTCATCCGCCGCGTGGTGGAGAAGGCCGATCATCGTGTGCCGGTGATCGCCGGTACCGGCTCCAACGCCACAAGCGAGGCGGTGTACGCCGCGAAGCACTCCGCCGATTTCGGCGCGGACGCGCAGCTGGTCGTCACGCCCTACTACAACAAGACCTCCCAGGCGGGCCTGGTGGCGCATTTCAACGCCATCGCCGATGCGGCGACCCTGCCGGTGATCGTCTACAACGTGCCCAGCCGCACGGGCCTGAACATCGGCCCCGAGGCCATGGCGAAAATCTGCGAGCACGAGAACGTCATCGCCGTCAAGGAGGCTTCCTCCGATGTGGCGCAGGCGATGGAAAAGGTGCGCCTGTGCGGCGACAAGGTCGATTTCTACTGCGGCAACGATGACCTGATCGTGCCGACGATCTCCGTGGGCTTCAAGGGCGTGATTTCCGTGCTGTCCAACGTCCTGCCTGCGGAAACCTCCCGGATGGCGCAGCTGGCGCTGGAGGGCCATAACGCGGAAGCCGCGAAGATTCAGCTGAAGCTGCTGCCCTTCGTCAACGCGCTGTTCTCCGAAACCAGCCCGATTCCTGTCAAGGCCGCAATGGCGAAGCTGGGTATGTGCGAGGATGAGCTGCGCCTGCCGCTGGTGCCCATGCAGGCGGCTCCCCGCGAGAAGATGTACGCCATCATGCGGGAGCTGGGCATGATTCAGTAATCCATTGTCAGGGCGCGGTGATCACACCGCGTCCTCAGACCATCAACAAACCCATGGGTGGCGTCGGAGGGCCCGCAGGCCCTTCGA
>JBJEUF010000083.1:0-49897 GCA_051883695.1 Aristaeellaceae bacterium
TTCTGCGGAAGCGAGGAGGGGGCTTTCCGGTCGCCCCCTCCACCCCTTCGGGCGCCATCAGGTCATGTAATCCTTGAGCTTCTTGGAGCGGGAGGGATGGCGGAGCTTGCGCAGGGCCTTGGCTTCAATCTGGCGGATGCGTTCGCGGGTGACGTTGAACTCCTTGCCGACCTCCTCCAGGGTGCGCTGGTGGCCGTCGTCCAGGCCGAAGCGCAGGCGGAGCACCTTTTCCTCGCGGGGGGTGAGGGTGTCCAGCACCTCCATCAGCTGCTCCTTCATGAGGGAGAAGGACGCGGCCTCGGCAGGGGCGGGCGCGTCGTCATCGGGGATGAAGTCGCCCAGATGGCTGTCCTCCTCCTCGCCGATGGGGGTCTCCAGCGAGACGGGCTCCTGCGCAATCTTGATGATCTCGCGGACCTTGGCTTCGCTGATGCCCATCTCCTTGGCGATTTCCTCGGGGCTGGGCTCGCGGCCCAGCTCCTGCAGCAGCTGACGGCTGACGCGGATGAGCTTGTTGATGGTCTCGACCATGTGCACGGGGATGCGGATGGTGCGGGCCTGATCGGCAATGGCGCGGGTGATGGCCTGCCGGATCCACCAGGTGGCGTAGGTGGAGAACTTGAAGCCCTTGGTGTAGTCAAACTTTTCCACGGCCTTGATCAGACCCAGGTTGCCCTCCTGAATCAGGTCGAGGAAAAGCATCCCGCGGCCCACGTACCGCTTGGCGATGGACACCACCAGGCGCAGGTTCGCTTCGGCCAGCTGGCGCTTGGCTTCCTCCTTGACCTCGGGGTCGTCGCTTTCCAGCTGCTTGGCGATGGCGATCTCCTCATCGGCGTTCAGGAGGGGCACCTTGCCGATCTCCTTGAGGTACATGCGGACGGGGTCGTCGATGCTGATGCCCTCGGGCACGGACATGTCGCTCACGTCCTCGACAGCATCGCCGCCGTCCGCGGGCTCGACGATGGGGGCATTCTCGTTGATAACCTCCACGCCCAGCGCCTCCAGCGTTTCCAGCACCTTGTCAAGCTGATCGGGCTCCATGTCCAGCTCCATCAGGCGATCCATGATCTCCTTGTAGGTCAGCGAACCCTTCTTCTTTCCGTGTTCATACAGTGCGTCCAGCTTGGCTTGACGGGCATCAGGTGAAAGCGTCAAATGGAATCCTCTCCTTCTATACGGGTCGCAAAAGGCTGTGGGCACGTTTGCGGGGGGTGCCCTCCGCCGCCGCCGCAGGGGCAGGAGCCCGGGCGGCTTCGCGATGGCGCGACAGAGGGCTTGCGGTACGATATCGGATTATCGGGCATCCTTGAGGGCCTTGATCCGCTCGGACAGGAGCTTGGCCCGCTGCAGCGCCTCGGGCTTTTCGGCGGGAGACAGCGCGTTCAGGCCGCGCATGATTTCGTTCAGCTGCTCCTGCATCCGCTTGAGGCGGTTGCGGCTCAGGCACTCGTGGGCCATGCGGAGCAGCTGGTTCAGATCCTCGCTGGGGGGCGTGAGCAGGATGCGGCTGACCCGGGCGCGGGTGGCCTCGTCGGGCTGCATCTCCACCAGCGTGGCCGGGGAGGTGCCGCCGCTCAGCTCCGTAAACAGCGTGCGCAGGAGCGGGTCGCTGAAATCCTCCGCCGAGGCCACGTCCTGCGGCAGCCGCCCGGTGCTGATGAGGGAGATGAGCAGCTCCTCGTCCCGCTCGTCCGCCGTGGCGGCCGGGGAATCCCGCCGGGGATTGAGGCGCGGCTTCGGCGCGGTCTGCACGGCGGTGGGCGTGAGCTGCGCGGGGGCGGTGAGGCCGATCTGCTCCAGCAGCACCTCCCGGGGGAAGCCGGTCTGCACCGTCAGCTCCTGCAGGTGGTTTTCGCGCTCCACGGGCTCCAGCCTGCTCAGGATGCCCGCGCAGGCCTTGGCGTAGCCGGTGCGGCCCTCCTGGGTGGACAGGTCATGCTCAGCGCGCAGGCGGCGCATCCGGTAGGTGGCGGGGGTGAGGGCGGGCAGGCGGTCGAAGGCTTCCCGGCCGTCGCGGCGGATGAACTCATCCGGGTCCAGGCCGTCGGGAAAGTCCAGCACGCGGGCCTCGACGCCCTCGGCCTCCAGGATGTCCAGCCCGCGCAGGATGGCGTGCTGACCGGCGCTGTCGCCGTCATAGCTCAGGTACACGGAGGGGGCGAAGCGCTTGAGCAGCCTGGCCTGCTCGGAGGTCAGGGCGGTGCCGAGGGTGGCGCACACGCCGGGCACGCCGAACTGCGTCAGCGCCACCACGTCCATGTAGCCCTCCACCAGAATGACGCGCTGCAGATGGCGCTCCTTGCGCAGGAGATTGGCCGCGTACACGCCCAGGCGCTTGTTGAACACCGGCGTGTCGGAGGTGTTGAGGTACTTGGGCTGCTGATCGCCCAGGGCGCGTCCGCCAAAGGCGAGGACGTTGCCGTACTGGTCGATGATGGGAAAGATGGCGCGGCTGCGGAACATGTCAAAGGCACGGCGGGGCTTCATGGGCGATGTCTCCGTCGCGGGCTCGGCCTCCCTGACGACGGTCAGGCCGGCGAGCTTCAATTCTTCTACGGTGTAGCCCAATTCCTGCAGATGCCTTGTGAGGGTGTCCCAGCCGTCGGGCGCGGCGCCCAGCCCGAACTTGCGGATTACGCCGTCCGTCAGCCCGCGGCGCTTGAGATACGCCAGCGAGGGCTGTCCGGCGGGGGTGAACAGGGTCTGGTGAAAGAACTTCGCCGCTTCCCGGTTGCATTCCAGCAGCCTGTCCCGCTGGGTGCGGCGGCGCTGGTAATCGGGGTCGTTCTCCATCTGGGGCAGGGGCATGTGCAGCTGATCCGCCAGGTGCCTGACCGCGTCCTGAAAGTCCAGCCGCTCGTAATCCATCACAAACTGGATCACGCTGCCGCCGGCCTTGCAGCCGAAGCAGTAGTACAGCTGGCTTTCGCCGTCCACGGAGAAGGAAGCGGTCTTTTCCCCGTGGAACGGGCACAGGCCCCAGTATTTTCGGCCGTTCTTCTTCAGCGGCACGTACTGCCCGACGATCTGCACGATGTCGGCGCGCGCGCGGAGCTCGTCCAGCCACGAGGGCGGAAAACGCATGGCCAACCCATTCCACCTTCCTTCGTGATGGCCGGTATTTCATATGGAAGAAACAGCGCCGCGCAGGCCGGATGGAGGACGAACCTGCGCAGCGGATGGAACATCATAGACGATAATTCGCCACGATTACGGATTTTCCTGCTTGTAAACTCTGCGTGTTTTGGAGAATGTTTGTAACCGTGTTGTCACAGCTGCGCGAAGCCCGCCGGGACGAACAGCTTCTCATAGGTGCGGATGGCGTAGCGGTCGGTCATGCAGGAGAGAAAATCGCACACCGCGCGGTCGGTGCCCTCCCGGAAGCCGATGAGCACGAACTCCTCCGGCATTTCGCCGGGGTGCTCGCTGTAATACCGGAAGAGCTGCTTCACCACGCCGTCGCAGCGGCTTTCCTCGGCGGCGCGCCACCTGTCCCGGTACACGCGCTCGAACATGAAGTCCCGCAAGCCGTCCATGGCGCTCTGCATCAGGGGCGACATCTCCAGGTGCGCGGTGTCGCGGCTGGCGTCGACAATGTCGGCGATCATCCGGTCGATGCGCTCGCCGTGGCTGTGGCCCAGCACCTTCAGGCAATCCGATGGCAGCTCGAAGGATTGCAGCACCCCGCCGCGCAGCGCGTCGTCCAGATCGTGGTTCAGGTAGGCGATGCGGTCGGCCCGGCGCACGCATTCGCCCTCCAGCGTCATGGGGAGCTGCGGCCCGGAGTGGCACAGGATGCCGTCGCGCACCTCGGCGGTCAGGTTCAGTCCGTTGCCATCGTTTTCCAGCACCTCCACCACCCGCCGCGATTGCTCGTTGTGCCGGAAGCCCTCGGGCATCAGCTCGTCCAGCGTGCGCTCGCCGATGTGTCCGAAGGGCGTGTGCCCCAGATCGTGCCCCAGGGCGATGGCCTCCGCCAGATCCTCGTTCAGGCGCAGGCAGCGGGCGATCGTCCGGGCGATCTGCGACACCTCCAGCGTGTGGGTTAGGCGCGTGCGGTAGTGATCGCCCTCGGGGGAGAGGAACACCTGCGTCTTGTACTTGAGCCGCCGGAATGCCTTGCAGTGCAGGATGCGGTCCCGGTCGCGCTGGAAGCCGGTGCGCATGGGACACGGGTCGATGGGGCGCTCCCGGCCCCGGGAAAGAGCGGCCTTCGCGGCCCGCGGGGACAGGCGCGTCAGCTCCTCCTGCTCCAGCTGTTCGCGGATGGTCATGCAAACACCTCCCGTACAGACATCACATTGTGTCCGGCTGCTTTCTCTTATACTACATACAGGGCCGAAAATCCTCCATGCTTCGGCCCGTCCCGGCAGAAAAAGGGACGGATGGCTTTCAGGAGACGGAAAACGGGTGAGCACCCCCGCGCCCGCAGGCGCAAAAGGGTCAAGGGGCGATGCCCCTTGCGGGGTGCAGGGGCGGCGCCCCTGCCCGCCGGAGGCCCCGCGCCGCAGCGCGACAAAGCCCCACGCGTCTTTCGTGAATCGCAGATTCACGAAACAGCCCATACAGCCGGGAAATGAGCATGACACGCGGTTCTCATAGCCAACGGCGGATACAGCAAGCATGCTAAAGCGGGACGCACACTATCCGGCAATGGAGATGTGCGTCTAATCCATCTTGAATGGAATATAATGGAATTGCTGGCCGGAACAGCATATAGCAAGCAAAGAAAACGGGGACGCACATCATCCACCAATGGAGATGTACGTCCCTGTTCTTTGTAATGGGTCATGGATGAGAAGAATGGTGAGCCATATACGGCTCCTTTGGGGCTGTGCGAGCTGTTTCGTGAATCTGGCGATTCACGAAAGACGCATCGGGCGGTGTCGCGCTGCGGCGCGGGGCCTCCGGCGGGAAGGGGCGCCGCCCCTTCACCCCGCAAGGGGCATCGCCCCTTGACCCTTTTGCGCCTGCGGGCGCGGGGTTTTGCTCACCCGTGCCCCATGTCATTACAAGCCCAGCATCGCCGCCCCAATAATCCCCGCATCCGGGCCCAACTTCGCCAACTCAATCCTCGCATAAGGCATCGTCTTGTACATCACCAGCTTGGCAACCTCCGCCCGCACCGCATCCAGCAGGAATGCCCCTGCCTTCGATACGCCGCCGCCCAGCGCGATCACCTCCGGATCCAGCACATGGATAATATTCACAATCGTGGTCGCCAGTGCCTTCACATAATCCCCGAACAGCCGCAGCGCCAGCACATCGCCCGCCTTCGCCGCGTCAAAAACCACCTTGGCGTTGATCTTCTCCGCATCGCCCTCAACGCTTGTGAGGATGAGCGAATCCGGCGCGCTCCTGACCGCCTCGCGGGCCGCCAGAATGATCGCCGTCGCGGAGCAGTAGCGCTCCAGACACCCGTGGTTGCCGCAGTTGCAGGGATGACCGTCCAGCTCGATAATCATGTGGCCGATCTCGCTGCCGATGCCGTGGAAGCCGCTCCAGACCTTGCCGCCCAGCACGATGCCGCCGCCCACGCCGGTGCCGAGGGTCAGGAACACACTGGAATGGCTGCCGGCACTCACGCCCGCGACGGATTCGGCCAGACCGGCGACGGTTGCGTCATTGTCCATGAAAACGGGCTTGTCGATGTGCTTGCGCATTTCGCCGGCGAAATCGACGTCCTTCCAGCCCAGATTGGGGCAGAAGGCAATGTGCCCGGTGCGGGGGTCGACCACGCCGGGGATGCCCGCGCCGACCGCGGCGACCTCATCCAGCGTGTGGCCGGAATGGGCCAGCGTATCCAGCGCGCAGTCGGCCATGGCCTTGATCTGCCATTCAAAGGGGATGTCCGTGCGGGTCACGATGCTGCCCTTGCACAGCAGCTCGCCTTCCTTGGTGACGATGCCGGCCTGTACGCCGGTGCCGCCCACGTCAAAACCGATGTATACCATGGGAGAAGCCTCCTTTATATTGTATGCGGTGTAGGGGAACTTTCGCCGCGCGGGGTGCGTTTTCCTGCATGGGGAGGAAAAAACCGTTACATATGCTCGTCGTGCCCGGCGCGCTTCATGATCATCTCCTGCATCCGGCGATCCAGCTCGCGGGCGGCGGAGTAGCCCATGCGCTTCAGGCTCAGGTTGCGCGCCGCCACCTCGATGATGATGGCGATGTTGCGTCCGGGGCGCACGGGGAGGGTCTGGCTGGGCACCTTCACGCCGAGGATGGTGGTGTACTCCTCGTGCAGCCCGAGGCGGTCGTAGGCCTTGCCGGACACCCAGGGCTCCATGTTCATCACCAGGTCGATGGAGCGGCTCTGGGCCACGGCGGAAACGCCGTACATCGTGCGGATGTCAATGATGCCGATGCCGCGAATCTCCATGAAGTGGCGCACCATCTCCGGGCATTCGCCCACCAGACGCGTGTCGGACACCCGGCAGATGTCCACCACATCGTCCGCCACCAGCTGGTGCCCGCGCCGCACCAGCTCCAGCGCGGCTTCGCTCTTGCCCACGCCGCTTTCGCCCGTCAGCAGCACGCCGATGCCGTCCACCGACACCAGCACCCCATGGCGCGTCGCCCGGGGCGCCAGGCAACGGTTCAGGTAGGTGATGGCGGCAAAGGTGAACTTCGTGGTCAGCATGGAGGTCTGGTACACGGCGATATCGCGGGCGGCGGCGGTTTCCAGCAGCACCTCCGGCGCCTTCATGCCCCGGCAGATGACGACGCAGGGAATGTCGAAGGAGAAGTACTTCGTGAGCATCTTCCGGCATTTCTCCTCCGGCAGGTTCTCCAGATAGGTCATCTCCACCTTGCCGATCACCTGCGGGCGCTCGAAGGCGAAGTACTCATAGAAGCCGCAGAACTGCATCCCGGGGCGGTTGAGGTCGGCGGTGCGGATATCCCATTCGGTGCGGGTGGAGGGCGAAAGCTCCGTCAGCTGGAGCTCCCGCGCGAAATCGGCGGCCTGGATCATGCGAACGCCTCCTGTTTGAGTATGTTTTCATCAATATACCGCGCTACGCCGTCCTCGTCGTTCGATCGGCAGAGGGCAAAGCCCAGCGCCTTCACGTCCTCCCGGGCGTTTCCCATGGCGACGCCCGTTCCGGCGCCTTGCAGCATGGACACGTCGTTCAGGCTGTCGCCAAAGGCCAGAAGCTCCTCCAGAGCGAAGCCGAAGTGCGCTGCGCACCACTTCAATGCGTTGCCCTTGGTGGCGCGCAGCGGGTTGCACTCCAGAAAGTAGGGCTTGGAGCCCGTCAGCGACGCGCGCCCGGCAAAGCGCGACTGCGCCTCCTTCAGCAGCGACGCGATGCGCTCCGGCTCGTCCATCATCAGCAGCTTGGTCACGGGCCGGCGGATGAAGCGGGTCAGGTCACCCACGCATTCGCCCCTTAGTGAGGACAGCCGCGTGTAGGACGCCGCCCATTCGTTTTCCGTGGTGTAGTAGAACCGGTCGGCCCCGTATGTCTGGCAGTACACGCCGCGCTCCGCCGCAAAGGCCGCCACCTCGTGGGCCAGCGGCACGCTCAGCAGCTCCTGCATGAGAACCTCGCCCGCGGCCGTCCGGACCTCCGAGCCGTTGCAGGTGATCAGGCAGCCGGATAGGGGCAGGATGGGCCCAATCGCCCGCAGCATACTGCCGTAGGTGCGCCCGGAGGCCGGCAGGATGCGGATGCCCCGCGCCGCGGCGCGGGTGAGCACCTCCACCGTGTAGGGCGAGATGCTCCCGTCGGAGCGCAGCAGGGTATCGTCGAGGTCAAAGGCAATCGCGCGGATGCTCATGGAACGCCTCCATCCGGATGTATTCCTCTGCATTATAGCAGAAATCCGCGCCGTATGCTACTGGAAAATCAATATTTGACCATAAATGGGCAAATATTCGCAAAAAATGCGGCAGGAATTTGCATGGACGCAATGGAATTCCTATGACCAAATCAGAACAACCCGAATCATCCGGAAGGAGCTGTAACGAATGATGGATCGCAAGGAAGCCCGACGGCTGGCGCACGAGCTGGTGTCGCAGATGACGCTGGAGGAGAAGGCCTCCCAGCTGCGCTATGACGCGCCGGCCATCCCGCGCCTGGGCATCCCCGCCTACAACTGGTGGAACGAGGCGCTGCACGGCGTGGCCCGCGCCGGTACGGCTACGGTGTTCCCGCAGGCCATCGGTCTGGCCGCCATGTTCGATGAGGACATGCAGCAGGAGGTCGCCGCCGTCATCAGCCAGGAGGCCCGCGCCAAGTACAACGCGCAATCCGCCCATGGCGACCGGGACATCTACAAGGGCCTGACCATGTGGAGCCCGAACATCAACATTTTCCGCGATCCCCGCTGGGGCCGGGGACACGAGACCTACGGCGAGGATCCCTACCTGACCAGCCGGCTGGGCGTGCGCTTTATCCGCGGGCTGCAGGGCGACGGCAAATACCTGAAAACCGCCGCCTGCGCCAAGCACTTTGCGGTGCATTCCGGCCCGGAGGCCATCCGCCACGAGTTCGACGCCGTCGTTTCCCCCAAGGATCTGTGGGAGACCTATCTGCCTGCCTTTGAGGCGGCGGTGAAGGAGGGCGGCGTCGAGGCCTTCATGGGCGCGTACAACCGCGTCAACGGCGAGGCCGCCTGCGGCTCCCGCACCCTGCTGGTGGATATCCTGCGCCAGCGGTGGGGCTTTGAGGGCCATGTGACCAGCGACTGCTGGGCTATCCGCGATTTCCATACCCGCCACGGCGTGACCCGCACCGCGCCCGAATCCGCCGCGCTGGCGCTGAAGATGGGCTGCGACCTCAACTGCGGCAACACCTATCTGCACATGCTGCAGGCCTATCAGGAGGGATTGGTGACCGAGGAGGACATCACCCGCAGCTGCGAGCGCATGTTCACCAGCCGCTACATGCTGGGCTGCTTCGCACAGGACTGCGAGTACGACCGGATTCCCTTCACCGACTGCGACACGGACGAGAACGACGCGCTGGCCCTGAGGGCCGCCGAGAAGTCCATGGTGCTGCTGCGCAACAACGGCGTGCTGCCCCTGGACCCCGCCAGGGTCAGAACCATCGCCGTCGTGGGCCCCAACGCCAACTCCATCCCCGCGCTGGAGGGCAACTACAACGGCCTGTCCAGCCGCTATGTCACCTTCCTGGAGGGCGTGCGCGCCTATGCGAAGGCGCATGACATGCGCGTGCTCTACTCCGAGGGCTGCCACCTGTTCCGCGAGAAGGTGCAGAATCTGGGCATGGCGGACGACCGCCTGGCGGAGTGCGCCATGGTGGCGGAGAACGCGGACGTCATCATCGCCTGCGTGGGCCTGGACGCGACCCTGGAGGGCGAGGAGGGCGACACCGGCAACGCCTTTGCCTCCGGCGACAAGCTGAACCTGGATCTGCCCGAGAGCCAGCAGCGGATGCTGGACGCCCTCGTTGCCACCGGCAAGCCGCTGGTGACCGTCGTGGCGGTCGGCTCCGCGCTGAACATCCCCCAGGGCGACGCGCAGCTCCTTGCGTGGTATCCCGGTCAGGCCGGCGGCACCGCGCTGGCCCGCATCCTCTTTGGCGAGGTCAGCCCCTCCGGCAGGCTGCCGCTGACCTTCTACCACAGCGTGGACGAGCTGCCCGACTTCACCGATTACAGCATGCAGGGACGCACCTACCGCTACTTCACCGGCAAGCCGCTGTTCCCCTTCGGCTTCGGCCTGAGCTACACGACCTTCGAGGTGAGGGACGCGGCGGTGGATGCCGAAACCGGCTGGGTGACTGCCACCGTCGCCAACACCGGCAAAACGGACGGCGAAACGGTGGTGCAGGTGTACGTCCGCGATACCCAGAGCCGCTACGAAACGCCCAATGCCCATCTGGCGGGCTTCATGCGCGTGGCGATTGCGGCGGGCGAGGAGAAGCAGATTGCCGTGAAGCTGGACAGAAACGCCTTCACGGTGGTCAACGACGCGGGAGAGCGCATCGCGGACGGCAAGGTCTACGATGTGTACTGCGGTCTGAGCCAGCCGGACGCGACCTCCTGCGAGCTGATGGGGCAATCTCCGGTGAAGATGACCGTGACCTTTGCATAACGAAATGTCCCATGGGGGCCGTGCGACGCGGCCTCCATCTTTTTGCCATGGGGATGAAACAAAACCGCCCCGTACAGCGTCTAATATTCGACAGAATATCCGCCGGAGGAATCACGAATGAAGAAGCTGCTCATCCTGCTCCTGCTGCTCCTGCTCCCGATCACCGCGCTGGGAGAGGAGGAGGCCGACCCCCTTGAGCCGATCTATATCGCGCGGATGTACCGGGAAACCCGTCTGCGCAGAACGCAGGACATGAACAGCCGCGACTGGCTGGGCAAGGTGCCCGAGGACGCGCGGGTGGAGGTCTACGAATACGGCGAGACATGGAGCCTGTGCGGCTACGGGGGCGAGACGGGATATCTGCCCACCGAGCGGCTGTATGAAATGTGGCGCGTGTCGGACGTACCGCTGCCGGGCTTCGTCCCCATGACCGGGCTGGCTGTCATGATGCAGGAGGCCTTCGTGACGGTGCCGGGCTACGCGGGCAACGCCGTGCGCCCCGGCGACATCATCGCCATCGCCGATGAAAGCGGCACCGTCGCCATGAACCGCGATACCGCGCAGCTGCCCGCAGGCTCCTTCCGCATCGAGCCCTTCGTCCCGGGGGAGGAGGCCAGGCCCGGCGACGCGCTCTACGGCTTCACGACCTGGTATCAGGTGGACGAGAGCGATCCGCTGATCGCCGGGCGCGTGCGGAACATTGAGCTGGGCGCGGCGCGCACCCACGGCACGGTGATCCTGCCCGGGGAGGAGTTCAGCTTCAACGCCCTGTGCGCGCCCTACACCTACGACAACGGGTATAAAAAGGCACCCAACATCAGCCGCGAGGGCGTGGGCGTGTCGGGCGGCGTGTGTCAGGTGAGCACGACGGTCTTTCAGGCGGTGCAGGGGCTGAACGCCGAGATCACGGAGTGGTACGTCCACAGCTATGCCGGGGTGAAGTATGCGCTGCGGAACCATGACTGCGCGGTGGCGACGTGGAAGGATTTCCGGTTTGTGAACTGGTATGATTTTCCGATCGAAATGACGGTATGGGCGCAAAACGGCGTACTGACGTGCGTGTTCAGGGCCGGGGGCGGCTGAGGAGGGCGCATGAAAAAGCCCTCCGCCGGTATCATGTCCCCTTTCGATGGGCATACTGCCTCCAAAAGGAGGAATCAGCCCATGAATTACCGGACCGATCTGGCCATGGAGCGCACGGTCTACCCGGGCGGCCTGGGGGAGGGCGTATCCGTCCAGACCCAGCGCGAGGGCAACGCGGAGATCACCTGGGTGCGCATCCACACGCCGCAGGCTGCCGAGCGTCTCGGCAAGGCGGAGGGCACCTACTGGACGATGACCCACCCGGAGCTGCCGAACCTTGATCCGCAGGAGCGCATCGGCGTGGCGCGGCAGGTGGCGCAGGTGCTGCGGCTGATGCTGCCTCCCCGGGGCGACGTGCTGGTGCTGGGCCTTGGCAACCGCCGCATGACCGCGGACGCGCTGGGCGACCGGGTGGTCAGCGGCGTGCTGGTGACGCGGCATCTGCAGGCGTGGACGGACAATGCCCTGGGCGGCGCGGCAAAGCTGCGGAGCGTCTGCGCGATGTCGCCGGGCGTGCTGGGCGTGACGGGCATGGAGACGGCGGAGCTGGCCATGGGGCTGGTGGAGCGCCTGAAGCCTGCGGCGGTGCTCGTGGTGGACGCGCTGGCCGCCATGGAAACCGACCACATCGGCACCACCATACAGCTCACGGACACCGGCATCCGCCCGGGCAGCGGCGTGGGGAACCACCGCGCGGGCATCACGGCGGATACGCTGCATGTGCCGGTCATCGCCATCGGCATCCCCATGGTCGTCTATTCCTCGACCATCGTCCGCGACGCGCTGCGCCACATCCTTGCCGCCGAAAGCACCGACGAGGAGGCCCACCGCATGGCGGAGCAGCTGACCGGCAGCATCAAGGCCGATCTGGTGGTCACGCCGCGCAACATTGACGAGCTGGTCGCCGGGCTGGCGGACATGCTGGCGCTCTCCATCAACAGCGCTCTCCAGCCCGCCTATTCCATCGACGAGCTGACCCATTACCTGCACTGACGGCATATATGCGGGGCGCTCCGCATAGATATGTTGCGAAAGGCAGGTGAGCACCATGGGATGCAGGATACGGGCGGCACGCTGCCTGCTGCTGCTGACGCTGGTGGCCGGATGCTGCCGGGGAGCGGCGGCCCATGCCGAGGACGCCCTCGTGTTTCAGGTGGAGGTCGCCGCGCAGACAAGCACCCCCGCGCCCGCGCCATCGCCGGAAAGGCCCTCCGAAACGCCGGGTGCGCCGCCAATGCCCACGCAGGGCGCGTCGCCCACGCCGGGCGCGTCGCCCACGACGGCGGCGGTGGATACCATGCTGCAGGTGGAGGTTATCCGCGAGACCGCCGAGCCGCCCTCCTGGGCCGGAAAGCGCGTCCTCATCTATCATACCCACACCTGGGAAGCCTATCAGCAGACGGAGCAGGAGCCCTATTCCGAGACGGAAAGGTGGCGCACGAAGGACGAGGGGCATAACGTGGTGGCTGTGGGGGAGGCCCTCGCAGCCTGCCTGCGCGCGCTGGGGCTGACCGTCGTGCACGATACGACCGCCTTCGAGCCGCCCGAGCTGGACACGGCCTATGCCCGTTCCCTGACGATGCTGGAGGCGCGCCGCGCCGCCGGGGAGCGCTACGACCTGTACATCGACCTCCACCGGGACGCGCTGTCCTCCGCCGCTACCATCCGCCGGACGGTGAACATCGGCGGAACGGAGGTGGCGCGCTTCATGGTGCTGGTGGGCAAGGGCACGACCGGCGGCTATGAGGAAAAGCCCGACTGGGAAGCGAACCTGCTGCTGGCGGAGCGCATCAGCTCCAGCCTGAACGGCCAGTGCGAGGGCCTTGCCCGGGACGTAAAGGTCAAGACCGGGCGCTTCAACCAGCATGTGGCGGACTGCTGCGTGCTGATCGAGTGCGGCATGAACACCAACACCCTGGAGCAGGTGCTCAGCGGCGTGCCCTATCTGGCGCAGGCCATCGCGGATGCGCTGGGCGATTGATGCGGATGCGCTGAGCGATTGATACGGATGGAAATACCTGGAATGTTGGAATCAAGAAGGAGTGGCAAGGCATCCGCCAAACCACTCCTTTTGCTATGCGATTGGGCTTACATCGCCGCGAGCGACAGCGGGAACTCGTCCAGCTGCGCCTTGACGGGGCCGTAGAACCGTCCGCCGCGCTCCAGCGCCGGGATGATCCACAGGAGGATCGCCCAGTCCGCCGCCACGGGCAGACCGCCCTCCATACGTCCCGCACAGGCGGCCACGAAGCGGAACATCTCCGTCCGCGCCGCGCCGGACAGGGGCGATGCGGCCTGCAGCACAGGCGTGAGGATCGCGCTGATTTCCGAGTCCGTCACGGCGGGCTTCTCCAGCAGCGCGGCAAGGGAAGCGGCGCTCACGGCGGTCACGTCCTGCGCGGGCTCCTCCGCCACAAAGGGCAGCGCGGGCAGGGTCAGGATGGGCCACTGCTGCGCGTCATAGGCGACGTTGCGGGTGAGGGAAGCGGCGCTGCGGTTCAGCAGCAGCTTGCTCACGCCGGGCAGGGCGGAGAAGTTGGGCAGGCTTGTCAGCAGCACGGCGGGCGCAGCGTCCACAGGCCGGGCGGCGGTGACGGGCTTTTGCTCCGGCGCGATTTGATGGGCGTAGCTGCCGCCCCAGCCGAAGCGCTGGGCGATGTTGCGCGTCAGGGTCGAAAGCGGCGCGGGGGTCGGGCAGACCAGCCCGATGCGCGGGCAGAGGGCCAGCAGCGTCAGGGCGGCGATGGCGGCGTTGCGCGGAAGGGTACATCCGGCGGCGGCGCAGGCAGCGCTCAGCCGGGAGATCATTTCCTCCGGCTCCGCCTGTTCACCGGCGACGGGCGCAAGGCGCAGGGGCGTGCCGGCCATGGGGGAAACCATCTGCGCGTCCGCCAGCAGCTTCGCCACGGCGGCGGGGACGGTCTCGTGCTGCATTTCGTCCACGCGGGCATACAGCGCGTCCCGCTGGGCGGTCAGGGCGTTGATCTCGCGCTTGAGCTCCGCCACGCGGGTCTCGCAGTCAGCCCTGTCGGCTTCGAGCTTCCCGGTCTCGCGGGTGATGCGGGCCTTCAGGCCGCTTAACAGCTCCTCCTTGTAGGCGTCCACATCGCGGTGTGCGCGATCCAGCTCGCACAGGGCGGTCAGGCGCTCCGCTTCCAGATCCTGCAGGCGGTCGCGCAGCACGCGCTGCATCACCGTCACATGCCCGCTGCCCACCAGACGGGTCTCCAGCTTGCCGCGCACGCCGTCCAGAGAGAGGATGCAGTCCAGCAGCTGGTTCTGGGCATCGGTGCCGTGCCAGGCCTGACGCAGGCTGACACAGGCGGTTTCAACGGGATTGACGACGGGGCGCAGGGCCGCGCCCGCCGGAAGGTTCTGGGCCGGCGGCTCATACTTGCCCACGGACAGCTGATTGGCCACGACCTCCTGCGTGCGGTTCTTGGGCTGCGGCACGGCGGTGCGCAGGGGCGTGCGAACCAGCGGCGTACCGCTGAGCTCACCGGGCTTGATATCCGGCAGGGGAGCGGGCCGCAGGGGCCGCTGCTCCCGGTGATTGAGCAGGTTTGCGCCCTTCGATACGGGCTTGTCCAGCGCTTCGAGCGTCTGGGCGAAGTCCTTGGTTTCGTCCAGGATGCGCAGATTTTTGCCGATGGGCAGCGCCTCGTCCTCATCGGGGGTTTGCGCTGCCTGCAGCTTCGCGGGTGCGGCTTCGGCGGCGGGCGCGGCGGGGACGGCAGCCGGGGTGGCAGCGGGCTGAGGGGCAGCGGGCTGAGGGGCGGCCGCAGGCTGCACCGGCGCGGCAGGCTGCTGTGCGGGCGCGGCGGCACGGAAGGCGGGGCGCTCCGCGGGCGCGGGGCTGTCGTCCATGCACAGGATCGTGCGGGTCACGCCGTCGGGGCAGGGCAGCTCATAGAGCGTCCCGGCGGCCTCCCGGGCGGGCTCGGGCTTCTGGGGGGACTGGCGGTTCACCGGGCCGTAGAGCGTGTCGTTCTCACGGAGATAGAAGCGCGGCGTGACGGCCTTTTCACAGGCGGCGGCATAGTCCTCCGCCGTGCCTTCAATAATTTGGTAAAAGGAATTCTCCGGCAGGGGATAGACCGTGTCGGAATAGAGGATGTACTGGTTCACCTCGCCCCGGTCGGGGTTGAAGTTCTTGTTGGTGCGGATCTTGCCTGCATCGGCGGGCAGGCCGCGCAGATCCACCGCGCAATAGGCGCCCAGGGAGCGCATCCGGGTCTTGAAGGAATGCTGTTCGTTGCGGTCGGGGACGATGCGCAGACAGCCCTCGCCGGGATAGAGCCTGTCCGCCTCCTGACGGATATCGCCCTCCAGGCTCAGCAGGGGACGCACGCGGAAATAGGCCTTCTGTACATTGTCCTCCTCAAGATAAGAAAACATCAGGCTGCGGTCGAGATTCATCAATATGCCTCCATACATAAGATGATAATGATAAATAATAGATTGCCACCTGCAAAGAATTTTATCAAATTATTCCTGCTCCGTCAAGCCCTGCGGCCGGGTTTTCCGCCGGAACCGCGTTTATTTCTGCGCCCATGCGGGCATGATGAACGCAGATGAAACCATGTTCGGGAGGCAAACATGACAGTGGGAATGCTGCTCCTGACGGCGGTGGCCGTCCTTGTGTACTGCGGGGTGCTGCAGCGGGTGCTGGACAGGATGTATCTGACGGACCGGGCGGCGCTGTTGCTGGTCGGGCTGATGCTGCTGGGCACCTTTCTGCCCAACATCCCCCTGGGGATGGTGGAGGTGAACATCGGCGGGGCGCTGATTCCGCTGGGGGTATGCGCGTATCTGCTGCTGAAGGCGGATACGGCGATGGAGCGCTGGCGGACGCTGCTGGGCACGGTGCTGACGGCGGCGGCCATCTACGGCCTGACGCTGCTCCTGCCCTCGGAGGCGGAGGTGCTCATGGTGGATCCCACGCTGCTGTGCGCCCTCGTGGGCGGCGTGATCGCTTGGCTGCTGGGGCGCAGCAGGCGCGGCGCCTTCGTCTGCGGCGTGACGGGCATGATCCTTGCGGATGCGACGGTCGCGGCGGTCAACTGGTCGCGGAGCATTGCGCAGACGCTGGTGCTGGGCGGCGGCGGTCTGGGCGACGCGGTGGTGCTCAGCGGCGTGCTGGGCGTTGCACTGTGCGAACTGATCGGTGAAACGGTGGAGCGCATCGTGCGCGGGCGCATGGAGAAGGGGAGGTAAACGGCGATGAAGAAGCTCATCATGTTCCTGCTGGCCATCGGGCTGATCCTCTTTTTCACGCGCTCGGGCGCGGAGGGCGCGTACTGGCGCATCGAGACGGCGGACGGCGCGCACCTGACCGACGTGGCGGAGGAGCCCTCCGCCGGGGATCAGTACATTTCCGCCGACAACCGGCTCTACGAGATCGTCGCCGTGGACGGCGGACGGGCGGTGGCGGAGTTCCGCGACACGGTGACCCTGCCCGGCGTGGACTGGCTGGACGCGGATACGGCGCTGCCCGTTTCCGCCCTGACGAAGCGCATCGCCCTGTACTGCACCCATTCCGACGAGAGCTACGAGCCCTCGGACGGGTACTACACCACCGACGGACGCGGCAGCATCTACGAGGTGGCGCAGGCGCTCGGGGACTCGCTGGCCCAGCGGGGCGCACAGGTCACCGTGTCGGACGCGCTGCATCATCCCCACGATGCCGGGGCCTACCGCCGCTCGCGCCAGACGGCGGTGCAGCTCCTGCGGGAAGCTGCGCCCGACTGCCTGCTGGACATCCACCGGGACGGCATCCCCGACCCGGCCTCCTATGCCGTGACCCTCGGCGGCGAGGAAGCGTCGAAGGTGCGCATCCTCGTGGGCCGCGGCAACCAGAATATGGAGGTGAACAAGTCGTTCGCCCTGCTGGTCAAGGCGGTGGCCGACCGCGTATATCCCGGGCTCATCAAGGACATCTACATGGGCAAGGGCGTGTTCAATCAGGATCTGCTGCCCCGCAGCCTGCTGCTGGAATGCGGCACCTACACGCTGGAGAAGGAGCGCGTGCTGCGCAGCATGAGCCGCATGGCGGATGTGCTGGATCGGGCGCTGTACGGCGGTGTACTGGGCTCGGCGGGGCAGACGGTCTCGGATGTGCAGACGCAGGATGGGCAGAGCCGCGGCGGCGTGACCATGGGGGAGCCGGACGCGGATGGCACGGCGCGGGACAGGGGTGTAGGCAGCGGGCTGGTGTGGGTGATTGGGGTGCTGGTGATTGGGCTGATTGGGTATGCGGTGCTGTCGGCGGGGAGCTGGCGGGGCGGGATGCGCAAGGCGGGGAGGAATTTGTCGGAGATGACGGGCGGATTGGTGGGTAGGAAGCCGCAGCAGGGGGAGGAGCACGAACCCTCATAAGGGACAGCAAAACCCGCGCCCGCAGGCGCAAAAGGGTCAAGGGGCGATGCCCCTTGCAGGGTGAAGGGGCGGCGCCCCTTCCCGCCGGAGGCCCCGCGCCGCAGCGCGACACCGCCCCATGCGTCTTTCGTGAATCGCAGATTCACGAAACAGCCCGCACAGCCCCCAAAAAGGCCGCATTCGTCCCCCTTGTTTCACCCTCATACATCCCGTTCAGGAGGTATCCCCATGCAGAACCCCTTCCTCACCGGTGCAATCGTCTACCCCGCGCTGGAGCTGCTCGCCCGTGGGCGCACCCATTATTCGATGGCCATCGCCGGCGGCGCGTCCTTTGTGCTGATCCGCCGGGTGCAGCGGCTGCGTCTGCCCCTGTGGAAAAGGGCGCTGCTGTGCGGCGCGGGCATCACCGCCATTGAGTATGCCTGCGGCTGCGTCTGGAACAGGCGGCATCAGGTCTGGGACTATCGGAATATGCCGCTGCACGTGCGCGGACAGGTTTGCCTGCCCTTCACGCTGCTCTGGTGCGCCCTGAGCGGCGGCGTCATGGCGGTGATGGAATATTGTGGAAATATGCGCCAAAGGGATGCATCACGCTGATTGACGGAGCGTAGGCTTGCCCTTGCGGGAAAGGCGGATGGCACGCGACAGCGCCATAAGAAAGAGGCTCATCACGGAAACCTGGGGGATTTCCGAAAACAAGGGAAAAAGTCAAGGTTTCAGTGAGAGGGTTGATGCCGAAAAATGCAGGCCAGCCCTTCATTGCCGTTCCTCTCAAGGCGAAGCCATGACGTACTTTAGCGCGTTAATCCCCCAGGAAACCGTGAAGAACCAAGAAAGAAGGGACGCACGGCCCTGATGGCTTGTGTGCGTCCCTTTTGGCGTGGGATGGAATGGTGAACTTGGTGCGGCTCTTTTGGGGCTGAGCGGGCTGTTTCGTGAATCTGACGATTCACGAAAGACGCATGGGGCGGTGTCGCGCTGCGGCGCGGGGCCTCCGGCGGGAAGGGGCGCCGCCCCTTCACCCCGCAAGGGGCATCGCCCCTTGACCCTTTTGCGCCTGCGGGCGCGGGGTTTGCTCACCCATGCCTTGCGCCTGCGGGCGCGGGGTTTAGTCCGTGATAAACCGCATCAAGTCCCCAAACAGCGGATTGGACTGATCCAAAACCAACGTCGTGTCCTCGCCAACAGCCTCCTTCAGCGCCTGTAAAGAGCGCCAGTACGCATAGAACTCCGGATCAGCCGCATAAGCCTCCGCATAGATCCGCGCCGCCTCCGCATCCGCCGCGCCGCGAATCGCACCGGCCTTGCTCACCGCGTCCGCCTCAATCTGCCTTGCTTCCAGATCCGCGTCCGCCACAGCCTTGCTGTAGGATTCGTTGCCCTCCGAGCGCAGAGCCTGCGCCTCCTTGGCGCGGTCGGCCTCCATGCGGGCGTAGGTGGAGGCAATGTTGGCGCTGGGCAGGCTGGTGCGGTGAATCTGGATGTCCACCACCTCGATGCCGCGCACGCACATGTCGCGGTTGATGGCGGTCAGCCCCTCCTGCAGGGCGGCGTTGAGCGCCTCCTTGTTGCTGATGAAGTCGGCGGCGGGCATCCGGTTGATGGCCTGCACGATGACGGGATGGATGATGTTGTCCAGCTGGTTTTCCGCCGCGTTCATGCTGCCCAGCTTCAGGCTGAACAGCGCCGGGTCGGTGATGTGCCACTGGGCGTAGGTGGTGATGTAGTACTGCTTCTTCTCGGCGGTATTGACGACCTCGCTGCTGCTGACGTAGGTGTAGAGCAGCCCGGAATAGGTCTCCACCTTGTCCACGAAGGGCAGCTTGAAGAAGAGGCCGCTGCCGAAGGTCTTGACCACGTTGTCGGACATGGTGATTTCGTCCGTCAGCTGATCGGCGTAGACCTGGTGGAAGTCGTTGCCCTCGTTGAGGATCATGCGCTCGATCACGCCGAAGCGGCTGACGACGGCCTGATCGGCCTCGCCCACGATAAAGACGCTCTCACCCAGCAGGATCAGCGCCGCGACCACCGCCACGGCGATCAGCGCGATCTTCACGCCCGGTACGCGTCTGGCGCTGCCGCCCCGGAAGGAAAACCCGTTCTTTCCGTTGTACTGCATGATTACTTACCTCCTGTTGCGGCGGCGGCTTCCTCGGCGGACACGTCGTTCAGCGTCAGCAGCCGCGTGGTGCCGCCGTCGACGATGTAGAGCCTGCCCGAGGAGGAGAGCACGTCCTCCAGCGTTTCAATCAGCAGCCGCGTGCGCATGATTTCCGGCGCGGCCTGGTATTCGGCGTAGATGGCGTTGAACACCGCAACGTCCGCCTGCGCGGCGGCGACGGTCTCGGCCTTGTAGGCCTCGGCCTCGGCGGTCAGCTTGTGCGCGTTGGAGCGCGCGGTGGGCAGGATGCTGTTCTTGTAGCGCTCCGCCTCGTCCAGCCGCTTCGTCTTTTCGTTCATGGCGTTGTTCACGTCCTCGTAGGCGCTCGCCACGGCCTGGGGCACGGTGATGTTCTGGATGCGCACGTTGTTGATCTTCACGCCCATGTCGTAGCTGTCGATCAGCGCCTGAAAGTCCGGCAGCACCTCGGTTTCGATCTGCTCCTTGTTCAGCAGCGCGTCGTCGAGGGTGCGGTTCTGGATGTTGCGGCGGATGACGGCCTCAAAGGCCAGCTGCAGCGTCTCCTCGGGCTGATCCACGTCGAAGTAGTACTTCTGCACATCGCGGATGGTGTACTGGTAGATGGCCTCCATGGACACGATGGAGTTGTCCGAGGTGATCATCACGCCCTCGTCCTCCTCGTCGGCATAGACGGCGGCGCGGCCTGCGCTGCCCTGCCGGGTGGTGCGGAAGCCGTATTCCTTGGTGTGGATGGTGGTGACGGATTCGCTGATGACCGACTGAATGCCGGGCATATGCCAGTACAGCCCGGGGCCGTGGATGTCGGTCACCTCGCCGAAGGTAAGCTCGAGGGCTTCCTCGCCCTGTCCGACGCGGTAGAAGCCTGTCATCGCCACAACGCCCACGATGAGCACGATCGCCGCCGGTACGATGAGCAGCGTCCGCTTTTTCTTCTTCATGATGGTTTGCTCCTTTCATGCCTGGGTGGGATGGGGTACGATGGCAGTATAGCATATTCCTGACGGAATGTGAAGGAATGGTGAACGAAAGATACAGTTTCGCGTCTGAATCATACAGGTACGCGCATCGTGCGGCATGAGCGACGCCCGCACAAGGGCGGGGAAGCGGAGACTGCCGGTGCGAAGAAGGTTATGAAAACATCAGCGTCAACAGGGAATCATCCCTGCTTATATGGACGAAAACCTTGAAATTGCCGGGTTTGCAGGTTTATGATGACGCTGATGACGCAATATATATTCTCTTACAAATCAAAAATGAAAAACAAACATAGAAACAGCGTCAACAGCGTCAACAGCGGCGGTCATGCCGGAAGCATTCCCGGTTGCTCCGGAAAAATCCCCAACCCCATTGACCGCGGGCGCGAAAAATGATACATTATACAGTGCGTGCATCTGCCTGTACGCGGCCCGGACATGCGGACCGCGCTGAAGATAGAAGGAGGTTTGTCGCCTTGACGATGAACGAGAAAATCGAAGCGATGCTGGAGAAGGTGCAGAAGGCCCCCCGCTACACCGGCGGCGAGATGAACACCGCGGTCAAGGGCTGGGACGAGGCGCAGCTCCATTTCGCCTTCTGCTTTCCGGACACCTACGAGATCGCCATGTCCCATCTGGGCATGAAGATCCTCTACCACGGCATCAACCGCCAGCCGGATATGCTCTGCGAGCGCGTGTGCATGCCCTGGGTGGACATGAAGGCGCTGATGGAGCAGGAGGAGGTGCCGCTGTTCTCGCTGGAGAGCCGCACGCCCCTGAGCCGCTTCGACGTGGTGGGCTTCACCCTCCAGTATGAAATGAGCTACACCAACATCCTCGCCATGCTCCGGCTGGGCGGCATTCCGCTCAAAAGCGCCGAGCGGGCGGAGGACGCGCCCATCGTCGTCGCGGGCGGCCCCTGCGCCTTCAACCCCGAGCCGCTGGCGTACTTTATCGACGCGTTCATGGTCGGCGACGGTGAGGAGCAGATCCTTGAGCTGAACCGGGTCATCCTTGAGGGACGGCGGGCGGGGCTGTCCCGTCAGGACATCCTCAAAAGGCTGTGCGCCGTGCGCGGCGTGTATGTGCCGTCCCTCTACGACGTGACCTACAACGGGGACGGCACCATCGCCGCCATGCGGCCCAACTGCCCCGAGGCCCCCGAGCGCGTGCTGAAGGCCATCATCACCGATCTGGACGCGACCTATTATCCCACGGAGATTCCCGTGCCCTATACGGAGATCGTCCACGACCGCATCATGCTGGAGATCATGCGCGGCTGCACCCGGGGCTGCCGCTTCTGTCAGGCGGGAATGCTGTACCGCCCGGTGCGGGAGCGCTCTCTGGAGCATCTGGTGGAGCTGGCGACGTCGCTGGAGAACGCCACGGGCTATGAGGACATCAGCCTGTCCAGCCTGTCCTCGGGCGATTACACCTGCCTGGCGGAGCTTATCCGCGAGCTCATCCGCCGCATGAAGGACAAGCGCGTGTCCATCAGCCTGCCCTCATTGCGCCTGGATTCCATCCTGAAGGATTCGCTGGAGGAAACGCAGAAGGAGCGCAAGACCAGCCTGACCTTCGCGCCCGAGGCCGGTACCCAGCGGCTGCGCGACGTGATCAACAAGGGCGTGACCGAGGCCGACCTGATCGAGAAGGTGCGCGACGCCTTCCGCGGCGGCTGGTCGAGCGTGAAGCTGTACTTCATGATGGGTCTGCCTACGGAGACGGACGCCGACCTGGACGGCATCGCCGATCTGGCGAGGAAGGTGACGGCGGAGTACTTTGCCGTGCCCAAGGCTGAGCGCGCCAAGGGCCTGCGCGTGACCTGCAGCGCGTCGGTGTTCGTGCCCAAGCCCTTCACGCCCTTCCAGTGGGAGCCGCAGGACACGCAGGACGTTGTCCGCCGCAAGCAGCAGTACCTGCGCGACAGGCTGCGCGAAATCAAGGGCGTGAACTTCAACTACCACGAGAGCGACCTGAGCTATCTGGAGGCCTGCTTTGCCCGGGGCGACCGCCGCATGGGCGATGTGCTGCTCCGCGCCTTCGAGAAGGGCTGCATCCTGGACAGCTGGGGCGAGCAGTTCAGGTATGACGCCTGGCGCGAGGCCTTCGTGGAGACCGGCGTGGATCCGGCGTTCTACGCCTTCCGCCGCCGCGAGAAGGACGAGATCATGCCCTGGGACATCATCGACTGCGGCGTGACGAAGGAGTACCTCTGGCGCGAGAAGGAGAAGGCCGACCGGGCCGTGACGACGAAGGATTGCCGCAAGGGCTGCAATGGCTGCGGATTGCAGCGGTTCAAGGGAGTGTGTTCGTTTTGCGGATGATGGCAGTGTTTGAGAAATCCGAGCGTCTGCGCCATATCGGCCATCTGGATATCCAGCGGGCCGTGCAGCGGGCGCTGCGCCGCTCCGGGCTGCCCGTGAGCTACTCGAAGGGCTTCAACCCCCATATCCTCCTGACCTTCGCCTCCGCGCTGTCCACGGGCTACGCGGGGCGCAACGAAATCATGGAGGTGCATCTGGAGCGGGACGTGACCCCGGAGGTCTTCGTGCGCGCGATGAACGGCGCGATGCCGCCGGACATGCAGCTATCCTCCGCCAGGGTGTTGGAGGAGCGCCACGCGGCGCTGATGGCGCAGGTCGCCGCGGCGGATTACACCCTGACGGTCGGGGACGCGCAGGCGGCGGAAGCCATCGCGGCGAAGCTGGACGCGTTCCTTGCGCAGCCGTCGATTCCTGCGATGCGCAAGACCAAGTCCGGCATGAAGGAAACGGACATCCGCCCGCTGATTCTGGCATTGACCATGGACGGGCGCTCCCTCCGTGCCGTCATGACCCTGACGGAGCGGCTGGCCTGCAAGCCGGGGATGCTGCTGGACGCGCTGGCGGCCTTCTGCGGCCTTGCCGGGGCGCCCCGGGCGATGGTCGTGCGCAACCGCCTGCTGGGGCTGACCGGGGACGGCGAGCTGGCGCCGCTGGAAACCCTATGACCCGGGAGATCTGGATTCGCGTCCGGGAGCGGCGCGAGATTGCCGTCATGGAGGACGGGCATCTGGTGACCTACCTGCCGGAGGAGCGGGAAGGCGCCGCCGAGGCGGTGTATCTGGGCCGGGTGGAGCGGGTCGTGCCGGGGATGCAGGCGGCCTTTGTCAACATCGGGCAGGAGAAGGCGGGCTTTCTGCCGCTTAAGGAGCACGCCGGCAGGGACATGCCGCCCCTGCAGTCCGGGCAGCACATCCTCGTGCAGGTGCGCAAGGTGGCGCAGGGCGTGAAGGGCGCGTTCCTCACGCGCTGCATCAGCCTGTGCGGCGAGTATGTGATCCTTTCGCCCCTGTCGGACAGAATCTCCGTTTCCTCGCGCATCGGGAAGGAGAGCGACCGCAGGCGCATGAAGGCCCTGGCGCAGTCCATCGTGGGTACGGCGGGCGGCATCGTCATGCGCACCGCTGCGCTATCGGCGGAGGAGGAGGCTGTCCGCGCGGAAGCGGCACAGCTGCTCGCCGAATGGCAGGATATCCGGCGCAGAGCGCCCACCGCCCATGCGCCCTCGGTCATCCATGTGCCGCGCACGCTGCTGGACGCGGTGCTGGATGATTACCGCCCCCGGGGCATCGACCGCATCCTCACCAACGACGCGGCTCTTGCGGAGCAGCTGCAGCCCATTGCGCCCGTACTGATCATGGGTGACGGCCTGTTTGAGACGGGGCGCATCAGCAATCAGCTGCAGCGGGGCCTGGAGCGCCGCGTCTGGCTGGAGAGCGGCGGCAATCTGGTGTTCGACCCCTGCGAGGCGATGACGGTGATCGACGTGAACACCGCCAAATACACCGGCGAAAGCGCCCTGGAGGACACGGTGCTGCAGCTGAACCTTGAGGCCTGCGCGGAGATTGCCAGGCAGGTGCGGCTGCGCAACCTTTCGGGCATCATCATCATCGACATGATCGACATGCGCGTCCCTGAGCACCGCCAGCAGGTGCTCCGGGAGCTGGAGCGCTGCTTCGGGGCGGACTGCGTGAAAACGGTGGTGCACGGCTTCACGTCCCTGGGGCTGGTGGAGATGACGCGCCGCCGTGCCCGTCCGCCGCTGCGGGAAATGCTGGATACGCCAAATGAAGGAGAAACAGAAAATGGCTGAACGCAAGCCCGTTCATATCACACAGGAGCAGCTGGCCGAGCAGCGCCGCTACGCCGCCCAGGTCAGCGCGATGGCGCATCGTCCGCGCTCCTACCATGTGGTCACCTACGGCTGCCAGATGAACGCCCACGATTCGGAGAAGCTGTCGGGCATGCTGCGGGACATGGGCATGACCGAAGCGCCGACCCGGGAGGAGGCGGACTTCGTCATCTTCAACACCTGCTGCGTGCGCGAGAACGCCGAGCGCCGGGCGCTGGGCAACGTCACCTGGCTCAGAGAGGTGCGCAAGCGCAACCCGGGCCTCATCATCGCCGTGTGCGGCTGCATGATTCAGCAGCCCGGCATGGCGGAGAAGATTCTCAAGCAGTACCGCTTCATCGACCTGGCCTTCGGCACCTCCAACCTCTGGCGGCTGCCGGAGCTGCTGCACCGGACGCTCACGGGCGACCGGGCGGTGGTTGTGGTCGAGGATGAGGACACCATCGCCGAGGAGCTGCCGGTCAGGCGGCTGCGCAGCGACGCGGCCTACATCACCATCATGTACGGCTGCGACAACTTCTGCAGCTACTGCATCGTGCCCTACGTGCGCGGCCGGGAGCGATCCCGGGAGCCGGAGGCGATCCTGCGCGAGGCCCGGGAGCTGCACGCGGCGGGCGTGAAGGAAATCATGCTGCTGGGCCAGAACGTCAACAGCTACGGCAAAGGGCTGGAGGGCGGCGTGACCTTCCCGGAGCTGCTGCGAAGGCTGGACGAAATCGGCATTCCGCGCATCCGCTTCATGACCAGCCACCCCAAGGATCTCTCGGACGAGCTGATCGCGGTGCTGGGCAGCGCCAGGCACATCCTGCCGCAGTTCCATCTGCCCGTGCAGCACGGCAACGACGAGATCCTGCGCCGCATGAACCGCCGCTACACCCGCGCGCAGTATCTGGACAAGGTACGCAAGCTCCGCGCGGCAGTGCCGGGCATTGGGCTGACGACGGACATCATCGTCGGCTTCCCCGGCGAAACGGAGGAGCAGTTTCTGGACACACTGTCCATTGTCGAGGAGGTCGGCTATGACTCGGCCTTCACCTTCATCTACTCGCCCCGCGCGGGCACCGCGGCGGCCTCCATGGCGGATCAGGTGCCCGAGGACGTGGCCACCGACCGCATCCGGCGCCTGATTGCCGCCCAGGAGCGCAGCCAGAAAAAGGCGATGGCGCGGCTGATCGGCACGGAGGAGGAGGTGCTGGTGGAGGGCCTGAGCCGCCGCAGCGACAAGGCGGTGTCCGGCCACGGGCGCCACGGCATCTCGATCACATTGCCCGGCACCGAAGAGGACATCGGGCAGCTTGTGCGCGTGCGCGTGACGGAGATGAAGAACAACACCCTGATGGGCGAACGCATCTGAACAGAAACGAGGGAAACAACATGCGTGATGTGATGCTCAAGGCGCAGGCGCTTGCCAACGCCATTGTGGAAACGGGCCTGTACCAGCGGATGAAGGAGCTGGAGCAGCAGGTGACGGCTGATGAGACAGCCGCCGCGGCCATCGCGGACTATGTGGAGCAGCGCAATGCCTTCGAGGCCATGCTCCGCAACCCGGACACCCCCAGGGCGGAATTCGCCGCCGTCGGCAAGGCCTACGCCGACGCCCAGACGAAGCTGGACGAATGCCCGCTGGTGGTGGAGCTGCGCAAGGCCGAGCAGGAATACAACGACCTGATGGAAAATGTGAACCGCATTCTGCGCCTGGTGGTGACGGGCGAGACGGAGGAGGGCGGCTGCAGCGGCAACTGCGCGTCCTGCGGCGGCTGCCACTGATCCGGAGAGAACCTACCAAACAGACAGGGAGAATCAACACATGGCTGGCCTGACACCGATGATGCAGCAGTACCTGCAGATGAAAGCCGAGAACCCCGGATGCCTGCTTTTCTTCCGGCTGGGCGATTTCTACGAGATGTTCTTTGACGACGCGAAGCTCGTCTCCCGGGAGCTGGAGCTGACGCTCACCGGGCGCGACTGCGGCCTGGAGGAGCGCGCGCCCATGTGCGGCGTGCCCTATCACGCGGTGGACGCCTACGTGCAGCGGCTGATTGCCAAGGGCTACAAGGTGGCCATCTGCGAGCAGATGGAGGATCCGGCGCTGGCGAAGGGGCTGGTGCAGCGCGGCATCACCCGCATCATCACCCCCGGTACGGTCATCGAGTCGAGCATGCTGGACGAGAAGGCGAACAACTTCCTGCTGTCCGTGTGCTTTGCCGCCGACCGGGCGGGGCTGGCCTTTGCGGACGTGTCCACGGGCGAGTTCTATGTCCATGAGGTGATGAGCCCCGCCGACACGCTGGCGGACGAGCTGGCGCGCATCGAGCCGATGGAGGTCATCGTCTCGGACATGGTGAAGCTCCGGGAGTGCCTGGGGCGGGAGCTGCCCGGCGCGTCGGAGCAGCCGGGAGCGTGGTATCAGCTGCAGAACGCCACCGAGGTGCTCTTGCGCCATTTTCACCTGAATGACCTGTCGCCCCTGGGCCTGAGCGAGGAATACCGGGCCGCCGCCTGCGCCGCGGGCGCGCTGATGCGCTATCTGTCCGAGACGCAGAAGAACGCCCTGCAGCACATCACCGGTCTGCGCATCTATCAGGGCAGCGAAACGATGCTGCTGGACCGCAATACGCGGCGCAATCTGGAGCTGACCGAATCCATCCGGGGGCGCGTGCGCAAGGGGAGCCTGCTGGCGCTGATGGACAGGACGGCGACCGCCATGGGCGGACGGCTGCTGCGCTCGTGGATTGAGCAGCCGCTGGTCAACCGGGCAAGGATCGAGCGCCGTCTGGACGCGGTGGAGGAATTCGCTGGGCAGCACGTGCTGACCATGACGCTGCTGGAGGAGCTGCAGGGCGTGTACGACGTGGAGCGGCTGCTCTCCAAGGTGGCGTACAAGTCCCTGAGCGCCCGCGATTGCCTGTCCCTGTGCGCATCGCTCCGGAAGGTGCCCGCCATCCGCGACCTGCTGGAAAATTGTCACAGCGACGCCGTGCGGGAGGTGGTGGATGCGCTGGATCCTCTGGAGGAGCTGACGGAGCTGCTCAGCCGCGCCATCCATCCCGACGCGCCTATCGCCATCACCGACGGCGGCATCATCCGCGACGGCTACAGCCAGCTGCTGGACGAGTACCGCGAGGCCTCCACCAGCGGCAAGCAGTGGATCGTCGAGCTGGAGCAGAAGGAGCGCGAGGAGACCGGCATCCGCAACCTCCGGGTGCAGTACAACAAGGTGTTCGGCTATTACATCGAGGTCACCAAGTCCTATTACGACCTGGTGCCCATGCGCTATGTCCGCAAGCAGACGCTGGCGAACTGCGAGCGCTACATGACCCCGGAGCTCAAGGAGATCGAGCAGAAGATCGTCGGCGCGCAGGAGCAGTCCGTGCGGCTGGAAATGCAGCTGTTCACGGAGATTCGCGAGAGGATTGCCGGGGAGATCAGCCGCATCCAGAAAACCGCCATGGCGCTCAAGACGCTGGACGCGCTGCTGTCCCTGGCGCGCATCGCGGTCAGCAATCACTACGTCCGCCCGCAGATCAACGAGGACGGCGTGCTGGAGATCACCGAGGGCCGCCATCCCGTGGTGGAGCAGGCGATGACCGAGGGCGGCTTTGTGCCCAACGATACGCACATGAACTGCGAAGGACAGCGCATGTGCATCATCACCGGCCCGAACATGGCGGGCAAGTCCACCTACATGCGGCAGGTGGCGCTGATCACGCTCATGGCGCACATCGGCTCCTTTGTTCCGGCGGAGAGCGCCAACATCCCGATTGTCGACCGCATCTTCACCCGCGTCGGCGCCTCCGATGACCTCGCCTCCGGGCAGTCCACCTTCATGGTTGAGATGAGCGAGACCGCCTACATTCTGCGCAACGCCACCGCGAAATCCCTCGTCATTCTGGACGAGATCGGGCGCGGCACCTCGACCTTCGACGGCCTGGCGATCGCCTGGGCGGTGGTGGAGTACCTGACGGACAAGGCAAAGTGCGGCGCAAAGACGCTCTTCGCCACCCACTATCACGAGCTGTCGGAGCTGGAGGGCCACATCGAGGGCGTGGAGAACTACTGCATCTCCGTCCGCGAGCATGGCGAGGACGTCATCTTCCTGCGCAAGATCGTGCGCGGCGGTGCGGACAAGTCCTTCGGCATCCATGTGGCGCGTCTGGCAGGCGTGCCGCACCCGGTACTGGTGCGCGCCCATGAGATTCAGGCGCGGCTGGAGGTCAGCAACATCAACCAGAAGGGCATCGGACAGAACATCCTGGAAACGGGCGAAAAGCGGCCGGACGAGCAGGTCAATCTGTTCGACTATGCCAAGACGGAGATCATCAACGAGCTGCAGTCCATCGACGTGATGGCCCTCACGCCCATGGACGCGATCAACAAGCTCTTCCTGCTCCGGGAAAAGGCGCGGAAGCTCTGATACAGACCGAACGTCGGTTTGCGCAGACTGCACGCCCGGTCTGCAATACGGATATGGAGGTACCCATGGCTGGGAAGATACAGCTGCTCCCGGACGAGGTGATCGGCAAGATCGCCGCGGGCGAGGTGGTGGAGCGCCCGTCGGCGGCGATCAAGGAAATGGTTGAAAACAGCCTGGACGCGGGCGCAACCGCCGTCACCGTGGAGATTCGCGACGGCGGCGTCAGCTACCTGCGCGTGACGGACAACGGCAGCGGCATCGCGCAGAGCGAGCTCCGCATGGCCTTCGAGCGCCACGCGACCAGCAAGATCACCCGAACGGACGACCTTTTCGCCCTGCGCACCCTCGGCTTTCGCGGTGAAGCGCTGGCGTCCATCGCGGCGGTCTCCCGCGTCACCTGCACCACCCGCACCCGAGGCGATGCCAGCGGCGTGAAGGTCGTCAACGAGGGCGGGCGCATCACGTCGATCGAGGAAGCCGCCTGCCCGGAGGGAACGACCTTCGTCGTGCGCGACCTGTTCTTCAACACGCCGGTGCGCCGCAAGTTCCTCAAAAAGCCTGCCACCGAGGCCGGGTACGTTTCCGACCTGATGATGCGGCTGATCCTGTCGCGGCCGGACGTCCGCATCCGCTACATCAGCCAGGGCAAGACGCTCTACCACTCCGCCGGGGACGGGCAGCTGTCCTCCGCGGTATTCAGCGTGTACGGCAAGGAGCTGCTGCGCTCCATGCGCGAGGTGAACGGGCACCAGGCCGGCGTGCTGCTCCGGGGCTATGTCGGCGTGGGCGAATCGGGCCGCGCCAGCCGGGCGCATCAGAGCTTCTTCATCAACGGGCGCTACATGCGCAGCGCCCTGCTGTCCGCCGCCGTGGAAGCCGCCTGCCGCGAGCGCGTCCTTGCCGGGAAATACCCGACCTGCGTGCTGCACCTGACCATGCCCGTGGAAACGGTGGACGTGAACGTGCATCCCAACAAGCTGGAGGTGCGCTTCCAGCATGAGCAGGCTGTCGCGGAGGCGGTGGAAGCCATCGTCCGCGACGCGCTGACGGAGGAGAACGCCCTGAACGCGCCGGAGGTCATGCGCCTTACGCCCGATCAGCCGCTCCACACGCCGGTCAGCGTGGTGAAGCAGGACACCGTTGCCACCAAAACAGACCGGAAGTCTGTGAATCCGCCGCCTGTGCAGGCTGCGCCCGCGGAAGCCGTGCCACCCGCCGAACCGAAGGCGGAAGCCGTGCCTGCCGCCGCGCCGCCGCCCCCTGTCAAGGCGCCGTCCCTCCCGGAAGGTTCCCGCACCGACCCGAAGCCATCCGAACCGGTGCACCCCGCGCTGAAGCCCCTGACGGAGCTGAAGCCCGTCAATCCCGTGCTGCGCCAGACCACCGCGCTGCCGGTATATCAGCGCAGCGTCGTGCCGCCGCCCCGTCGTCCGCAGCCGCCGGAGCCGCCCAAACCTGCCCCGCAGACCTTGCTGCCGGACGCGCCAAAGCCCATGAAGCTGCTCGGCACGGCCTTCAACAGCTACATCGTCGTGGAATACGGGGACAGCCTGCTGCTGATCGACCAGCACGGCGTGCATGAGCGCCTCCTGTTTGACCGGATGATGAAGGCGCTGGACACCCACACCTGCGGGCAGGAGCTGCTGATTCCGCTGATCGTCCCGGTCACGCGCCGGGAGCAGCAGCTGCTGGAGCAAAATCAGGATCTGTTGCAGACGCTCGGTCTGTCCGTCGAAGCCTTCGGGGAAACCGAGGTGGCGATCCGTTCCATCCCGATGATTCTGGGGCAGCCCCAGGCCGGCGACCTCCTGCGGGAGATCATCGACCAGCTGGAGGGCGAGCGCGGCGTGATCTCGCTGGAAAAGCGGCGGGCGGGAATCCTGGCGCTGGCCTGCAGGAAGGCCGTGAAGCCCGGCGAACGCCTGAGCGAAAGCGATCTGCGGGAGCTGGTCAGCCGCATGGTGGACGAGAAGGTGACGCCCACCGGCCCACGGGGGACGCCGCTGATCATCGCGCTGACGCGCACCGACCTTGACCGGCGCTTCCGCCGTCTGCAGTAAGGAGAGCCTATGGACAAAAGCATTTGCTGGGTGCTGACGGGCCCTACGGCAAGCGGCAAGACCGCGCTGTCCATCCGCCTTGCAAAGGCGCATGACTGCGAGATTGTCTGCATGGATTCGATGCAGGTGTACCGCCGCATGGACATCGGTACCGCCAAGCCGACCATGGACGAAATGGAGGGTGTTCCGCATCATATGCTCGATGTGGCCGACCCGGACGAGCCCTTTTCCGTCGCCGGGTATCAGGAGCTGGCGGAGGACTGCATCGCGGATATCCACGCCCGGGGCCACCGCGCCCTGCTGGTGGGCGGCACGGGGCTGTACCTGCGCGCGCTGCGCCACCCGATGGCCATGGGCGATGCGGCGGCGGATGCCGATCTCCGCGCGGAGCTGGAAGTCATCGCCGCCGGGGAAGGCGGAAAGCAGCGCCTGCTGGAGATGCTGCGGGCCGTCGACCCCGACACCGCCGCGCGATTGCATCCCAACAACAGCCGCCGCGTGATCCGGGCGCTGGAGGTCTACCGCCTGACCGGTGTGCCGTTCTCTATGCAGCCGCAAATACAGACCGGAAGTCGGCATCAATACCGGGTGGCGGCCCTGACCATGGATCGGGCGATCCTCTACGGGCGCATCGAAAAGCGCATCGACCGGATGTATGCGCAGGGCCTTGTGGACGAGGTTCGCGGCTTGCTGCGCAGCGGCGTTCCGGCGAGTGCACAGGCCATGCAGGCCATCGGCTACAAGGAAATCGTGCCCTATCTGCGCGGCGAAATGACCTTCGCGGAGACGGACACGCTCCTGAAAATGAACACCCGCCATTACGCCAAGCGCCAGCTGACCTGGATGCGCCGGGAGGAGGATGTCCTCTGGGTGGACGGCCTGGCGAAGGATGCATACGAAACCCTTGAAAACTGGTATCTACACGGCACCGCGCTTGCCGGAAAAGGAGCAGAAGCATGACCATACAGGAAAGAATCGTCCGCGCCGAAGCGGGGCTGCAGGCGCAGTTTGCCCGCATCGACGCGATGGAGGAGCACGGCACCCGCCGCGTTTTGAAGGCCTTTCAGAAGCATCAGGTGGCCTACCGCCACTTTTCGCCAACCACCGGCTACGGCTATGACGATGTGGGCCGGGACACCCTCGAACGCGTCTACGCCGATCTGTTCGGGACCGAGGCAGCCATCGTCCGCCCGCAGATTGCCAGCGGCACCCACGCCATCAGCCTGTGCCTGTTCGGATTGACCCTGCCGGGCGACGAGATTCTCTCCGCCACCGGCAGGCCCTATGACACGCTGGAAAACATCATCGGCTGGGGCGAGGGCGAAGCCCCCGTCGGCAGCTTGCGGGAGATGGGCGTGGGCTACAATCAGGTGGAGCTGACGCAGGACGGGCGCATCGACGTGGACGCGGTCGACGCGGCGATCAAGCCCAACACGCGGCTCGTCATCGCCCAGCGCAGCCGCGGTTACGCGTGGCGTCCGTCCCTGATGCCGGAGGAATTCGCACCGCTGGCGGACATGCTCCGCCGCAAGCACCCCGGCGTGCGGCTGATGGTGGACAACTGCTACGGCGAGTTCGTGTGCGAAAAGGAGCCCAGCCATTACGGCGCGGACGTGTGCGTCGGCAGCCTCATCAAGAATCCCGGCGGCGGCATCGCGCCCACGGGCGGCTACATCGCCGGCACGCAGGAGGCGGTCACCCGCATCGCCTACCGGCTCACCGCGCCCGGAATCGGACTGGAAGTCGGTTCTTACGCCGCCAGCTATCAGCCCTTCTATCAGGGGCTGTTCATGGCGCCCCATACCGTGGCGCAGGCCATCAAAACCGCCTGTCTGGCAGCACGCGTCTTTGAGGAGCTGGGCATGACCACCACGCCGCCTGCGGATGCGCCCCGGGCCGATATCATTCAGGCCATCCAGATGCGCACGCCGGAGCGCCTCGTCGCCTTCTGCCAAGGGATTCAGATGGCGTCGCCCATTGATTCCATGGCCCTGCCCGAGCCCTGGGACATGCCCGGCTACAACGATCAGGTCGTGATGGCGGCAGGCACCTTTGTGGCGGGCGCATCCGTCGAGCTGTCCGCCGACGCGCCCATGCGCGAGCCCTACACCGCCTACCTGCAGGGGGGGCTGACCTATGCCCATGGTCGCATCGCCATTGCCCAGGCGCTCCAGCGCATGGTCGATCAGGGAGCGCTGGCAATCTGAAACCGACCGTAAGTCTGTAACATGAAGCCACCTTTCCATGCATACGTTCTGTGCAGGAAAGGTGGTTTTCATATGCGGGAAAATGAGCGGACGCAGGTCGGGACGATGCGGGTGCGGCGGCGGATGCCGTCGGCGGAAGAGCCCGAAACGAAGCAGGCGGAGGACGCCATCCAATGGAAGCAGCCGCCGGGGCGCCATCCGGGGGAGCGGCTGCTGCGGAACATGGCGGTCGCCGGGGCACTGGTGCTGTGTGCGGTGGCGCTGCGCTCGGGCGCGCTGCCGGAGCTGTCGGCGGCGACGGATGCCGTGCTGACCGCCGCGACTGACGATTCGCTGCTGGACGATCAGCTGGGCCGATTGTCCTTCGTCAGCGCGCTGTTCCCGGAGGCGACCCTCGTCTTTGGCCGCAGCGGGGACGCGCTGTCCATGCCGGTGTCGGGCGGCCTGGTGGTGCACGCGTGGTCGGAGCGCGAGCCCTACATGACCTGGCGCACGGGCGATACGACCGTGCGTGCGGCGGCAGATGGCGAGGTGACCGGCGTGTACCACGGCAACGGGGACGAGCGGCTGGTGCAGGTGCTGGGCGATGACGGACTGAGCTGCTGCTACGGCAACCTTGGCGAGGTGCGCGTCCGCACGGGGGAGGCCGTCCGCGCGGGCGACGTCGTTGGCACGCTTCTGCCGGGCGAGGACTTTGTGCTGGAGGTGCGCCGGGACGGCATGAGCATCGACCCGGCACTCCTGCTGGGCGGCGTATGAGGCGGCGCATCCTGTCCGTCGGCCCGACGGACATCTACCTGCACATGGGAACGCTGCTCTTTGCGGCTTATGCCCTCCTGACGGGCAGCTGGCCGATGCTGCTGACGGCAACTGTCTCGATATTGCTGCACGAATGTGCCCACGCCGCCGCCGCCGCCATCGCCGGGCAGCCGCCCCGGGAGCTGGAGCTGACGCCGCTGGGCGCCGTGATGCGGCTGGAGGACGAGGCGCGCTTGCCGCCCCTGCGACGGCTGGCGATGCTCGCTGCGGGCCCGCTGATGACGCTGCTCCTGTGCGGGATCGCCCTGCGTCTGACGGCTGCCGGGCATTTGAGCGTCCCCACCGGGCGGATGATCTTCGCTGCGAACCTTGCCCTGCTCCTGCTGAACCTGCTGCCCGCGCTGCCGCTGGACGGGGGGCGCATCCTGAGCCTTGTGCTTTCCCGCTTCCTGCCATCCGCCGTGGTGCAGCGTATCATCCGTACGCTCGGCATGGTGCTGGGATGCGCCGCCATCGCGGGCAGCGTCTGGCTTTCCTGGCGATACGGCGGGTGGAACTGGTCGCTGGCGGCCTGCGGGTGCTTTCTGTGCTACAGCGCGTGGGCGGCGACGACAACCTTCGCCATGGTGCAGCTGCGGCAGCTGATGGATCGGAAGATTGAGCTGGAGCGCCGCGGCTGGTCCGGCTGCCGGGATCGGGCGATCCTCGCCACGCAGCCGCTGCACCGGGCGGTTCGCCTGCTGGCCCCGCGCGCCCTCACCACGTTCCGGATCATCGAGCCGGGGACGATGAAGCTGCTGGCCACCCTCGATGAGCCGGAGCTGATCGCCGTCTGGCTCGAGCATCCCGAAATGAACTGCATCGAAGCCGCAAGGCGGGAGGACACGCAATGAATGTCTCGGAATTGCGGAGGAATCAGCGTGCGGTTGTCCGGCGCGTCACCGGCGGCGGAACCCTGTCCACGCGCCTGATGGAGCTGGGCTTCACGCCCGGCACGGCCCTCACCCTGAGCGGCGCGGCCCCCGGCGGCGATCCGCTGCTCGTCCGCTTGCGCGGCTTCACGCTGTCCATCAGCCGCCGCGAGGCGGAACGCATTCAGGTCACGGAGGAATCGCCATGATCCGCTTTGTCCTCGCAGGCAACCAGAACAGCGGCAAAACCACGCTGTTCAACGCGCTCACCGGCGAAAACCGCCATGTGGGCAACTGGCCGGGCGTGACGGTTGAGCGCCGTTCCGGCTCCCTGCGCGGTCGCGCGGACGCGGAGGTGACCGATCTGCCGGGCACCTATTCGCTCGTGCCCTACACGCTGGAGGAGCGCGTCACCCGCGATGTGCTCCTGGAAGGCACGTACAATGCGGTCATCAACGTGGTGGACGCGACCTGCCTGCAGCGCGGACTGTACCTCACGCTGCAGCTGAAGGCGCTGGGCGTACCGGTCGTCGTCGCGCTGAACATGATGGACGACGTGCGCAGGAGGGGAGACCGGATCGACATCCCGGCCCTTGCCGCGCTTTTGGACGCTCCCGTGGTGCCCGTTGCCGCCCGAAGCGGCGAAGGCGTCGCCGACCTCACGGACGCCGCAATGGCGCATGCCGCGCAATCTCCGGTGCAGCCATCTGCGCTGCCCGTCCCCACGCCGGAGCTTATCGACGCGCGGTATGCGCAGATTGCCGATCTCCTCGCCCGGACCTGCCGTTTCGCGCCGCCCGGGCGAACGCTCACGGAGCGTGTCGACGGCGTCCTCCTGCAGACCCGGGCCGGACTGCCGCTGATGATCGCCGCGCTTTCCGCCATCCTGTTCCTGACCTTCGGGCCGGTGGGGGCGGCGCTTTCCGCAGCGGCGGATGGGCTGATTGCCGCCATCCTGTCGTTCCTGACGAACGCGCTTGACCGCCTTGGCGCATCGACCGTGCTGACGGATTTCATCACGCAGGGATTGCTCGCGGGTGTCGGCAGCGTCCTGTCCTTCCTGCCGACGCTGCTGCTGATGCTGCTTCTGCTCAGCCTGCTGGAGGACAGCGGCTTCATGGCCCGCGCCGCCTTCCTGATGGATCGGCCCCTGCGGCGCATCGGGCTGAACGGCCGCGCCTTCATCCCCATGCTGCTGGGTCTGGGCTGCACGGTTCCCGCCGCGATGGCGGCGCGCACCATGACCAGCCGGAGGGATCGCACCTTCACCGTGCTGCTGCTGCCGTTTCTGTCCTGCAGCGCCAAGCTGCCCGTGTACGCCCTGCTGACCCAGCGTTTCTTCGGGCGAAATGCGTATCTGGTGATCCTCGCGCTCTACGCGGGCGGCATGACGATGGGCGTGGCGATGGCCCATCTGATGAAGGAAACGCGCTTCGCCGGTGCGCCGTCACCGCTGCTGATGGAGCTGCCCGTGCTTCGGATGCCCGGCGGACGATCCGTGCTGCGGGGTATCCGGGACCGGGCGGGGGAGTTCCTGCTGCGGGTGTTCAGCATCATCATGCTGGCAACGGCGGCGGTCTGGCTGCTGCGCTCCTTCACGCCCGATCTGCGCTGGACGGACAACCCGACCGAAAGTCTGCTTGGAAAGACCGCAAGTCTCATTGTGCCCTTCCTGACCCCTTTGGGCTTCGGAAGCCCGGAGGCTGCCGCCGCGCTGATGACCGGACTCCTTGCCAAGGAGAGCATCGTCAGCACCCTGACGATTCTGGTGGGGGACGGCGGGCTGCAGGCGGTGTTCCCCTCATCCGCCGCCGTGCTGTCCTTCCTGACCTTCGCGCTGCTCTACACGCCCTGCACGGCGGCGCTCACCGCCATGTCCGATGCGCTGGGAAGCCGCCGGGCTACGGCAAAATCCGCCCTTGTGCAGCTGCTGACCGCATGGCTGGCGGCATGGGCGGTCTTCCGCCTGGCGAGCCTCGTGATATAGGCCGGAATCAGGCAAATTCTGACGAAAAGCTGCGTTCCAATGCATTGACAAGCAAGCGTCCGTCATACTATAATAACCCTGTACGGACATGCCTGGATCGCCGCGCAGAAGCGGCCACGGCACATGAGGAGGTACTATCATGGACATTCTGGAACTGAAGGATGTATGCCGGCGCGTTCGCCGCGACATCATCACCATGACCAACAAGGCGGGCGCCGGTCATCCCGGCGGATCCCTGTCCGCGACCGAGGCCCTGGTTGCCCTGTATTTTGACGTGATGAAGGGCGTTGACCCCAGGGATGACAAGAATCCCAACCGCGACCGTTTTGTGCTCTCCAAGGGCCACGCGGCTCCCGGTCTGTACGGCACCCTGTGCGAGCGCGGCTTCTTCGGCCCCGAGGAGTTTGACAGGTTCCGTCAGCTGCACGGCATCCTGCAGGGCCATCCGGACGTGAAGAAGTGCCCCGGCGTGGATGCCTCCACCGGCTCCCTGGGCCAGGGCATCTCCATCGCCGTCGGCATGGCGCTGGGCGCGAAGAAGACGGGCAATCCCTGCCATGTGTACACCATCATCGGCGACGGCGAGAGCCAGGAGGGCCTCGTGTGGGAGGCGTCCATGGCCGCCGCGCATTACGGCCTGGACAACCTGACCGTCATCTTCGACCATAACGGCATGCAGATTGACGGCACGAACGACGAGGTCATGTCCCTGGGCGATGTGGACGCGAAGTGGCGCGCCTTCGGCTATGACGTGATCGACGTGGCGGACGGCAACGACATGGAGCAGGTGCTTGCTGCCCTGCATACGCCCGCCTGCCCCGGCAAGCCCCGCCTGATCCACCTGCACACCACCAAGGGCAAGGGCGTCTCCTTCATGGAGGGCCAGGTCGGCTGGCACGGCAAGGCTCCCAACGCTGCCGAGACCGAAGCTGCACTGAAGGAACTGGAGGCGTAAGAAGATGGAAAAGAAAGCAATCCGCGTCGCCTATGGCGAGGCCATCGTCAAGCTGGGCGCTGAGAATGACAAGGTCGTCGTATTCGACGCCGATCTGGCTGCCGCAACCATGACCAACGGCTTCAAGAAGGCCTATCCCGACCGCTTCATCGACTGCGGCATCGCCGAGGCGAACATGGTCGATATGGCTGCCGGCGCGTCCACCATGGGCCTGATTCCCTTCTGCTCCACCTTTGCTGTGTTCGCTGGCCGCTCTTATGACCAGATTCGCAATGGTGTGTGCTATCCCAAGCTGAACGTGAAGTTCGGCTTCTCCCACGCGGGCATCACCCTGGGCGAGGACGGCGGCTCCCATCAGGCCATCGAGGACATCGCCCTGATGCGCGTGCTGCCCAACATGACCGTGCTGGTGCCTTCCGACGCCAACGAGTGCTACAAGTGCGTCGAGGCCGCTGCCAAAATCAACGGCCCGGTGTACATCCGCACCGCCCGTCTGCCCTCGCCCGTGTATGAGGAGCGTCCCTTCGAGATCGGCAAGGGCAACGTGATCAAGGACGGCAAGGACGCTGTCATCTTCTGCTGCGGCATCATGCTGGAGCACTGCCTGGAGGCCGTCGAGATCCTCAAGGCGCACGGCATCGACGCAGCGCTGGTCAACCACCACTCCCTCAAGCCCTTCGACGAGGCGCTGACCCGTGAATACGCTGCCAGGTGCGGCAAGGTGTTCACCGTGGAGGAGCACTCTGTCATCGGCGGTCTGGGCGATGCCGTCGCTTCCGCGCTGTGCGGCATGGGTCTGGAGAAGTTCCGCAAGATCGGCATCAACGACGAGTTCGGCCAGTCCGGCAAGCCCGCGCATCTGCTGGAGGAGTATGGCCTGACCGGCAGGCAGATCGCTGAAAAAATTATGAATGCATAAATAAAAACCCCGCGTCATGCCGCGGCGTTCCGTATCAGCCGGAGCGCCGCGGTTTCTCAGCGAAGGGAGTGTGATTCCGACATGCTGATCCGTTTTGCACTGGAAAGCGAGCTGTCCCGGGTGAATGAGCTGCGCGCGCAGGTGAGCGAGCTGCACGCCGCCGCCCGCCCGGACTTCTTCCGGCCCGGCTTTCCGTCCCTGATTGCGGAGCGCATTGACGCGGTCTTTGCGGACGAGAGGCAGCATATCCTCGTCGCGGAGCAGGAGGGGCAGCTTGCGGGCTTCGCCTTTCTGGAGGAGGTCGATACGCTGGAGCATCCCCACAAGCCGGCCCGGCACTACATGGAAGTGAACGAATTCGGCGTGGATGCGGCCTTCCGCCGGCAGGGCGTCGGGCGCGCGATCTTTGCAAGGATCAAGGCCTTTGCGAAGGAGCGGGGATTCGACCGGATTGAGCTGGACGTCTGGGAGTTCAACGAGAACGCGCTGCAGTTCTACCAATCCGTCGGCTTTACGACCTATCGCCGCCTCATGGAGCTCACTGTCGACTGATTCGATAAGGGAGCTGCGGCGGAAACCGACTTTTTTCGCATCGGGCAAATAATGTCTGCAAACCGGCAGGAATCCACGTTCCCGATGGCGAATTTTATGTTCAATCCAATAACTGTAGATCAGGAGTGATGATTGTGTCAGACTTTTTCAAGGCTGTATGGGATGTTTTGAAGCGCATCGGACAGGGAATTGGCAGAACCGCAAAGAAGGCGGTTGGCGCGATTCGGTTCAAGATGAAGGAAATGGACAGCATCAGCCGTCGCCGTGAAACGATCAGCGAGCTGGGCGAGAAGGTATACGGCTTGTATGGCGCAGGCGTTCAGCTGCCCGAGGAGGTTCAGCCGCTGGTGAGCGAGATTCGCTCGCTGGACGAGGGGCTGGATATGCTGCGCAATGAACGCGCCGCAACCAAGGCCGCCGCGGCGGTAGCCGTCGCAGAGGAAAAGGCTGCCCGCAAGCAGGCCCGTGCTGAGGCAAAGGCCGCCCGTGCCGAGGCCAAAGCCGCAGAGAAGGCCGCAGCCGAGGCAAAAGCCGCAGAGAAGGAGGCCGAGGCCGCAGCCGCCGCGCCGGCAGAGGAAGCCGCGCCTGTGAGCAGCACGACCGAAGTCCCTGCCATGGAAGCCACGGAGGCGGTGGAAATCGAGCCCGAAGCCGAGGACGCGCCCGTGCCGACCATCATGTAATTTGTAAGGTGCCGTTGCAGAAGTCCCCAGACCTCTGCAGCGGCACCCTTTTCTTGCATCAAAGCGTGTTCTGTTGGAGCCAGGCCCGCACATACGACTCGTAATCATCATCCCCGGCCTTCAAAAATCGGGTATAGATCAGCGCCATGTAGTACCGCACCAGCTCGCGGTCGCATGGACAGACAGCGGTGTACCCCGCCAGAAATTCCTCCAGCTCCGCGTCGGTTTTCAGGAACCTCTGGCCTGGCCGCAGAATGACCGCCCAGGCGATGTCAAATTCCCGGTTGCCCATGCCGGAAAGCTCAAAATCCAGAATGCCGGAAATCTGCCCGTGCTGCCAGAGCACGTTGGCATAGTGGAAGTCCCCGTGCACGAAGCATCGGTGGATATGCCGGGGCTGGTGTGCCGCCAGATAGCGATAAACCGCTTCCAACCCGTTCTCCGCGCAGTACGCCTCCTCCGGCAGGTCATGGAACCGCCTGTGGGGCGCGTCGGGGAAGTTGCCCCGTGCCTGATGCAGCCCGGCCAGGGTTTGCCCGTACGCGCGCATGTAGTCCAGACCGCTTTCCAGCCCCGCGTTGGCAAGCAGCACCGAAAGCCGCTGTCCCTCGATCTGGCGGGTCAGCTCATATTGATAGCTGTTCGCATCGTATTCCACCACCTCGGGGGATAGCGGGGAGCGAAGCTGCCGGATGATCTCCACTTCATTGCAGAGGTTGGCGTCCCGATGGTGCGCATATTTCAGATAGTAGTAGCCTTCCTGTCCGCCGCGCAGTCCTCGGAGATAAAAGACCTGATTGGCGGCATGGGGATACCCGAGAATCTCCTGAATCTGCACATGCTTAAGGGGCAGCGCGAAGGGATCAATGCCGTCCCGCCATTTTGCAAGCTCCTGATTCCGTTGCATGGCATGCCCTCCTGTTCGTCTATGCCTCTTTCCATGTCACCCGTGTCTGCGCTGCGTCCAGCACCGCCTGATGCGGCTTCGTCCTGTCGAGCCACGTCGCCGTCATGTCCGGCGGAACGATCACCGGCATCCGGTCGTGGAAGCAGGCAATCTCCGGCGCGGCCTCCCGGGTCAGCACCGTGAACACCGGCCAGGGCGTTTCCGCCTCAAACCGGTACAGGCCCGCCAAATACAGCACCGGCGCATCGGGCAGCGAGAAGCGGTATTTCGTCAGCGGCCTGCTGCGATGATCCCACTCGAAATAGGCGCTCGCCGGGATCAGGCACCGCCGGTCGTGCAGGCTTTCCCGGAAGGTGGGCTTTGCGGCTGCGGTCTCGCTGCGGGCGTTGATGAGCAGCTGCCGGTTCAGCCGGAAGCCCCATTGCATCGGGAACACCGAGCGCTGCGCTGCGCGGTTCATCGCCACGACGGCTGCCGTGTCGCCCGGGCGAATCTCGCCGCGCTTGAGCCGGAACGCCCTGTCGCTCCGCTGTCCCATGGCTTCGGCCCGGTTCAGCAGCGCAATCAGCTCATCGGGCGTGTCGTCGGACTCGATGTAAAACCGTCCGCACATGGTCAGATCAGCTCCATCGTGAAGCCACAGCGGTAGCAATCTCCCGGCTGCAGCACCGTGGCATAGCGTTTCCGGGCGAATTCGCCGCTCTCATCCACGAAGCCGGGAAGACCGTGCCACGGCTCCAGGCACAGGTAATCGCCATGGTTGACGGGGCGCGACCAGATCGCCAGCGCCTCCATATTCTGCCACGTGAAGCGCAGCCCGTGGCCGCTCTCGCGGTGCACCAGCTTCACGCTGCGGCTCCTGAGCTCCGGCAGCAGCAGGGTGTCCTTTGCGTCAAAGATATCGTGGGACAGCGCCAGCACGCCGCCGGGGAAGGTCAGCTCCTCGCTGCCGCTGATCAGGTTGCCGCCGGGGCAGAGCAGGTTCGTCACCCGTTCGTCCTCGGGGAATACGACCTGATACTCCTCGAAGGCCGCGCTCGGCGCCATCGGCACCACAAAGGCCGGATGTCCGCCCACGCAGAAGGGCATCTCCCTGTCGGAGCGGTTCTCCACCGTGAAGCGGCAGGTGAAGCCGTTCTCCGTCAGCGCATAGGCTACCTGCAGCGTGAAGGCAAAGGGGTACTGCCGCAGCGTCTCCTCGCTTTCGCGAAGCTCCAGCACCACGGAGTCGTCGCTCTTGTTGACAACGGTGAACAACGCCTTGCGTGCGAAGCCGTGCTTGGTCATCGGATAGCGCACGCCGTCGATGAGGACGCCGGCATCCTTGCAGTTGCCGATGACCGGGAACAGGATGGGCGTATGATCGGCCCAGACGGCGGGATCGCCCTGCCAGATGACCTCGCGTCCGTCCGGCGCGGTCATGGAGACGATCTGCGCGCCCAGCGGACGGATGGAGGCGCTGCAGCAGCTGTTGGAAAGCCGGATGAGTTCGGGCATGAAAAAACCTCCTTGATGCACACAATTTTGAGGAAGAATTCGCCGCACATCCGGGAAAATCCTGCATATCATGGCAATAGAACGCAGGAAAGGGGAGTTCCGCATGAGAGAAGCCTCGACCGTATCGCCCTTTGCCGCCGCGACCAGTCAGGAACGGCAGGCACGATGGCTCCTGTGGCAGCAGCAGTCCGTGGAGGCCGTCGCCGCCCCCGTGGAAGACGAGCCGCTCCCGCAGCGTACATATCCCATGGAGCCGCCGGTACCGCCCATCCAGCACCGCCGCTATGACGCGGTGGTCCGGCGGATGCAGCAGGCCCAGAGGCAGACCGGTGCCTACTCCGCCTGGTCATAATGCACATATGGCAGAATCCGGGTCTGCCATTGCTGATGATACCCGACTATCGGTCTGTTTCCGGGCGAAACGAAAGCATTGCATCCCAATTCATCGAAACGGCGCACTGTCTGCAAGGATGACAGTGCGCCAATGATGTTTATGCAAGATTCCTTTTCAGGATGGCGATGCCCTTTTGCAGCTCCGCCATCGGGATGTTCAGCGGGGGCAGCAGCCGCACCTTCTCGTGGGCGGTCAGCACCAGCAGGCCGTCTGCCAGACAGGCTGCCGCGATTTCCCCGGCGGTGTGGCGTGTGGGCAGGATGCCGATCATCAGCCCCATGCCGGACACGCCGCCAACGCCCTCCGCGCCCTCCAGCTCGCTGCGGATGTAGGCTGCGCGTTCCTTCACGCCGTCAAACAGCGCATCGTCCATGCGGCTGATCACGTTCAGCGCCGCCGCCGCGCAGATCGGGTTGCCGCCGTAGGTGGAGCCGTGATCGCCCCTGCCCAGCACGTTTTCGCACCTTTCGCCCATCAGGCAGGCGCCGATGGGCAGTCCGCCACCAAGCCCCTTCGCGGTCGTCACCACGTCCGGCTTGATGCCGAACTGCTGGTAGGCGTAGAGCGTGCCGGTGCGCCCGTTGCCCGTCTGCACCTCGTCGACCATCAGCAGCACGTCGTGCTCCCGGCAGAGCTTTTCCGCCAGCTGCACATATCCCTTGTCCAGCGGAATCACGCCGCCCTCGCCCTGCACCATCTCCATCAGGATCGCGCAGACCCGGCCGCTGGTGAGCGCCGCGGTCAGCTCGGCCTCATCGCCCGCGCGGATGTGCTCAAAGCCCGCCGGGAAGGGCCCGAAATGGGCATGGAACCTGTCCTGCCCCGTGGCGGCCAGCGTCGCGATGGTGCGCCCGTGGAAGGAATTCCACAGCGTCACGATGGTCGAGCGCCCGGTGGCCTCGCCGTACTTGCGCGCCACCTTCAGCGCGCACTCGTTGGCTTCCGCGCCGGAATTGCCGTAGAAAACCTTCTTCATGCCGGTCTTCTCGCACAGGAGCTGTGCCAGTCTTGCCTGGGGTGCGGTGTAGTACAGGTTGGAGGTGTGGCCGAGGGTGTTCAGCTGGGCGGTCACAGCGGCGACCCATTCGGGATCCGCTGCGCCGAAGGCCGTCACGGCGATGCCTGAGCCCAGGTCGATGTACTGCTTGCCGTCCTCGTCCGTGTAGGTTGCGCCCTGCGCGCTGGCGAGGGCCACGTCAAAGCGTCCGTAGGTGTTTGCAACATATTGCTGGTCAATCTGCTTGGTCATGGGTACCATCCCTTTACTTTGTGCTGTAATGCGGGCTGAGCTCCGGCTTGAACATGGTGCCCGCGCCCTCGTCGGTCAGGCACTCGATGAGCAGCGCATGGGGCACGCGCCCGTCGATGATGAACACCTTGCGCACGCCGTCCCTGATGGCGTTGGTGCAGCATTCCACCTTGGGGATCATGCCGCCGGAGATGACGCCCTTCTCCTTCAGCTCCTCGCAGCCCTGCAGGTCGATGCGGCGGATGAGGGTCTCGGGATCTTTGGGATCCATCAGCAGGCCCACCGTATCCGTCATGGAAATGAGCGCCTCGGCCTTCAGCGCTCCCGCGATGGCGGAGGCGGCGGTGTCGGCGTTGATGTTGTAGACGTGGCCGCTTTCGTCGCAGCCGATGGTGGACACCACCGGGATGTAGCCCTTTTCCAGCAGGTCGATGAGCATGGTCGGGTTCACCCGGCTGATTTCGCCCACATAGCCCAGCCGCGGATCGACCTGCCGGACCTTGAGCAGATTGCCGTCCATGCCGCAGATGCCCATCGCGCGGCCGCCCAGCAGGTCGAGCTTGGCCACCAGGCTCTTGTTGATCTTGCCGGCCAGCACCATCTGCACGATTTCGCTGGTCTCCTCGTCCGTCACGCGCAGGCCGTCCACAAATTCGGACTGCTTGCCTACCCGCCTGAGCATGGCGGAGATCTCCGGCCCGCCGCCGTGCACCAGCACCACCTTCACGCCGATCAGGCTCATCAGCACCATGTCGCGCATCACGTCGTGCTTGAGCTCCTCGTTGATCATGGCGTTGCCGCCGTACTTGACGACGATGATCTTGCCGTTGTACTTCCGGATATAGGGCAGCGCCTCCACCAGCACCTTCGCGCGGTCGGCGTTGTTCATGCCCATTGCCTGTTCACTCATGCAGCTGCTCCTCTTTCGTTTGTCAGGTGCGGTAATCGCCGTTGATCTTCACATAGTCATACGTCAGATCACAGCCCCAGGCGGTGGCGCAGGCCTCGCCGTCCCTGAGCGTAATCAGCACGTCGATTTCGTCCTCCATCAGGATCTCCTTGGCCTTTTCCTCGGAGAAGGGAACGGACGCGCCCATGCGGCATACGGTGATCTCCCCCCTGATGGAGCGGAAGGTCACGTCCACGGCCTTCACGTCGATGTCCGCACCGGAATAGCCCAGCGCGCACAGCACGCGGCCCCAGTTCGCGTCCGCGCCGAAGACCGCCGCCTTGAAAAGGCTTGAGCAAACGACGGACTTTGCCGCTTTCTTCGCGTCCTTCACCGTTTTGCCGCCGGTCACGCGGCAGGTCAGCAGCCGGGTTGCGCCCTCGCCGTCCTTGGCGATGGCCCGGCACAGCGTCGTCGTCACCTCGTTCAGCGCCGCGCAGAAGGCCGCGTAATCCTCGCCCTCCTGGTCGATCAGGGCATTGCCTGCCATGCCGTTGGACAGGATGCTCACCATGTCGTTGGTGGAGGTATCGCCGTCCACGCTGATCATGTTGAAGGTGTCCTGCACGTTGTCCGCCAGCGCCTTTTTGAGCATCGCGGGAGAAATCGCCGCGTCGCAGGTGAGGAAAACCAGCATGGTCGCCATGTTCGGGTGAATCATGCCGCTGCCCTTGGCGATGCCGCCCAGATTGCAGATTCTGCCGCCTGCGGTGAAACGGACCGCGACCTCCTTCATCACGGTGTCGGTGGTCATGATGGCCTCCGCCGCTTCCTGTGAGCCGTTTTCGTGCAGCGAAGCCACCAGTTCCGCCATGCCGGCCCTGATCGACTCGATGCTCAGCGGCTGACCGATCACGCCCGTGGACGCGACAATCACGTCCTCCGGCTTCACCCCGGCGGCTTCGCCGGCCAGACAGCACATCTGCCAGGCGATGTCCTCGCCGTCGGCGTTGCAGGTGTTGGCGTTGCCGCTGTTGCAGATCATCGCCTGCGCCACGCCGTCTGCGATGTTCCGCTGGGTGACGTAAATGGGCGCGCCCTTGACAAGATTGGTGGTATAGACCGCACTGGCCGCGGCGGGCACCTCGCTGACGATCAGCGCGATGTCCCGCTTGACGCGGTTCTTGCGGATGCCGCAGTGAATGCCGCCCGCCCTGAAACCCGTGGCAGCGCACACGCCGCCCTTGATATGCTCCATCATGATGCCTCCATCCTATGAATATCAATTCGTTTACAGATTCAGCCCCAGCGTTTCGTCAGCGCCGGTCATCAGGTTCAGGCACTGCAGCGCCGCGCCGGAGGAGCCCTTGCCGAGGTTGTCGAACAGGCTCACCAGCTGCAGCCGGTCGTCGTTGCCCGTGACCATCAGCCACATGCCGTCCCTGCCGGACAGCGCGTTGGCGGGAATGAAGCCCCCAAAGCCTGCCACGTCCTCCGGCCCCAGCACCCGGACGATGGGGGAGCCCTCGTAATGCGCCTTCAGGCAGCTGAGCACCTCGTCCATCGGGTGCGCGCAGCGCAGCTGACTGCCGAAGAGCGGCACGGTGACCTCCATGCCCGAATAGAAATCCGCCACGATGGGCGCGAAGATGGGCGAAACCGCCAGTCCCGGCACGTGGGTCATTTCCGGCAGATGCTTGTGCCCCTGGGTCAGCCCATAGGGCCTCGGGCTGTCGAGGTCGGGGGTGCGCTCCGCACTTTCATACTGGGCGATCATCTTCTTGCCGCCGCCGGAGTAGCCGGTGAGGGAGAAGCAGCTCAGCGCCGTGTCCCTGGGCAGCAATCCGGCTGCCGTCAGGGGCGTTACCAGGCTCACGAAGCCGCTGGCGTGACAGCCGGGCACGGCGACCCGGTTTCCCCTGATGATGTCCTGCCGGTGCGCAGCGGAAAGCTCCGCGAAGCCGTAGGCCCAGCCCGGCGCCGTGCGGTGCGCCGTGGACGTGTCCAGAATGCGCGCCCGGCTGCCCTCGGCCAGCAGGACGGATTCCTTCGCCGCCGCATCCGGCAGGCACAGCACGGCGATGTCCGAGGCGTGGATGGCCTCCCTGCGGGCTGCCGGATCCTTGCGCTCCTCCTCGGGCAGCGTCAGCAGATGCAGATCGGGCCGCGTCGCCAGCCGCTCGAAGATGCGCAATCCGGTGGTGCCCTCCTTGCCGTCGATGAAAACGGTCAGTGCCATCGGGATTCCTCCTTTATGTCCGGAAACCGCTGAATCATTCGGAGGCACGCCGGCGGCTGTGTTTCAGCCATCTGCTTCTTGCACAAATCCCGCCCGCCGTCGCACCGCCGCGTTCATTCAGCGCTTCTTTTATGCGAAACATGCAAAAAGCATCGCATAAATATACATGACCATTATACCCATGCGATGCCTGCTGTCAAGTATTTTTCTTGTATTGCTTACGCAGCCGGGGATCATGTCCCGGCGGCGCCGGAATCCTCCGTTTCCAGCGGCGCGTATTCAAATGTCAGGCGGCTGTCCACCTCCGTCAGCCACATTTCGACGGTGCTCTGCATGGCCCTGACGGAGGCATCCCACAGCTCCTGCCTTTTCTCACCGGAGGTGTAGCGCTCGCGGCACCTGAGGCGCTCCTGCTCCACCAGACCGTTGAAATCCTCGTTGCTGATATGGACCAGCGGCGCCCTGACGCTGTTGTTGCTGGTGTCGAGGCTGTCCAGAATCAGCTCCGGCTCGGGCAGCAGAAAGACGATCCTGCCGCCGCTGACGATCATCTGCACCTTGCTCAGGTCGATGCCGAAGCTGGCGCTGTATTCGTAATCGAAGGTCACGTTGCCCACGCTCACGCTGTACAGTTCGAATTCATGATTCACCGTGCCCGTTTCGGTCACGAAGATGCTTTCAAGCCGTGTTTTCTCCACCATTTTGCTGGAAAGCACGGCGGCGGTCCGTTCGGCGGCGGAGGTCACGTCCGGCATGATGGCGTTCACCAGATCGCTCCCATAGGGGAGCAGCGCGATGGTCGCCACCAGCGCGATCACCGTTCCGACCACGCTCGCAAGCCATTTGAGAATTGCTTTCATGCCCTCACCTCACAGCGAGCCCTTGAGCTTGAGTAAAAAGGTCACCACGATCCGCAGCACATAAAAGGCGGTCGTGCCCATCCCGATGATCCCGAAGACGAACCACAGCACCGAGAGCTTGATCCTTCGCGGCTTTGCCTTGCGATCCTTTTCGGACTTCTCAAGCGTTCGCTCTTTCCTGCGCTGCTTCCTTGCCGGCTTTTTCCGGTCACGTTCGGGTGTCTCCGCTTCCTCGTCCCTGTCGGATTGAGGCGCTTTGCCGGACTGCTGGGCCAGCGCGGCCTGCAGGGCTTCCAGCGTCACGATCACCGGCGTGCCCTGCACGGTCTGCACCATGAGCGGCGTACCCTGCCGGGACGCCGACGGCTGCGTCTGCGCCTGCTGCATGGCGGCCTGATACGCCTGAGCCGTGGGCATGGTGGACATGGGCGGCAGCGTCTGTACCGGCTGACCGTGCAGGGCCTGCAATGAGCCGGTGGTGTATCTGGCCGAGTTGTAGAGGGAATAAGCGCCTGTCTGCTGCATGCGCAGCTGAGGCTCATAGGGCTGGGTGCCCGTGCTGGAGAAGCGGGGCGCTGCCGTGGGCGGATCCTGCGGCGGGTCCGGAAACAGGCGGCCCTGCGGTGGGTTCTGCTGCTGCACAGTCATCACTCCTTGCTGCATCTGCGCGTCACGATCCCGGCGGATGGATAACGCGTATCAAATAATCCGCCAATTCTCATTATACGACATCCGCCCGCTTTTTTCCACCCTTTTTTGGTGTCCGAATGTGTCGAAATGGTAAAAATCGCTGAAAGCGGTGTAATACTAATTCTCAATAAAAATGCTGCATTCGCACAGCGCCTTTTCCGTTCTGGCTTTGCTTCGTTCCGCTCACCGTACTTCCAGTACGCCTCGCTTCACTCAGCTTTGCCAGAACGAAAAAATCGCTGCGCTCGGTGCAACATTTTTAACGAGAATTAGTATGAAATCAGGGAAAATGGCTTGCAATTTCTTCAAATACATGGCATTATAAAGACAGCTCTCACGGCGGCTTCGCGAGGGCTTGTTCAACGTCCGTTCCTGCGGACGCATCATGAGAAAATACCCGATGGCAGGTGGAGCATGGATATCAACTGGTACCCGGGACATATGGCAAAGACGAAACGGCAGCTTTCCGAGCAGCTCAGCCGCGTGGATGTGGTGGTCGAGCTGTGCGACGCCCGATTGCCGTATTCCAGCCGCAATCCCGATCTGGACAGGCTCATTTCCGGCAAGCGCCGCGTGCTGCTGCTGAACAAGGCCGATCTGGCCGATCAGGCGGCGACCAGCGCGTGGCTGAACTTCTTCCGTTCCCAGGGCGTCGACGCGGCGCCCTACAACGCCGTCACCGGCAAGGTCAAGGACGCGATGGCGGTCATCGACCGGGCGGCGAAGGAAACCGTCGAGCGCGCCGCCGCCCGGGGGATGCGCAAGACCGTCAAGGCCATGGTGGTCGGCGTGCCCAACGTGGGCAAGAGCACCTTCACCAACCGGCTCCACGGCGGCGCGATTGCCAAAACCGGCGACCGCCCCGGCGTGACCCGCGCCAACCAGTGGGTGCGCATCACGCC
>JBJEUF010000084.1:0-3107 GCA_051883695.1 Aristaeellaceae bacterium
CTTTGCAGCTGTTCGTTGAAGTCCTTTCCACACTTCGGGAATGAAGCAGATATTTCGTACTGATCAGACAATGCTCCCATGATCTGCTCTGCTGCGCCATGCCCGATCCTGTCGTTGTCCAGCGCAAGGCGTATCCGCCGGATTTCGGGGTGGTCGGAGAGATACTGCTTCAGCGCCATCGGGAGCACGTCGCTCTGCTTCCGGATCGAGACGCCGCCGAGGGACAGATAGTGATATGCCCGCCACGGCTTTCCGGCCTGCTGCATCATCGTCGCCATGGAGAGCGCGTCTATGGCGCTTTCCGAGACAATGAGCATGTCGCCCGTGCCCTTCATCGAAAACGAATACCGCTTGTCGCTGCCATCCACCTCCAGCTTCAGCGCCTTCTCACCTGTGGAGCGCTGCATGGCATAGCGGGGCGTTCCGCTTTCATCCCTGCCGACGAACACCGCGTTGTGATACCGGTCGGCCTCATAGAGCGCCCCCTCCTCAATGCAGCGGCGCAGAACCTCGGGGGAGATGCCGCGCCGCCGCAGATACCGCATGACCCGGCTGCAATCGGGATAGGCGGGCGGCAGTTCAAACGCCTTCGATTCCTTCCTCTCCCTGCCCGGACTTGGGGGCAAAATGTCCCTATGTTCGCAGCTTCCCTCCTTATCTGAACTTGGGGGCAAAATGCCCCCAAGTCCGCAGAGCAGCTGCACGGCGGGCACGAAGTCCATGCCCTTCACATGCATCAGATAGTCCAGCGCGGTTCTGCCGCCGATGCCCCGGCTGAACCAGTGCCACATGCCGTTGGAGATTTTCAGGCTGTCGTGGGTGCGCGTGTGATACCCGGAGCCGTCCTTCACCAATTCATGCGGTTCATAGGTTTGCAGATAGGTCAGCAGGTCGATCTGCTTCGCTGCACGAATCTCGGATTCGGTGACATACCGTCTGTTTGTCGCCCGCATGGTGCATCAGATGTACTCGTCGCTGCCCGTGGGCAGGAGCGTGATGCTCTCAATGACGGGATCGAGGTAGCCCCCGGAGCCGGGGATTTTCTCCCGGGGCGCAAGCTCCACCCGGATGCGATTCTCAGCGGAGAGCTCGGCAAGGTCGATCTCCTGACCGTTCACATCCTGCACGAGCATGTCCTCGGAATAGACCAGCAGCACCTCGCCAGCGCCCAGGTCCTCGTAATTGGAGATGGCCGTCATGGAGCCCTCGCCCAGCGCCTGAATGGTCAGCTCGTATTTCATGGTAGGGCCCTTCGTGCTGAACAGCAGCACCAGCAGCACGATCAGCGCCGCGATGACAAAGAGAATCACCAGTCCCGCGTTCCTGCGGACATTTGTCTCGTTTACGTTCTTCATTTTTGCCTCCCTCAAATGGTTCTATCGCGCTTCGCCGCGGGTTTTCTGCTTCGTCGCACACCGCTCCGGCAGAGCGGATCGCAGCGGAATTACCGTGGAGCCACTTTTCTCCATTCTTTCGGCGAATTCACAGATGTGCATGATGCCGTTCAGTTCGCCGCCGAGTTCCACATGGGTTTCATCGATGTACCGGCAGGTGCAGTCGCGCTGCCTGCCGTCGCTGTCGGTGATGCGGATGCAGTCGCCGTCCGGGATGCGGAACAGCTCCCTGTAATCCGGCGTGATGAAGCGGACGCCCTGCTCCGCATGCCGCATGTGCTGGTCGAGACATCTGCGCTGATAGCAGTAGCAGTACAGGTTGTACTCGCCCCGGTTGGGATTCAGCCGCAGCATGAAGGAATGCTCCGGCGTGTCCGCCCGGAAGCCGTATTCGCGCCCGTCATGGTCGATGCCGCTGTCCGGGTGCTCCCGGCAGTAGGCTGCAAGGGCGCTGCGGTTCTTCAGCGCGTCGGCGCGGAGGGCATTGATTACCCCGTTCAGCTCCGACCGGAATGCCTCCGTCTTCAGCTCGGGCTGGCAGTCGAAGAAGCTGCTGTAAAACGCCCTGCCGTCGCTGCCCATGTCCGCGCGGAGATGACCGATCAGGCCCGACTGCATGGAAATCTGCCGGCTCTGCGCATAGCAGTAGTTGTGCTCCGCCGGGGTCATGGCGCGCATGGTCATCTCCATCATTGCGCACACTCCTCCGTCTGTCCGGCCTGCTCCTTCAAAAGCTCCCGGATGCGGCGGCCTGCGCGGAGGTTGTTGTCCTTCGACAGCAGCTTGTTCTGCACGCAGAGCACCGCCCGGATGTTGGGCACGGTGATGCCGGGAACCTCCACCAGTTCCTCCGGCGTGATGGTCAGGATGCGGATGGGCGGATGGCCCGCCTCCGCAAGGATGCGGAAAAGCCGCTGCTCGTAGCGTTCTCTCATTTGAATCTCCCTTTCATCGTTCTTCATCTCTGCCGCGGCGATTGCGGCTGGGTTCGGGTTCATCTTCGTCATCGGCGAGGGCGGCTGCGCCGGTATCGCTGCCGCCGACGTCCAGTTCAATGTTCAGCTCCGTCAGGCGGGCGGATTTCTCCTGAAGCTCCTGCTCCAGCGGCCAGGGCTTATCAAGCTCAGCTTTCGCGTCCGCCAGATTGCCTCTGGCGGTGCTCAGGGAGCGTTCGTCCTTTTCCTTTGCCTGCACAATGCCCTCCACCGCGTTTTCGATGCGCTGGATGTTGCCGAGGGGACTGTCGCCCAGTTCGACGTAGTAGCTGTTGCCGCCCTGAATTTCCACACGGGGATTGTTCAGCATGTCCGGCTTGCTCAGGCGCAGCGTAAAGCCGCAGTAGGTACCGGCCTTCATGCTCTCGCCGATGTGAACCAGCGAGAGCAGCTTCATCAGGCGCTCGCCTGCGTCGGCGCGCTTGTCGAAGCTGCTGTCCATCAGGGCAATGGAAAAGCCCTCTGCGTCGGAGGGCCTGTGAGCGTTGTAGAGCTGAATGTCGGATTCCATGTTGCGGATTCTGGTTTCCAGGCGGGCGATCTCGCCGGGAAGCTCCACACCTACGCGGCGCTCCAGGCGATAGCGCTCGGACTGCCAGTTGGATTTGAGCAGCTTCAGGCGGGAGACCTGCACATCCAGATCCATCTTCTCCCGGATGGCCGGGTTGCCCGCCGCAAGCGCCTTGACCTCCGCGTAGGACAGCGCCATTTCGTCCAG
>JBJEUF010000085.1:0-12697 GCA_051883695.1 Aristaeellaceae bacterium
TTCATCTGCGCGAGTCAGCTTGTACATATTATCATCCATGCGCGGAAAAGTCAACAGCCTTCCGCACTTTTTTTTCGTTTTTTCTGAAGGTTTTTGGGTTTCCGAACGTCTTTGCCCGCATCACGCCTCCTTCATTCGCTTTTACATCGCATATTGTAGCACAGATTCTCGAAAATCATTCGCCTTTTGGGATGGCGTTTTTCATTTGATCTGCAATCCGCTGCTGCAGCGCATCTCCCCGGAGGAACGATGGACGGTACGCAAGGGCACGGATGAACGCGTGCGAAACATAGCACAGCCGCGCAGCAAGCTGCTCCTGCAAGCCGCCATCCGCGGTGCGCAGCCGCTGCATGACCGGCTCCGGGCAGAGCAGATGGCTGGCAAAATGATCGGCTTCGCGCTCCTCTGCCTCATCCAGTCCCGTATGCCCCAGCAGGCGATGCCCCAGCTCATGGGCCAGCGTAAAGCGCAGCCGTGCGGGGTTGCCGCCCGTGCGGTACACAACGCAGTAGCGCACCTCCCCGTTCCGCTCCGCACGGAAGGTCACGGCGTCCGTCCGGTCAAAATACGACGCAAACCGTTCCTCCGGCGTTTCAAGACGCACGGCGGCTTCTGCGCAGGTCATCACCTCCGTATCCCGGCAGGCGCGCAGCATGGGCAGCGGTTCCACCGGAAGCGACGTGATCTGCCGCGCAATCAGCACGCGGTATGCCAGCCGCTCCGCCCGGCGCAGGTCCGGCAGGCGGCTCACGGCTTGCTCTTTTCCGCCGCGTCAAAGGCGTGGGCAAAAAGCGCCCGCCCAACGGCGATGTACTTCTCCTGCTCCTCGGGCGTGAGCTGGCGGAAGGCCCGGGTCATGATGTGGACGTTCATGCCCTCCGAGGTATCGGACTGCACCGGCGCGTCATGGCCGCACAGGTCGTCGATGGTCGTGCCGAACATATCCGCCAGGCGCGTCAGCGTGTCAATGTCCGGCTGGGTCTGGGCGCGTTCCCATTTACCGACGGCGACGGCGGATACGCCCAGGCGTTTGCCCAGCTCCTGCTGGGACAGCCCCGCCCGCAGGCGCAGCGCACGGATCTTCTCTGCATACATATGGATCACCTCCGCTTCATTATATAACTTACGGTTCATTTTTGCAAGACCAAAAAGTTTATTTTTGCCCTTGACATGATACCTATGGTGTAATATAATAACCACAGGTTCACATTGCGAATATGTGTTCCCATCTTGCACATTACATACCGGGAGGTTCATCATATGACGACAGCGGAACTGCTGAACACTTATCGGGCAACGGTGATGGAAATTGAGGAGCTGGAGATTCAGCTGGAGAAGGCGGCGCCATCCGGGCGACCGGCGGGGTACAGGGGGATTCAGCTGGATGGCGCAAGGAGCGGAACCAACGATCCGATGGCGGCCGCCCTGCAGCTGAGCGACGGACTGGAGGCGATGATCCGCGAAAAGCGGAGCGATCTGGCTCAACTGAACCCCCAGGTCTACGAAGCGATTACGGCCATCCGGAACTGCCGCCTGCTGATGATTGTGCAGCACTACTATCTGCAGGCGCGGACAGATGAGCAGATTGCCCGCATGCTGGATCTCAGCACGACACGGGTCAACCAGCTCAGGAACAAGTATGTCCGAAGTCTGGACTGTTAAGCCTGTTATAATGACTGTTAGACCTATTGTAAGGATTATAGTGGATTAAAGAAGATTAAATTGCATTTTTAGCCCACCTGTGATATGATGGTAGCGTGGAAAACGTGAACAGACGTTCCGGTTTCTGCAGGGTGCTCTCCGGTAACGGGGAGCGCCCTTTTTCATCCCCATTCTGACAGAAAGGACGCAGGAACACATGACACCCGCAATTAACGCGCCGGACATCGCAACGCCGGACGAGGTGCTGGAGACGTTCACGCAGCTGATGCGAAGCGAGAAAACCAGCGAACAGCTCAAGGCCGCCGAGCAGCTGGCGAAGTACCACAGCCTGTTCACGCCGAAGGAAACGGAGGGCTTCAAGCCCGAGCTGATCGCGGAGATCGAGGCAGCGGTGCAGGAGATTGCCGCAAGGCAGGAGGGCGATGATGCTCCGCCGGGCAGCGCTTGAGCTGCTACTGACGCGCCCGGTGCAGGTCGCACGGTGGTGCGGCCTGACCCGGCTGACGGACGAAACCCACAACAGCTGGCTCCGGGATATGATCGCCGGGCAGGAGGACATGACGCTGCTGGCGCACCGCGGCAGCTACAAGACCACCTGCCTCGCCTTTGCCATGACGGCCATGCTGCTCCTCTATCCCCGCAGGAACCTCCTCTTCATGCGCAAGACGGACGAGGATGTGGTGGAGGTGCTGCGGCAGGTGAAGCTGCTGCTGCGTTCGGACGCCCTCCGGTACCTGAGCTGCTGCATCTACGGCGAGCCCGTCCAGCTGCTCCGGAGCGATATGTACACGGTGCACACGGCGTGCTTCTCCGCGCTGCGGGGCGCACCGCAGCTTCAGGGGCTTGGAACGGGCGGATCGCTGACGGGCAAGCATGCCGACATCGTGCTGACGGACGACATCGTCAACCTGCACGACCGCACCTCCGGCGCGGAGCGCAGACGCATCCGCGGCGTGTATCAGGAGCTGCAGAACATCCGCAACCCCGGCGGGCGGATCATCAACACGGGCACGCCCTGGCACCCGGAGGACGCGATTTCCCTGATGCCCAATGTGCGCAGATACGACTGCTGGCAGACCGGGCTGCTGAGCGAAAGCAAGATCAGGCATCTGCAGCGCTCGATGACCCCGGCGCTGTTCGCGGCGAATTATGAGCTGCGGCACATCGCCACGGAGGGCGCGCTGTTCCCCACGCGGCCGGAGACGGCAGCAAACGCGCTGCTCCTGCGGGACGGTACGGCGCACATCGACGCGGCCTATGGCGGCGGGGACTGCACCGCGCTGACCTGCGGCTGCCTCCGGGACGGACGCGCCTACCTCTACGGGCGCCTTTGGCGCAAGCCCGTCGACGCGGTGATGGAGGAGATCATCGCAGAGTGCGAGCGGCTTATGTGCTCCCCCATCCTGTGCGAAACAAACGGCGACAGGGGGTATGTGGCACGGGAGCTGCGGGCACGCGGCGCGGCGGTCAGACCCTATGCGGAGCATACGAACAAGCACGTCAAAATCGGCACCTGGCTGCGCAAATGGTGGCCGCAGGTGACGCTGATCGCAGGCACGGATCCGGCGTGGCTGGATCAGATCCTCGACTATTCGCAGGACGCGGAACACGACGATGCGCCGGACAGCGCAGCCTCCCTGCTGCGGGCGCTGGACCGCAGGACATAATGCACAAGTGAAAGGAGCACCCCCCATGTTTACCCAAGTCACCTGGCAGGACTACCTCGCCGCCGAGGATCGCGAGGCCCTGCTGCTTCAGGCCGTGACGCGCTTCAAGGCGTCGCATGACTTCCAGCAGGCGCTGGACGCCAACAGCTACTTCCGGGGCGAGAACACCCGCATCGCCTGCAAGACCATCCTGCGGGCCCGCAAGGTCGAGACCCGCGACGCCCAGGGGCGCAGGCGCGTCCGCTCCGCCACGGAGGACGTAGTGGGCAACCGCATCGGCAGCGGCTTCCTGTTCCGTTTTGTGACCCAACAGAATCAGTTTCTGCTCTCCGAGGGTGTGAGCCTGCCGGAGAAGATCAAACGCCGTCTGGGCGGGGACTTTGACCATCAGCTGGAGCAGCTGGGCGAGAAGGCGCTGCTCCACGGCTGCGCCTGGGGCTACTGGAACGCCGATCATCTGGAGGTGATCGAGCTGGCGAGAAACAGCCTGAGCGGCTTTTTCCCGCTGCTGGACGAGATGTCGGGCGAGATGATGCTGGGCGTGCAGTTCTGGCAGCTGGCGGCCAACCGGCCGATGTACCTGCGCGTGTTCTCCGCGGAGGGCGTGACGGTGCTGCGCCGGGAAGGCGACGCGCTCCGGGAGGTCGTGCCCTGCCAGCCCTACCGCCGCAGCATCCGCCGGGATGCGCTGGGCGAAACGATCCTCAAGGAACCCGGCTACGGCCGTCTCCCGCTGATCGCCCTGAAGGCCAACGCGGAGGGGACGAGCGAGTTCACGCCCGCCATCCGCGCGAAGATCGACGCCTACGACACCATCCTGTCCGACTTTGCGGACAACCTCGACCGGGCGAACGACGTCTACTGGGTGCTGAACAACTTCGGCGGCACGCTGGATGACGTGGCGGAGATTCTGGAACAGATCAGCCGCGTGAAGGCCGTAGCGAACCTTACCGATGGCACCGGCAGCAGCGCCACCGCCGAGCCCCACACCATCGAGGTGCCCTACTCCGCCCGGCGTGCGGCGCTGGATCTGCTGGAACGCAGCCTGTATCAGGACTACATGGCCCTGGACATGGACGCCCTGACGGGATCCAGCCTGACGAATGTGGCCATCCGCGTCTCCGCGGCGAACCTGAACCTGAAGGCCGACCGCTACGAATGGCAGGTCCGTCAGTTCATGACCGGGCTGCTTTCGCTCCTGGGCTGTCCCTGCCAGGACATGTCCTTCAAGCGGCAGGCCATTGCCAACGAATCGGAAACCGTGCAGGACATCGCCGTGATGCGGCAGGACATCAATCAGGAAACCGCTCTGCGGCTCAATCCCTACATCACCGACGAAGCCATCCCCGAGCTGCTCAGCAGCAAACCCGGGGCAGACATGTGATGACATGCCTGCCCTCAGGGCATCGACAAAGTGCCTTCGGCACTTTGTCGAGGTTTCGCACTCACTCACTGGTCGAACGGCAAGCCGTTCGACCGGCCGTTCGTTCGTGTAAGGAGGCGATTTCTGACGAAATCGCGCGAAAATCGCCGCGCATGTCGCCGATTTTCGATCTAAAGTCGAAGGGCCTGCGGGCCCTCCGACGCCACCCATGGGTTTGTTGATAGTCTGGGGGCAGACATGTGATGACATGCCCGCCCTTTTTTCGTGCAGGAAACGCACAGAAAGGATGAAATCATGTCCCTGACCCGCAGGCTCCTGAAGGACATGGAGCTGAACGACGAAGCCATCGAGCGCATCATCGCCGCCCATGCGGCTACGGTGGACGCGCTCCGGGAAGAACAGCGCGCGGCGGTGACTGCCGCGCAGAACGAGTCCTCCGCCGAGTGCGAAGCATTGCGCACGGCTGCGGACGAACACCGGCAGGAAGCCGAACGCATCCGCCAGGAATACGACGCCTTCCGCCGGGCAGCGGAAGCCGCCCAAACGGCGCAGGCCCGGGAGCAGGCCCTGTGTGCCGCGCTCCGGCGCTCCGGCGCGAACGAGCTGGCGGTGCCGCTGCTGGCGAAGGCTGTCAGCACGACCGAGGCGGACTGGGACGGCGCAGCGCTGCGCGATGAGCACGCCGCCCTTGAGGGCGTGCTGACGCAATACGGTGCCTTCTTCGCGCAGCCCGTTCCCCTGCCCACCGACCGCATCTCTCCCCCGCTGGACGGCAGCCGCCTCACCCGGGAGGACGTGCGCCGCATGTCCGCAGAGGAAATCAACCGCAACTGGAGCCAGGTATGCTCCGCGCTGCATCAAACCAACTGACCGATTTCTACAAATTGTATGGAGGTAATACGCAATGGCGATTTCCAATTTCATTCCCCAGGTCTGGTCTGCCCGTCTGCAGGAGAAGCTCCACAGCGCCCTGGTCTTTGGCGCGCTGTGCAACCGCAACTACGAGGGTGACATCCGCCAGTGGGGCGACACGGTGCACATCAACACCATCAACGACATCACCGTCAAGGCCTATGACCCGTCCCAGGCCATCGACGATCCCGAGGAGCTCTCCGGCACCGACATGACGCTGACCATCGACCACGGCGCGTACTACAACTTCTACATCAACGATGTGGACGCCGTGCAGGCCCGCGCCGAGCTGATGGACGCAGCGATGAAGAACGCTGCCGAGCGTCTGGCCCGCGATGCGGAGGGCTACATTCTCTCCGTGATCCGCGCCGGCGCAGGTCTCAAGGACAGCAAGGCCATCCCCAGCGAGGCCAACGGCGGTCTGTATGCGCTGCTGCTGGAGATCAAGAGCGTGATGGACGCCGCCGGTGTCCCCCGCAGCGACCGCAAGCTGGTGCTCCCTCCGCAGCTGGAGACGGAGCTGCTGCTGGACAGCCGCTTCATCACCGGCACCTCCGAAGCCGCGCACCGTCTGGCGGAGGGCAGCGTCGCCCGCGCAGCCGGTTTCGACATCTACATCAGCGGAGACGTGACCAAGGAGATCATCGCCATGGTGCCCGAAGCCGTGACCTTTGCCAACCAGATCACCCGCGTGGATGCGTACCGCCCCGAGCGCGGCTTCTGCGACGGCGTGAAGGGGCTTTGCCTGAGCGGCGCGAAGGTGGTCATCCCCGACGCGGTCTGCGTGTACACGATCACCGCGTAATACCTGCGGGGAGTCCCCGGCAGCGGGGGCTCCCCTTATTGGAAGGAGATTTGGAAATGACAGTGACCGTACCCCATGTGATGCGCTGTGTCCGCAACTGCTTTGCGGTCAGCCGCATCAGCCGGGACTGGGAGCTCCGCAGGGGCGCGCTGCTGCCCCGGGCACATTTTCTGCCCGGCGAATGGATCGCCATTGCGGACGGCCCGGTCCGCGGCATCTGGCAGCTGGACGAAAACGGCGCCCTCCCCGGCGTCCCGGACGCCAGCTGGACCGGCGACATCCTGCTTCTGGAGCCGCCTGCGGAGTTCCTGCACCTGTGTGACGAAATCGCCGCATGGGCCGCTGCGCATCCCGACCCGACGGTGACGGCAGAGCACTTTGGCGAATACAGCCGCAGCCAGACCGCAAGCCGCTGGGAGCAGGTATTTGCGCCGTCGCTTGCGCCCTACCGGCGCATGTACCCGGAGGTGAACCCGTGATGGTGACGGACTACTTCGAGCCCTTCGCGCTGCTGGAGAAAACCGGTGAGCCGGACGGACTGGGCGGTGCGCGTGAAGCCTGGCGGTATGGGATGTCCTTCCGCGGCGGGCTGACCCACGAGCCGGGCAGCCCGGTCACCGCTGCCGGGCAGCAGGTGCTGCAATGCACGCCGGTGCTGCTGCATGAATTCGACGTGACCCTCGTGCCCGGCGATCACGTGCGGCGCGAACGGGACGGCAGCCTGTGGCGGGTCTGCGGCTGCTCGGCACAGATGCGTACCCCGGACATATCCAATCTGCAGTTCGCGCAGGTTCGTGTGGAAAGGGTGGTGCTTCCATGCTGACGGAGCTCTATGCGGCGGTGTTCGCATGGCTGGCGGAGGCGGGGCTGACGGCCTATGCGGAGGATGCTGTGCCGGACAAGGCGGCATTTCCCTACGCAAGCTGCCGGATTGAAGCGCCGCTGACCATGCGCGATGAAGGGCAGCTGGCGGTCACCTGCCATGCGGCGGATACAGCCCAGGCGGCAAAGCTGGACATGGCGGACAAGCTGCTGCGGCTCGTCCCCTCCGGCGGCGTGAAGCTGCCCCTGGCCCATGGGCTGGCGGTGCTGCACCGGCCCGACCGCGCGACCGCGCCGCAGGAAAAACGTGCCGGTGTGACCGGGCTGCGCATCCGCTTCGGGCTGCGCGTGTATGGTGCGCTTTGACGCAGAAGGAGGTAACGATGCTTGATTCGATGCATCCCCTGACCCATGAGCACCTGCAGCTGGGCGAGGGTGTGCTGCTGCGCGGCATTTCACCGGAGGCGCTGCAATCCGCCGGCGATCCCGGCGCGGTGCTGGCGGAAGCGATGCGGGACGCCAGCCGTCTGATCGGCGCGACGAAGGAAGGCTGTGTATTCCGGTGTGTACCGAAGCTGCTGGACGCGACGAAGGGTGCGCGGACGCCCTCCGAAGGCGAGCTGCTGACCGGCTGCTGGGACGTAAGCCTGTCCGGGACGCTGCTGGAAATCACGCCCGAAAACGCGGCGATGCTCCTGAACGTGCCGCCTGCTGCGGCGGGAGCGCTTCAGCCCGCTCCCGCGCCGGTGCCGCATCCCGCGGAAACCGTCTGCTGGGTGGGCACCATGGGCAGCGGACTGCTGGCCATCCTGCTGGAAGCCCCCGTCAGCGTGGGCGGATTGTGCTTCCGCGCCGGGCACGGCGGCCTGGGCGAAATGCCCTTCACCCTCCGGGCGCAGAAGCGGAATCCGGCGGCGGCGCTCCCCTGCCATCTGCTGTGGCTGAAGGAGGCGGCGTTATGACGCTATCCACGCTTTGCGCGCTGGCGATTCCGCTGTGCCGGATGGCACGGAATTTTCGCGTTCGGCAGGCCGTTGCCGCACTGGCGGCGCAGGGTGACAGCCCGCGCGCGCCGGAGGACTTTGCTCCGCTGGCAGCTGCTGCGGCGGCGTATCCTGCGGATCTGCAGGAAGCGCTCACGCTGCTGGGCGGGCAGGACATGACGCCGGAAACCCTGTGCCGGTGCTTTCATCCGGAAGCGCTGGCGTTTTTTCATCTGTGCGGGCAGTGCAGCGCGGAGGAGCTGCTGACGGTGCTGACGCGCTGCACGGCCGTTCCGACCGCGCAGGGGCTGGCGATGCTTCTCGGCGCACAGCGCAGACAGCTGGCGATGGCCCGGTACGGATTGCAGCTGCTGTGGCGTCTCTGCGGGGACGCGGCGCTGCCCGACGCGCTGTCCCTGTTCCCGGAGGACACGCCGCAGCGCACGGCGGACGATGTGGTCACCGCGCTGGCGCAGCGGCTGAAAGGAGATGACGCAAATGGCTGAGAGCAATCTGCCGGTCGCAGCAGTCTGGACGCTGCCGGGCGATGCGCTCCGTGCGCCGCTGCCAGATTCCGCTGACCGGTCCTGCGAACGCGAACCCCTTATCCCCGATACGAACGACCTGTGCGAGGCGCTCACGCCCCTGATCTCGGCGGCGATTGCCCGGCAGGCCCGGCAAAGGAGGTATACCCCATGAACAACCGATTCTCGTGCGCGCTTCGCGGCGTGCCGATGGAGAGCATCGACCCGGTCGTCCGCGTGACCGACGTGACGGAGCTGCCGCCCCGGATGCGGGTGACGACGGCTCCCACGGCGCGGCACGGCCTGAAGCTGCTGCGCCGCGTCCGGGAAAGCCTGACGGTGCGCGTCAGCTTCCTGATGCACGAATACGATCCGGCCCGCCGGCGGGAGCTGCTCAGCCGCGTCCATGCCTGGGCCGACCGCGGCGGATGGCTGACCACCAGCGACCGCCCGGGGCAGCGCTTGTCCGTGGCATGCGACACGCTGCCCACGCTCAGCGCCCTGTGCTGGTCGGATGAGCTGCAGCTGGAGTTCACTGCCTATGCCGTGCCCTTCTGGGAGACGGAAGCCGAATCGGAAACCGTGACGGACAGCACGGCGACGCTCACGCTTGACGGGAACGCGGACGGGTGCCCGGTCAGCGCGGAGATCACCAACGCGGGCACGGATACGCTGACCACGCTGACGCTGCAGTGCGGCGACACGCAGATGACCTTTGACGGTCTGACGCTTGCCCCGGGCGGCGCGTTCACGCTGACGGCGGAGAACGGGCTGCTCCGGGCGGAGGTGCAGGGCGAAAGCGTGCTGATGCGGCGCACGGCGGATTCCTCCGACCTGCTGCTGGCAGACGGCGGTGTGGAGACGGCTGTCCGCGTGAGCGCCGATCAGGCGGTACATGCGAGATTCCACGCAAGGGGGCGGTGGCTGTGAACGTGCGCGCGCCAAGGCTGCTGGACAGCGCGCTGCGGGAACGCGCCCGGCTGCATCCGGCGAAGCTGACGCTGGATCTGCGTCTGAAGCCGCTGTCCACGGCGGTCATGCTGCTGCCGGATTCCGAAGCCGCCATCGCAGTACGCGACATGATCGAGCTGTACGACGAATGCGGCAGCGTCGGCATCTTCCGCGTTTCCGCCATCGACGCGCAGCCCGGGCTGATGCGGACGGTGTATCTGGAGCATGGGCTGGCGACCCTTGCGGACGGCATCGTTCCGGCGACGGGATTCACCGGCACCGCACGCAGCGCCCTGTCCCTGCTACTGAGCCATCAGCCCGAAGCGCGCTGGGCGCTGGGCGATGTGGATGTCCCGGAGGAGATGACGGTGCTGTTCAGCTGCGGCTGCACAAACCTGCTCACGGCGCTGCTTGACCTGATGGAGCTGCTGCCGGACGGGCTGATGCCGGACTACGACCAGAGCGGTACCCCATGGGTGCTGCATCTGCGGCAGAGGAACGACGCGGATGCCTGCGAGGGGCGGCTGAACCGGAATCTGTCCGGCGTGACCATATCGACGGACGCAAGCGACCTGTGCACCCGGGTGTATCCCTTCGGCGCCGGTCAAGGAACGGAGCGGATCAGCCTGACGCCGCTGCTGGGCGTGGATTACCTCGACGCCGGCACGGCGCAGGTCTGGGGGCGCGTCTGCCGGACGTTCATCGCCGGCAGCGTGTTCGACGTACCGACGCTCAAGGCTGTGGCGGAAAAGTATCTGGAGCGGCATGGCGTGCCGACGGTCAGCGTGGCGGCGAGCGCCATCGACCTGAGCGCCATCACCGGCGAGGATGCGGACAGCTTCCGCCTTGGACGGATGTGCCGCCTGGCCATGCCGGAAAACGGCGCGGTGATGCACGAGCGGATTGTGGCGCTGCGCAAGCCGGATGTCATCGGTACACCCGGTCAGGTGACGGTGACGCTGTGCAACCGCCTGCACGACACATCCGACGAGATTGCCGACATGCTGCGGGAGGTGACCGCCAGCCGCGTCATCGGCGGGCATGTGACCGACGTCACCACCAGCAACCGCGCCGAGGGCACCTCCGCCTCGCCCATCCTGCACTACTTCCGCGTGGAGGACTGGGCGGCGGTGCTGTCCTGTCTGGTGACCTTTGACGCGGACGACGGGGTTCGCGTGGTCGCGGTGTCGGTGGACGGCAACGCGGTATCCGACGCGGCCTTTCACGACGGACGCTTTGACGCGCTGGCATACCTGAAGCGGGACGCGCTTGGGGTGATCACAGCCGGCAGGCACTCGGTGGCGTTTTACCCGGATGCGGGCGCGGTCAACTCGACCGTCAAGATGAAGGTCATCGAGAAAATCTGAGGAGGTTATCTATTCATATGAAGAAACACCATGAGGAGGCGCGGCGCGATGCTTGACGTACAGCAGCTGATCAACGACTTTGAAGGCTGCATCGGCTGGCCCTACGTATCTCCGGGCTCCAACGACGAGCGGGGCATCGACTGCTCCGGCATGTTTGTGCGCGCGTTCCGCAAGCAGGGCGCGCGCATTTATCACGGCAGCAACACCATCTGGCGCAAGCACCTGTCGGAAAAGGGCGTGATTCTCTCCGAGGACGATTTGCAGCCGGGGATGGCGGTCTTTAAGTGGAAGGAAAAGACGCCCGAGAAGTTCTCCGACGGTCTGGGCGATTTCTGCCACATCGGGCTGGTGACAGCTGTCCGTCCGCTGCGGATCGTGCACGCATCGACGGAAGGCATGCAGGTGAAGGCGGACACGCGCATCGGCAAGTGGCAGTACTGGGGGATCCTGGCGGCGGTGGACATGGACGCCGCCTCCGAGGCGCTGCCGGTTTCCACCTGCCTTCGGCGCGGCAGCCGGGGCAGCGATGTGCGCGTGCTGCAGCGGGCCCTGCGGGATGAAGGGTACGAGCTGGAAATCGACGGCGTTTTCGGGTACATCACCGAGAACTGCGTCAAAACCTTCCAGAGCCGCTGCGGACTTGTGCGGGACGGGATCGTCGGGCCGCTGACCTGGGCCGCGATGGGAGGTGAAGGCTGTGAGTGAAGCGATTCTCGTGGCGGTGATCAGCGGCGTCTGCACGCTGCTGGGCAGCCTGGGCGGCGTGATGGCGACCTCGTCCCTGACGGCCTTCCGGCTCAAGCGGCTGGAGGAGCAGGTCGGCAAGCACAATCAGGTGATTGAGCGCACCTTCCGTCTGGAAGGACGGATGGACGAGGTGGAGCACGAGGTGCGCGATCTGAAGGCATTCCACAGGCCATAACGGCACTGTACCACAGGAAGGAGGAAAACAATGAAGATCAACTGGAGGGTTCGTTTCCGCAACAGGGTCTGGCTGACGACGATGCTGGCGACGGTATGCGCTTTCGTGTTCGACGTGCTGGCCATGCTGGACATCGTGCCCGCCGTCACCGAGGATGCGGTGATGCAGGCGGTGACGGCGCTGCTGACGGTGCTGAGCATGCTGGGCGTGGTGATTGATCCCACGACGGACGGCGCATCGGATTCGGACAGGGCGATGACGTACTGACCCTGTAGCATGGTATTGTTTGATCGGTTCTCTGGGCTGCCCGGCGCATCATGCCGGGCGGCTTTTTTTCTTTTGGGAGACCTGATACTAATTCTCGTTAAAATGTTGCACCGAGCGCAGCGATTTTTTTGTTCTGGCAAAGCTGAGTGAAGCGAGGCGTACTGGAAGTACGGTGAGCGGAACGAAGCAAAGCCAGAGCGGAAAAGGCGCTGTGCGAATGCAACATTTTATTGAGAATTGGTATGAGCAATCCCGCGCAGACGGACGAGCGGACAGCAAAGCAGGGGAAGGTGAAGCAGTTTTCATGCTGGGTGAAGAGGCTTTCCACCTGGGAAATGCAGGAATGGCATGCTGTCCGCCATCGGAAGGGCGCGCGGAACAACCCGTCATCCTGTCGAATACCTGGGGCATTGCCGCCTGCCATTCACGCC
>JBJEUF010000086.1:0-48869 GCA_051883695.1 Aristaeellaceae bacterium
GAACAACCCGTCATCCTGTCGAATACCTGGGGCATTGCCGCCTGCCATTCACGCCATCCGAAAAAATGCGGAAAATCCCTTGACATTCATCCATACCTATGCTATACTTACTAATGCTGGTTGCGCATGGAGAGATGGCCGAGCGGTTGATGGCGCTGGTCTTGAAAACCAGTGATGTCGAAAGGCACCGGGGGTTCGAATCCCTCTCTCTCCGCCAGCTTTCACTTGAGCCGTGAATGCTGGGGTCAATCACATAAGCAGATGTACCCAAGTGGCTCAAGGGGCTCCCCTGCTAAGGGAGTAGACTGGGATAACCGGTGCGAGAGTTCGAATCTCTCCATCTGCGCACAATCGCCGCAGGCCCATGATTTTTAAGGGCTTGCGGCGGTTTTTTTGTGGTTGGGAATGAAGCAGCCCAGCGGAAGCCCGGGTATCCCCCGGCAAAATTCTGAAAATAAGCGGGGACTTCCCTATCTCCCGCAACCATTCGCGTCTCCGGTGCGTCTAATGAGTGTCATGACAAACCGAAGCCATGGATCGGAGCGATGAACATGAACGAGCAAACCTGGATGGAGCACATGGCAGCAGCGGAAAAAACGCTGTACCATGTGGCCTGCAGCCTGTTATCCTCGGAGAGCGAGCGGCAGGACGCGCTGTCAGAGACCGTCACGCGCTGCTGGGCTCACCGGGACAGGCTGCGGAACGAGCAATTCTTCACCACCTGGAGCGTGCGCATCCTCATCAATGTGTGCCACTCCATGCAGCGTGTCTCCCGGCGCCTGGCACCCCTGGAGCAGGCGCCGGAGCCCGCCGGCGAGTGTGAGGAGCTTCGGAACCTGCCCCTGCGCCTGGCGCTGGAGGCTCTGCCTGAAAAGCTGCGGCTGGTGACGGTGATGTACTATCTGGAGGGCTTCTCCGTTTCCGAGGTCAGCCGCGCCCTGGGCGTGCCCGCAGGTACCGTCAAGGCGCGACTCCATCAGGCCAGGAAAAAGCTGCGCGTTCAGCTGGACGATCAGAAAGGAGGCGATGCGCATGACTGAGAAGGAATTGCGGGAACAGCTTCAGGACGTGTACGGGGATATCCCACCCCACACCCACGCAGTCTTTCAGCACGCGCTGACCGCCCCCATGCGTGCGAAAGGAGCCTATACCATGAAGAAACGAATCGCAACACTGCCTGTTCTGGCCGTGGTACTGATGCTGCTGGTGGGCGGCGCGGCCTGCGCAGCGGTATCCCAGGTCATGAGCTGGTACTACAGCAACCGCAACACCTACCTCAAGGAGCTGTATCCCGAGCGCTACGAGACGATGATGAACCATGTGCTGACGGACATTCCGCAAACGCAATCCGGCGATACCCTGGTCAACGTGCGGGTGCCCGAAGCAGTCTTGCTGCCGGAGGAGCAGCTGCTGGTGCTGGCTGTGACTGCCACGCCCCGGGACAGCCATACCGTAGAGCTTCATCCGCTGTGGAATCTGGACGCGGACGGAAGCTATGTGGGCAGTGACTTTGACGCCGCAGCCGCGCAGGACAGCGAGGATCGAGCCGAGCACTGGCTGTGGACGGACAAGGGCTACGGGCCGGTGCGGCAGATGATGACGGATCCGGACAAATCCCTGGTGCTGATCGAGGCCGGTGAGATTCACCTGGGCGCGACAGAGGATCCCGACAGCCGCCTGTACCTGAGCATGGACGCCCTGGATATCGGGGACGGCGCTGTGCTGTTCATGCTGGAGTGGGATTTGGACGATGAGACCATGAACGCCTATCGTGTGGCAGACGGCTGGGAGATTCCCATGACTTTGACCTATACCGTCCATCCCTACGAGGAGGGCATGGACGACCTGACGCTCTACACCGGCATCCCCGGCAGTGTGACGCTGACGCTGAGGGTCAGGGAGTAATACCCGCAGGGAATGCCTCTCCCGCCGGTACAGGCGCGGCAGGGGCATTCCCTTGCTGCCGTCCATTACCATTAAAAGGAGCGTGTGCCAAGTGTTTCATCTCGCATCCATGCTGCGCATTCTTTCGATATGTCTTGTGCTCTGTCCTGTCTTTTCCTGTGCTGCCGTCGCGGAGCAGACGCTCAGCATCCATCAGCAGCCCTTTTCGGACTGGGACGTTGTCTGCGAGCTGACCGCTCCCCCGGGCTTCGCCGGGAGCCTGATGCAGTACCGGTACAGGAAGTCTGGCTTTGACGGCATCGCCGCTCAGGTCTCCGGAGGCATACAGGCAGCCTTTGCCGGTTCTTCCCCACAGCTGCTCCCGCCCGGCGCCATGAGCCTGCTGCTGCCCAGCTGTCCGCGCAGTGTCCGGCAGGATGCGGCGCACGCCATGCCGTGCCGGAACCGGCTCCGGCAGGCCCTGCAGACTGCCGGATTCCGTCCGGCCGAAGCCCCCTTTCTATTCGCGACCCTTGCCGATCTGGAGACATGCCACCGCCAGCACACCATCGGGCGGCTGTATACACCGGAGGAGTGGCTGGCACGCTGCGGCACCGGCATCCCCCTGGCGCTGACGGATTGCCTTCTGCTCTGGGTACCGGAGGTGGACGGCTATCCCATTGTCCCAATGCTCTTCTCCGATGCCTCAGAGCAGGATGTGCCCATGTATGCGGCTATGGTGATCCGGGACGGCGAACCGCTCTGCCTGGAGGTTGGCGGCACCTATGAACTCACCGAGTGTGCCGCCCTTGGCGAGGCTGTCATCCCCTGGGACGACGCGATTGATCGCGCCCTCGGCCATACCCTCAGCCTGTATCAGCCTGCCATGGCAAGCATGGCGCGGGTGCGGGAGGCTGGATTCGACTACCCGGCTTTCTGGCAGGCCCATACGCCGGCATTTCTCATCCGGGCGGAGTCCGTACAGACAGCCTACTACGCTCGCGGTGGCCTGCTGCGGCCCTGCTGGTATGTGGAGCTGTCTCTGACGGTTCAACTCACCGCTGCGGAAACGCTGACAACCCAGGGCTGGCACAGCTATCTGCCGGAGGTGCTCCGAATCGCCTGCTGCGTGGACGCAATCACCGGGCAAATCGTGCGGTAGCTGTACGCGGCTGATGACTGACCGTGGTTTGCGATGACGGAGCAGCTGTTCCCATATGCCGCGCTCAAATCCGGTTGCATCGGGGCAAGGATTGCGTCCATTTCCGTCTGAACGCCGCAGTGTTTTCTGCGCGACACGTCATGATGTGCGGACTCGCGGCGGCTTTTGTGTCCCCGGAGGATCGCGTGCTGCTCCCGGGCGGTTGACAAAGCCCCGCATATCCTCTACAATGCTCTGTGAACGGAGGGGATGTATTGTGAATCCATGCGAATTGCTCGCCAGCCAGTATCAGCTGTATCCGCAGCTGGAGTGTCAGGATTGCCTGAAGGCGCTCTATCAGGCCGAGTGGGGCTGCGAGCATCTGATCTCCGATGCGCAGGGTGTGTACGCGTATCTGCAAAGGGAATGGGAGACTACACCTGCGGACGGGAACCACCCGCTGACGGATCCGCTGGGCGACCATTATGTGCGGCTGCATCTGGCTGCGGCCAGGGCGCAGGGCATGCGGATGGACACGCTGTTCAGACTGTTTCTCCGCGCCGCGCAGCTTCGCCGCGGGGACGGCGCACACTTCTCCGCTGCGCTGGAGAGCATCATCGCCATGGCCCGGGAGGGCAATCTGCCGCTGAACGCGGAGGAAGCGGAGGTCTGCATCCGGGAATACCGGGCGCAGGGCTGTCCCGCCGTGCATCACAGCGACACCTTTCGGCGGCTGTATCATCCGGCGTACCGGGTCATCGACCGCGATACCGCCCTGCTGCTGCCCCTACTTGTGCGCATCGACCGGCTCATGCAGGAGAGGGCGCATGTGCTCCTTGCCATTGACGGACGGTGCGCCAGCGGCAAGACGACGCTGGCGGCCCTGCTGGCGGAGCTGTACCAGGCGCCCGTGCTGCACATGGATGATTTCTTCCTGCAGCCCCATCAGCGCACGCCGGAGCGCCTTGCTCAGCCGGGCGGGAATGTGGACGCCGAACGGTTCCTTGCGGAGGTCCTCACGCCGCTCCGCCAGGCGCGGCCCTTTGCCTATCGCCCCTACAGCTGCCGCACGCAGCAGCTGCTTGCGCCGGTTCGGATGGACAGCTATCCCCTTGCGATCGTCGAGGGCGTCTACAGCCTGCATCCCCTGCTGGCGGGCAGCTATGACCTGCGGCTTCTCCTGAGCATCGATCCGGCTGCCCAGCGGGAACGCCTGCTCCGCCGGGACGGGGAAGCCATGCTTGCCCGTTACGAGAAGGAGTGGATTCCGCTGGAGGAACGGTATTTTACGGAAACCGATATCCGGGCGCGGTGCGATCTGCAGCTGTGAAATAACGGGCAGGCACCCTTGACAGCGCCCCGGGGCTGTGCTACAATGCGGACAATGTGAGTTTTGAAGGAGGGCTGACCCGGATATGCGCATTTAACCGCTTCGTCAATCCCATCAAGGGAAGGGAAACACCGTCGGAGGACGGTTTGTTTGCCGTGGCGGTTTGTGTGCTGTTCGCGTCAGGGTCTCCTTTTGTTGTGCCCAAATAACTGAATCCGCCGCTCTCCGCCTCCCGCCATCACAAGGAGGCAATGCCATTCATGCAGGTATCCGTTCGCAATCTATCCTTTACCTACGACGGCTCCTACACGCCCGTGTTTGAGAACGTCAGCTTTCATTTTGACACGTCCTGGCGGCTGGGGCTGATCGGCCGCAACGGCAAGGGCAAAACCACGCTCCTGCGCCTTTTGCTGGGGCAGTATCCCTATCAGGGCCAGATCGTCCTGCCGCTCACGCCGGTTTACTTTCCGTATCCGGTGGCGGATCCCACCCGCACGACCCGCGAGGTCATGCGCGGCGCCGCGCCGGAGGCGGAGGAGTGGCAGCTCCTGTGCGAGCTGAATCAGCTGGAGGTGGACGATTCCGTCCTCGACCGGCCCTTTTCCACCCTGTCCAGGGGAGAGATGACCAAGGCGCTGCTGGCGGCGCTGTTCACGCGGGAGGACGCGTATCCGCTCATCGACGAGCCGACCAATCACCTCGACATGCACGGGCGCAATCAGGTAGCCGCCTACCTGCGCCGGAAGGACGGCTTCCTGCTGGTCAGCCACGACCGTGCCTTCCTCAACCGCTGCATCGACCATGTGCTGAGCCTGAACCGCTCCGACGTGTGGGTGATGCAGGGCGACTACGACGCCTGGGAGGACAAGCTGAACCGGCAGAATGCCTATGAGCAGAGCCGCAACGAAGCGCTCCGCCGGGACATCCGCCATCTGGAGGCCGCCGCCCAGCGCACCGCCGTGTGGAGCGCGAAGGCTGAAGCCACCAAGATCGGCTTCGACCCCAGAGCGGTGGACAACAGCATTGACCGCCGCGCGTACATCGGCGCGAAGAGCAAGAAGCAGATGCAGCGCAGCAGCGCGATCATCCAGCGTCAGGAGCGTGCCATCGAGGAGAAGCGCGCCCTGCTGCACAACGTGGAAAAGGTCGGCGACCTGAAGCTGACCGTCCTGCAGCATCCCAAGGACGTGCTCCTCACCGTCAAGGACGCGCGCGTTGTCTATGATGATCGGACGGTCTGCGGTCCCGTCAGCTTCACGCTCCGCCGGGGGGAGCGCATCGCGCTGTCCGGGCCCAACGGCTGCGGCAAATCCAGCGTGCTCAGGGCTCTGGCAGGCTGCGGCCCGGCGCTGCAGGGCGACGTCAGCATCGCGCCCAACCTCGTCATTTCCTATGTCCCCCAGCAGACCGACGACTTATCAGGGTCGGTGGACGCCTTCATTCAGGCAGCCGGGGTGGACGAAACCCTGTTCAAGGCCATCCTGCGCAACATGGATTTCACCCGCGACCTCTTTGAACGCCCGATCGAGCACATGTCCCAGGGGCAGAAGAAGAAGCTGCTCCTGGCGCGGAGCCTGTGCATTCCGGCGCATCTGTATATCTGGGATGAGCCGCTGAACTACATCGACGTGCTCTCCCGTGTTCAGCTGGAGGGGCTTCTCACTGCGTATGCCCCGACGCTGCTGCTGGTGGAGCACGACGCGATGTTCCTTGAGCGCGTCTGCACGCGGGTGCTGCCCATAGGAGGGAACGCATGAACCGGCTGTATATCGTGGAAGGGCTGCCCTGCTCCGGCAAGAGCGGCACGGCGGCATGGATTGCCCAGGCCCTGCAATCCCGCGGGCGGAGTGTCTGCCTGGTGGACGAGGGCACCGGTCATCATCCGGCGGACTACGAGTTCCACGCCTTCGTGGACGGGCGCATCCTCCCGCTGGCGGACGTGCCCGCCGAGCGCCTGCCCGACCTCCTGCCCTGCAAAATCTACGACGGCCTTCCCTGGGAGACGGAAGCGCCGCTGATGCTGGACAAATGGCGGCAGTTCGTGCGGGAAACCCTGCCGGATACCGCCTATGTGTTCAACTGCGTTCTGCTGCAGAATCCCCTGTGCGAAACGATGATGCGCCTGGGCCTGCCCGAAGCCGTCTCCGCCGCCCACATCCGCCGGATTGCGGAGATCATCGCCCCGCTCGAACCGGTCGTCGTCCGCCTGCACATCACCGATATCGCCGGCCGCATCCGCCGCACCGCCGCTGAACGCCCCGGTTGGCTGGAGGCCGTCATCCCCTATCACACGGAGGGCGGCTACGGGCGCTCCATCGGCGCATCGGGCTTTGACGGCTACGTGGCCTGCCTTGCGGAGCGCCAGCGCCGCGAGGAGCGCATCCTGCGCAGTTTGCCGGTACGCGCCATCACGCTGCGGGATGCGCAGAACGACTGGCAAGCCGCGCACGAAACCCTGCTCCAGCACCTGTAAAGCGGTACTGTACCCAAACGAAAAGAGCCGGATCGCTCAGGCGGTCTGGCTCTATGTTTTCCCGAAACATACCCCTGTAAATCCTGTTTTCCCAAAACATACCCCGAACAGGAATGTGCATCCCTCATCCGCGCCTTGACAGCACATCCCTCAGGAACCGTGCTGCCAGATCCACCCACGCGGCGCATTCCGGGATGTTCTGCGCCGGACTCGTGCTCGTCAGCGGATTCGCCAGCGCCAGCCCGTGCCCGCCGTGCGGGAAGATGTGCACTTCGGTCAGCACGCCGCTGCGGCGCAGGGCGGACGCCATCAAAAGCGTGTTCTCCACCGGCACCGCGCCGTCCTCAAAGGTGTGCCAGAGAAAGGTCGGCGGCGTATCGCCCGTCACCAGCGTATCCAGGGAATACCGCTCATGGACCGCCCTGTCCTGCACACCGGTCAGGTTGACGAAGCTGCCGCGATGGGCAAACGCTCCGCCAGTGACCACCGGATAGCACAGCACCATCGCGTTGGGCCGCACCTCCTCCGGCGTCAGACCTGCCTGCGCCATCAGCGCCGCGTCCTGCCAGCGAACCCCGAGGCTCCCCGCCGCGTGTCCGCCGGCAGAGAACCCCAGGACGGCAATCGCGTCCGGGTCGGCATGGTGCTCCTGCGCATGGGCGCGAACCCACGCCACCGCCGCAGCGACATCATGCAGCGCAGCCGGATGGCGATGGGGCGCCAGGCGGTACCACACCACACAGGCATGGAAGCCCTTCGCGGCAAAGGCGAGAGCCACCGGCTCGGCCTCCCGGGGCGACAGGTGCTGATACCCGCCACCGGGGCAGATGACGACGGAAGGCCGCGGCGCAGCCTCCGGCACCGCGGCATCGGGGAGGTAGACGTCCATCGCGCAATGGGGGAGCAGAATGCGTTCGTGCTTCATGGAAATTCTCCTTTGTGGCGTCAGGGTCAGCGGAAGGGATTCTCGCGAGTGCCGTCACCGGCGGTAAAGGCGTAGTCCTCCAGCGAAAGGGTCACCATCGGGCGCAGGCCGGGCATCACCTCGCTGCCCGGGATGGACAGCGTGCCGCTGCTGCTCACGACGGGATGAATGCCGTTTTCCAGGCTGTCGCGCAGCCAGTAGAGGGCATAGCCGCCCTCCTGCGCCACGCCCTGCGCAACGGCGTAGGGGGTTGCAGTGCAGCTCAGGTCGCTCAGGGACGCAAGGTCAGCCGCCGAGGGCAGGGTCGGGGCACTCATAGCCGCCCGTTCGGCTTCCGTGAGCATGAGGTCGGAGCCGGTGGCGATGGGGGAAGCGTCGATCACGGCGTCGCACAGCAGCGTCACCTCCGCGCCCTTGACGGCGATCACCCGCCACAGCAGCGCGCTTTCCAGCCCGCTCTCGCCCATGGGGTATTCGCCCAGCAGCACGTAAGGCCGGCTGTCCGCCGCATGGATGAGCCGCAGATTCACCCCGAAGCGCTCCGTCAGCGCGGCAGCCTGTGCGTCCGCCTCCGGGTCGCCGACGGCTTCATAGGCCGCAATCAGCTCCGCGGCGGTGTCCAGCGTCGCATCGGCTGCAGCGGTGTTCAGCGCAAGGAGGATGGCCGCGCGGCACTGCTCCGCCCGGGCAGGCGCGTCCAGCACGTCGCCCAGGGCCAGAAACGCCTGCATCGCGGCGAGATGGTCACCCTCGTCGCACAGCCGATCGGCGGCGGTGTAGGCGGCCCGGTTCATGGCGGTCAGGCAGTTCTGGGCGAGCGTGGCGCTCTGCCCGTAGCCGTTCAGCGCCAGCAGCAGCTCCCGGGCGGCGGCGTATTCCCCCTTCGCCATGAGGCTGCGGGCGTTGCGGATGGCCTTCTCCGGGATCTCCGTGCGCAGGCGCGCCGCGTCCAGATCGCTCCGGGCAAAGCTGCCCAGAGACTCGTAGACCGCCAGCGCCGCCTCCGGCTCACCGTTCTTCTCGTATTCCAGCGCGTCGATGTAGCGCAGGTAGCGCGCGCTGCTCTTGAAGGCGCCAAGCTCCCGCAGGTTGGCGCGGGCCAGGTCGTATTCCTCCTCGCAGATCGCTCCCAGAGCGGCGGCGTACAGCGCGTAATCCGCCGAATCCGCGTATTCGCCCAGCTGGCTGAACAGGTCGGCTGCGGTGTCGTAATCGCCGCTGCCCAGGTAGAGCTGCGCCTGCTCGTAGTATTCCTGATTGCTGCGGTAAACGCAAGCCGTCGCACACAGGCCAAGGCAGAGGACAGCCAGCAGAGCCAGAGTTTTCTTCAACATCATGCAATCCCTCCCGGAAGTTGGTACGATGCCGGACGGGGATCCGGCGAACGTTTCTGGGAGTAGATTGCACCCTTTTGCGGCGGATTATTTGGCAGCTTTTGCCGGATTGCGGCGAAGCACGCCAAGGACGCGGCGGTTCCCCGTGATGGCCCACCACACGGCACACAGCAGCGCATAGACAGCGCCGCCCGCAAGTACCTGCAGCGCCAGACCAGGCCAGCCCCGCACCGGCAGCAGTGCCGTCAGCCGCACCGCCAGCGCCATCATCAGCCCGATGATGCTGTAGGTCAGCAAATAGGTCAAATAGCGCCCATAGGGCAGCTCCCCGCGCAGGAAAATGAACTGCACCAGCGGCACAGCCAGCTCCGCCGCGCAGGTCGCGACGACGGCTCCCATCGCGCCGAAGGAGGGAATCAGTAGCGCGTTGAGCGCCACGTTCACCGCCGCGCCGGTCAATACGGATCGGACGAGGATGCCGTCCCGCTTCTGCGGCAGCACCCATTGGGTGCGGATGACGTTGGCAAAGCCGATGGTCAGGAGCGTGAAGGAAAGCAGGATCATCAGCACGCCGGATCCGGTGAAGGCTTCGCCGTAGAACAGCGGTGCGAACTCCGCCGCCACGCCGGCCAGCCCGAAAGCCAGCGCACAGACCATGCACATCACCAGCTCCATGGTGGCGTCGAGGTGCTTCTTCACCTCGTCCATGCGCCCCTGCGCCGTCATGTGGGAAATTTTGGGCAGCATCACCGTGCCGATGGCGGCGATGAAGCCCGCCAGACACAGGATGATCTTCTCGGCGTTCTCATACAGGCCGGTCTGATGCATGTCGCTCAGCGCGCCGATCATCACCTTGTCCATTTGCCGGTAGACGCTCACCGCGATGACGGAGACGGACAGGATGGCGCAGGGCTTCAGGTGCCGCAGCGCGTCCCGCCACGGCACGGGCGTGAACCTCACCCGCCTGCGCAGGGACAGGAAGCAGCTCGCACAGCCCAGGAGCGTGGACAGCGACCAGGCGAAGGCGTAAATCCACAGATCCTCCGGCCCCTTGACGAACAGGAAAACCGCCGCAGCCGCCAGCAGCTTCGCCACAGTATTGCGCAGCGCGATGGGCTTGAACCGGTCAAGCCCCATCAGGCACCAGTCCACGTTCACCAGACAGGAGAGGCTGGAAAGGGTGAAGGCCAGCGCCAGCGGCTTCTCCGCATCGGCAAGGAACGCGACATAGCCGCACCAGACGAGCAGCGTCGCCCCGGCGACCAGCAGCTGCATCTGCCAGATGCCGGAGAAGGTGCGGTTGAGGGTGTCCCGGTCATCCCTGGCTTGCGCGATGGCGCGGGGGCCGTAGTTCTCCAGCCCCAGCAGACCGATCAGCCCGAAGGTGTAGCTGATGGCCCAGGCGTAGCCGTACAGGCCCACGCCCTCCGTACCGACCGCGCGGGAGAGATACGGTGCGGTCACCAGCGGCAGCAGCATCGAAAAAAGGCGGTAAGCCATGTTGTAGAGGGTGTTTTTGCGGGTGCTCATGACTTCTTTCCCCAGTTCCTCATTTCATACTGATTCTCGTTCAAAATGCTGCACCGGGCACAGTGAATTTTTCGTTCCGGCAAAGCTGAGCGGAGCGAGGCGTTACTACAGCGCAGCCAGAGCGGAAAAGGCGCTGTGCGAATGCAGAATGAGTATCATAGGCAAAGAGCCGGAGCATCCACATTGGCATACTCCGGCTCTTCATGACGGCTTAGTGCTTCAGCATGGATTCTTCCCAGCTGGCGAAGGGCGTGAGGCCCATCAGTTCCACGATGGTGGGCGCGACGTTCGCCAGACCGAAGCCGCTGCCCTCCTTCAGCTCATGACGGCCGTCGGGATCGTACACGATGAAGGGCACGGGGTTCAGGCTGTGGGCGGTGCGGGGCGCAATGCCGCCCTTCTTGGTCTTCTCCAGCATCTGGTCGGCGTTGCCGTGGTCGGCGGTCACGCACAGGATGGCGCCCGCCTCGTCCACAGCCTTCTTGATGCGGGCCAGGCACAGGTCAACGGTCTCCACGGCAATCTCGGTGGCCAGGCAGTTGCCTGTGTGGCCCACCATGTCACCGTTGGGGAAGTTGCAGCGGATGAAGCCGTACTTGCCGCTCTCGAGGGCCGCGATCACCAGATCGGTGACCTCGGTGGCCTTCATCCAGGGGCACTCGTCGAAGGAGCGCACGTCGGAGGGCACTTCCTCCCAGGTCTCCAGCTCCTCGGAGAACTTTTCGGATCGGTTGCCGTTCCAGAAATAGGTCACATGGCCGTACTTCTGGGTCTCGGAGCAGGCATACTCATTCACGCCGGCCTTCACCAGCAGCTCGGTCAGGGTATCGCGAATCTCCGGAGGATTGACCAGGAACCTGTTGGGGATGTTGAGGTCGCCGTCGTACTGCAGCATACCGGCGTACTTCACCTGGGGCACCGCGCCACGGTCGAATTTGTCGAAGGACGCGTCGCCGTCGAAGGCCATCGAAATTTCCTGGGCGCGGTCGCCGCGGAAGTTGAACAGGATCACGCTGTCGCCGTCCTGCATCCTGCCCACGGGCTGACCGTCCTTGGCGATGACGAAGGCCGGCAGATCCTGGTCGATGGCGCCGGTCTCGGCGCGGTAGGTCTCGATGGCCTCGGTGGCGCTGGCGAACTGACGGCCCTCGCCGTGCACATGCACATTCCAGCCGGCCTCCACCATGGGCCAGTTGGCCTGATAGCGATCCATGGTGACCTTCATGCGGCCGCCGCCGGAGGCGATGCAGCCGTCGAAGTCCGCGTCGTTCAGAGATTCAAGCACCGCCTCCAGCTGACCGACATACTCCAGCGCGCTGGTGGCGGGCACATCGCGGCCGTCCAGCAGGATGTGGCAGCGGACGTGCTTCACGCCCTCGGCCTTGGCCTGCTTCAACATGGCAATCAGGTGGGAAATGTTGGAATGCACGTTGCCGTCGGACAGCAATCCGATGAAGTGCAGCGTGGAGGCATTCGCCTTCACCTGACCGACCAGCTCCTGCCAGGTTTCGGACGCGTAGATCTTGCCGGACTCGATGGACTCGTTGACCAGCTTCGCGCCCTGGGAGTACACCTGACCGCAGCCCAGCGCATTGTGGCCGACCTCGGAGTTGCCCATGTCGTCATCGGAGGGCAGGCCGACGGCGGCGCCGTGGGCCTTGATGATCTGCCAGGGGCAGGTGGCCTTCAGCGCATCAAGGGTGGGGGTGGTGGCAGTCTTGACCATATTGCCGAGGGTTTCGGCGGTTTCGCCCACGCCGTCCATGACGACGAGGACAACGGGCTTCTTGTTCATGGGGAGTGCCTCCTTCTATCTGTCAAAGGGAATTGCATACATGACCATTTGATAGAATACGTCATTTTCCGCGTCTTGTCAAGGATTTGACAGCAAATCGCAGGGCGGCTTCTGCTCCGGCAGCGTGCAAAGTTTTACAACTGTAAATCCCCTCCAGGCCTTGCAGGACCCTGGAAGCACCGCTATAATAAGACCATCAGCCATCCACTGTTCCATTCCAAAGGAGGAGAATCATGCGCAAACGAATGACGGCGCTGCTGCTCGTGCTGCTGCTCCTGCCCTGCGCGGCGCTGGCGGAGCTGGAGTACATCCGCTCAGAGAAGAAGTACATCACCTTCCCGTCCATGGACGAATGGCGCGGCCACTTCAACAAGGTGCAGAACTGGACGATCGTAACCCCCGAGGCCCTCGACGGGTATCTGGAGATGGTGCTGCAGCGCGGCGACACGGAGGAGGAGATTCGCGCCCGTTACGCCAGCCCCAACTTCCTCTTTGAGGCCTACTCCACCGACCTTCCCACGGACGCCTGCTTCCGCGCCGAGGTCTATGAGAGCGCCATGACCCGGGAGGTCTGGAACACGAAGCATCTCAGCTCCGCCGAGCGCAAGGAGCTGCTTGCGTCCATCGAAGGCGGCTATGTTCTGCCGGATCGGGATATCTACTCCCTGACCATCAGCGGCAGCAATGACTCCCTGACGATCAACGGCTATTTCACCAACTACCCGCCGACCCGGGTGGAAACCGGCCAGATTCAGTTTATCTTCCGCAACGGGCGCATGTATGTGTTCAGCTACTGCGTCAGCGGCCGTCTGGCGGGGCGCGGCAGCCTGTACACCAAGAAGGAGAAGGAGCAGTTCAGGCTCACGCCCATGTCCCTCTCCGGCACCTCCAGCTTCCGTAACAAGGCGCTGCCCCGCCTGCCGCATTTCACGCTGGATGAGGTCTTCCCCGGGCAGGTCGGTCTGGAAACCCTGACGGTGACCGGCGCGGTGGAGAAGGGCAGCAGCCTGTCCGTTGCGCTCGACGGCGCCGCACTGGCATCCGTGCTGGACAAGCAGGGCCGTTTCACCGTGGAGATCCCCCTGACTGCCCCCGGCGATCACGAGGTGACCTTTACCGTCACCAACAGCAAGTTCACCGACCGCATCGAAACCTACCTCGTCAACGCCTCCGGCAACCGCACGCCGCTGACCATCACCGAGCAGCCGGAAGCCTATCCGCTGGTGGGTGCGCAGCGCATTGCGGGCCGCACGGACCCCGGCGCGCTGATCCTCATGCAGCTGGACAACGGGGCGGAGGTCGCCCTCACCGCCGATGCGCAGGGGATGTTCAGCCATACCTTTCAGGCGGAGGACAGCGCGCTGCATACCGTACGCCTTGTCGTATCCGCCGCGGGCAAGGATCCTATCGTGGCGGAAACGATGTTCTACACCCAGTATGAGACGATCAGGGACGGGATCAAGGCCTTCTCGGAAAAGCTGACGGAGCACCGCATTGATACCATGAGCGAGAACCCGGCAGACTATGTGGGCGAGCGCGTGAAGATCAGCATCCGCGTCAGGGAGCTGGTTTTCAATGAATCGGGTCTGGGCTTGCTGTGCGAGTACAACCCGCCCAACGGCTCCAGGCATCCCCAAACGCCGCTGTACGTGACCGTTCCCGGCTATGCCCAGTGCCAGATACATGACAACATGATCCTCACCATCTACGGCACCGTTCAGGGTGAGCGCACCTTCACCACCGACAGCGGGGAGGAAACGCGCATGGACATCTTCATGGAATACGGCACCTACATGACCTACAAATAGCCCATCCCGGAGACAGCCTTTCCCTCCGCGCCGCAACGATCCTCCCCGACCGCTGCGGCGCTTTCGCTATGGAGTCAATCACGTGAAGAAAACCATGCACAGCGTCCCGCCGACGATCAGCGCCAGCCCGAGCAGCGCCTTGCCGGACAGCTTCTCATGAAATACCACATACGAAAAGCCGATGCTGACGAGGATGCTCAGCTTGTCGATGGGCGTGACGACGCTGACGAGGCCGTCCTGCAGCGCCTTGTAGTAGCACAGCCAGCTCGCGCCGGTAGCCAGACCCGACAGGCAGATGAACCCCAGCTCCCGCCGGGGGATGCGGAGGACTTCCCTCTGCTTGCCCGTCACAAGAACCATCGCCCAGGACATCACCAGCACCACGCCGGTGCGGATGGCGGTGCCCAGATTGGAGTGAATCCCGTCGATGCCCACCTTGCCCAGAATGGACGTGAGGGCGGCGAACACGGCGGAGCCCAGCGCGTACCACAGCCAGCGCCAGCCGGAAGCACCGGACGGAGCACCGGGCTTCCGCTCAATCATCATGAGCGTCCCGGCGGCGATCAGCACGCACCCCACGCCCCTGGCCAGCGTGAAGGCTTCTCCCAGCAGCAGGAAGGCCAGCAGGATGGTCAGCACCGTGCTGGACTTGTCAATGGGCACCACCTTGTTGACGTCGCCGATCTGCAGCGCCTTGAAGTAGCACAGCCAGCTTGCGCCGGTGGAAAGGCCGGAGAGGATCAGAAAGGTGAGCGTCCTGCCGCTGAGGCTCTGCAGCTGTCCCTGACAGCCGGCCACGAACACCATCACCCACGCGAACAGCAGCACGATAACCGTCCGGATCGCCGTCGCCACGGTTGAGTCCGTTTTGCGGATGCCGCACTTTGCCAGGATGGACGTCAGCCCCGCGAACACCGCAGAGCCGACCGCATAGAGAATCCACATGAGAAACGCCTCCCGCTTCAACCGCCTTCTGTGTTTTGTATGGCTTTCCTGTCAACCGGATTCAGGTTATTCGCGTGTCCTGCAAACCCTTGCTTATGTATCTGTTTTCGCTGCGGCATAGCGCTCCTTCCCCCACCAGCCCGGCATGAGCGCTTTCAGTCTGACGACCTCTCCGGTCTCGTAATCAACCATGATTTCCATATCCTCATTCTCTTCATTGAGCTGATACAGAAACTCCCGACACGCTCCGCAGGGCAGACCGCTGCCATCGCCGTATGGAGCCCTGTCGCGAAACGCAATCAGCCGCCTGATTCTGGTTTGACCGCTGTTGACATACATATTCAATGCAGCAACCCGCTCGGCACACAGATTCATGACGCCGCTGCAGCTTTCAATGCAAAACCCGGTATAGATCTCTCCGTTTTCAGCCTCTATTGCGCAGACGACGTGATGCGCATAGACAAAAGGAGACACCTCCTCAGGATGATAGAGCGCTTTTGCCTCTTCATACAAGCGTTCCCAGATATCCATACGCTTCAGCCCTCCACATATCCATCGCTGTCCGTCGGGAAACAGGCACGTTCAAACCGGTCTTGCGTTCTGATACGAAAGAATGATATGGTTCGGCGCGAAAATGGCAGCGGCGGCAAGCAGCGGCAGCGACCTGCACATCAATCCGCTGAAAAGGAAGAGCACGGATGGAATGATTGAAAGCGCCAGCGCTCTGAAAACGCCGTTTTTCCTGAAGCAAACAATCCAGATCGCACAATAGCCGGCAAGCAGCAAGGCATCAACAATCAGATAGACTGCGAAGGCTTCGTCCGACCGCCATCCAAACCATGTGCCGGGGATATTGAAGATCATGAATTCCATGCAGCGCATCCCGAACACGCCGAACCGGCGGCGACCATGGATGCGGTTTGACACTCTGGAATCGGTTACGCTATCCTTGAGATACAAAGTGTTTCATAGGCTCATCCAGATGATAAATCTCGGTCTTGATAAACTCTGGGTATATAACGACATCCTGAAGTTCCTCAATCGGCATCCATCCAAGAACGACATCACAGTTATCCTTATGGGATGTGAATTCGCCCGTATCGGGTATTGCAGAGCTGTCATCAATAAGATAGTAGAAAGCAAAGCTGTGTGCTGCTCTACCGTTCCATTTCCAAAAGCATTCTTCGCTCCATAGCAATCTCACACAGGAAATGTCTGCACCCGTTTCTTCCTTGTACTCCCTAACAAGCCCGTTAGCCAGTGTTTCGCCAATTCTGACATGACCGCCAGGTAAGGCAAATGCATTTCCATCCCGGTCTCGCTGTACGAGAATCTTCCCATTGCGGATGAGAATACCAACCGTGCGTACATCGCAGATACTGTCATCCACTGCAAACATCCAGTCTTTATGCATAGGCTATCTCCGTCCGATTCCTATTTCCCCACGCAGAACATCCCGAACACGCGATCCAGCAGCCGTTCCTCCACCTCGTCGCCGGTGATCTCGCTCAGCGCCAGCTGGGCGGCTTGCAGGTCGATGGAGGCCATGTCCACCGAGAGCGTTTCCGCCGTCTCCGCCGCCTGCCGCAGATGCCGCGCCGCCCTTCGCGCCGCCTCCACATGGCGCGGCTGCGTCAGGGTCAGCCGGTCGCTCACCGCCGCCAGTTGGGCCAGATGGGCCTTCACCGGCGCAAGGGTCGCCGGATCGCCCGCGCTGACCACCATCACCGGCGCTCCCGGCAGCATCGCGGAAGCCTCGGCTGGGGAAATCGCCGGCGGCAGATCGGCCTTGTTCAGGACAATCGCGCAGCTTCGTCCCCGGAGCCCTGTCAGCAGCGCCCGATCCTCCGGGCTGAGCCGGCGGCTTGCGTCCAGCACCGCCAGCACCGTGTCGGCCTCGTCCATCGCCCGGCGTGCCCGGGCAACGCCCAGTTGCTCCACCGGATCGTCCGTCGCGTGCAGCCCCGCTGTGTCCGTCAGATGAATGACGCTGCCGCCCAGCAGCATATCGCCCGTCACCATGTCGCGGGTCGTGCCGGGAATCGGGGTCACGATGGCCCGTTCCTCGCCCAGCAGGGCGTTGAGCAGGCTCGACTTGCCCACGTTCGGCTGACCGCACAGCGCCACGCGCAGCCCGCTTTGCAAGATGCGCGCCGACCGCTCGTCTGAGGCTGCGTCCAGCTCCGCCGCCAGCGCCCGGGCCCGGGGAATCAGGCCGGCGGCGGCTTCCGCCTCGTCGATTTCCTCCGGGTAGTCGATGCAGGCCGCCACGCCCGCCTGGAGCTCGTAGAGCGTGTCCGCCGCCTTGCGGATGAAGGAGGATGCGCCGCCGGACAGCTGGCGCATGGCGGCGCGGCGGCTCTGCTCTCCCTGCGCGGCGATGAGCCCCATCACAGCCTCTGCCTGGCTCAGGTCGATGCGCCCGTTGAGGAATGCGCGCCTTGTGAATTCGCCCGGCTCCGCCAGCCGTGCTCCGCCTTGCAGGCACACGTCCAGCACCCGCTGGCTCAGGTACGCGCCGCCGTGGAGCTGAATCTCCGCCACGTCCTCGCGGGTATAGCTGCGCGGCGCGCGCATGAGCACCGCCATGCATTCGTCGATGATTTCCCCGCCGTCCACCACATGCCCGTAAACCAGCATTTGGCTCGTCATCGGCAGCGCCTTGCTGCCCGCCGGACGGAACACCTTCATCAGGATGCGCTCCGCCTCCGGCCCGCTAAGCCGCACGATGGCAACGCCGCCCTGCCCCGGCGCGGTGGCGATGGCGCCAATGGTATCGTTGTTCACAGCCGTTCCTCCATCTGCTGCCAGTAGGTCTCGCTCGTCATCGGCTCCGCCCAGGGATAGCTCCGGTCGGCCAGCCTCCACGCCGCCCGATCCCCGAAGGCCAGCCCGTGGGCCTTCGCCTGTTCGTCCACATGCCGCATCAGCTTCAGGACGCCCTGATACTCCCTCGTCAGCAGCACCCGCGCCACCGCCCGGCAGATCTCCGGTGCGGCCCTGCACATCCCGCTGTCGATGAAGGCGCGCAGCGTTTCCCGCACATCATACCGGGCTTGGCAGGCCGTCACGGCGGGAGGCGACCCCGCTTCCGTTTCCAGCACCGCAAAGGGCGCGATGCCGCACAGGTCGATTTCCCCCGTCCCCCCGCGCTCCTCATGCAGCCCGACGCTGCCCGGGTTGAAGGCCCGCCGCCCGCCGGATTGCACGTCCCAGCGCTGATGATTGTGCCCGGACAGCAGCAGCGTCACGCCCTCTGGAAGCGCGTGCAGCACCGCCGGCATGTCCTCCGGCTGCACCAGATGGTAGGGTGCGCCCGGCGTTCCGTGGGTCATGAGCACGCTGCCGCGCCGCAGATCGGTGGGCAGACGCAGCCCGATGCCCGACATCTGCTGTGCCGTCCAGCGCATGGGCGCCCAGTTGTACGCGTCGAATTCCGCGTCCCCGGGGCGGGTCAGCCGTTCCTCATGGTTCCCCAGAAGCATCGTTGCCCCCAGCTGCGTAAGCCGCGCATACACCTCCCGGCTCTGCGCACAGAAGCTCACCTGATCGCCCAGCGACACGATATCGTCGCAGCGCCGCGCTTCATCCGTCCCCAGCACAGCCTCCAGCGCCGGCAGATTCCCGTGGATATCCGACACGATCAGCGTCCGCACCGCCATTCCTCCCATCGTGATGCTTCCTTCATTATATCATGCCGCCGCCGGAAAGGTTATCATACCGAAGGTTTGCCGGAAGCAAATCGCAGGCGCGCAGGACAAGCTGCCGGAAATGCCGCCCTGGCAGATACGGCGGCACACGACTCCCTCCCGGCCACGCTTTCCGCCTCAACGCAGTCTGTCCGCATACCAGACCGTTACGTCCCGGATGCGCCACAGCTCCGACTCCGCTGACGTCTCGCGCCACATGGCTTCATAGCGGTGCAGCCACCGCTCCAGCCGCTGCGCAAGGGACGCATCCTGCTTTCCCTGACAGACCAGATGATACGCCGCGTCCCAAAGGCGGATGGCCTCCGCGCCGTTCAGCCATCTGCCGATCATGTCGCGCTGTGCCGTATCCATCTGCATGCAACACGCCCGGAGCGCCCGCTCCGCCTGTTCCATCTGCCGCTGCCCGGCCAGAAAGTCCTGATCCGGCACCGCCTGTCCCTCCGGCTTGCCCCACGCGTCCGTCAGCAGGCCCTGCGCATCCTCCTTGAAACGGACGATGTGCCACCAGCCGTAGACCGGCGCTGCCGCCAGATGGGCCAGAACGCCGACCGCGCTGCCGCTCCGGTCGCCGTACAGCAGACGGGAGACCGACCCGCAGAGCGCATCGAAGTCAGGCAGCGTACCGTTCCACGCCGCGCAGGCGCCAAAGGCCATGCCGGGCAGGGAGAAGCGCGGATCGCTGATATGCCCGTAGTCGCCCCAGTCCGTGTTGAGCAGCCCAATCGCGCCGTACTTCACACCATATTCTGCCATACGCCGGATGTTCTCGTAGCTTGCGCGGAGGTGGGGCATCCACCGGTTCCAGCTGCTCACGCCCGGGCAGACATACTGCCTGGCGCCGGCGGCAGCCAGAATGCGGGTGCTGTCCTCCGTTTCTTCGGCGCTGTAGCCCCAGTTGAGGCAGACGGTGTCCCCGGGCAGCTCCGTCAGCGCATCGGCAAACTTCACCACGATATCTCCCCAGAACATCGGCGTATGTCCCTGCGCCGCCACGTGCTCGCACAGCGCCCTCACATAGCCGGTATAGACGCTCTTCTCGCCCCGGCACGCAACAGCCTGTGCACTGCGGCCCCTGCCCAGGTCGAAGGTCTCATCGGCGCAGATATTGAACCGCTTCGACCGGAATAGCGGCATGTACGCGTCGATCATCGAGAGAATCAGCGCCAGCGATTCCGGGTTTGTCGGGTCGATGGTATGGTGCGCCATGCGGTTGGGCATGGTGGAGGGCATCCGGTCGCTGCCTGGCAGCTCGCACAGAGGGGCAAAGCGCTTCGTCCGCAGCAGCTCCATCAGATGCCCGAAGCTGGATAGCGACGGCACCAGCTCGATACCCCGCGCATCGCAGTAATCGTCCAGCGCCATGATCTCCTCCGCCGTCAGGGGCGTGACCGCCGTGGCGTACAGCTCCGTCAGGTCGCGGAAGAGAAAGGTGTGCTCCACGTAGAGCTGCAGCTGGTTGAGCTTGAGCAGGCACATGCCGTCCGCCAGCTGCTTGAGCCACGCCAGCGTCGGCACGCGTCCCCGCGTCACATCGAAATAATAGCCGCGATCCGCATACGAGGGCGCATCGTCGATGGTCAATGCAGGCAGCGTCCACCCGCACTGGCGGATCAGCTGGCGCAGCGTCTGTACACCGCATCCCAGCCCCTCCACGCTGCCGCTCACAATCCGCACGCCCTCAGGCCTCAGCTGCAGCGTGTAGTGCCCCCGGGGCGCATGGTCGTCCCCGGCAAGCGTCAGGCGGATATCACCCTCCTGCGCACAGCCGCACCGGCACTGCAGCGTCACACCGCAGGCAGTTCGGATCTCCTCCTGCAGCTGCGCCGTCATCACCCGCAGCCTCCCGGCGGGTTCACGCGGCGCAATGATCTGCGTTTCCGGCGTCAGGGTAAATGCGCCGCTCTCCATGGTCATCGTCTTCGGCTGCGGAAGCAGGGTCAGCATACGTTCATCTCCTCTGTGAGCAATCAGTTGACCGGCGGCGCGGTCTCCGGGTCGAAGCGCTCCACGAGCACCCCGGCCTCCTCGAAGAGCTCCAGCGTGAAGTCGTCCGGGTAGCCCTCCTGATACACCACGCGCCGGATGCCCGCGTTGATGATGATCCGCGCGCAGACGCTGCAGGGCTGATGGGTGCAGTAAAGCGTCGCGCCGTCGATGGAGATGCCCAGCTTCGCCGCCTGGATGATGGCGTTCTGCTCCGCGTGTATGGCGTAGCAGACCTCCGCGCGGGTTCCGGAAGCAATGCCCATCTTCCGGCGCAGGCACTCCCCGCGCTCCCGGCAGGTTTTCAATCCCGCGGGCGCGCCGTTGTAGCCCGTGGTCATGATCCGCTTGTCCTTGACAATCACGCAGCCGATGCTCCGGCCCGGCATATAGCAGCTCGTCCATCCGGCAATCACATAGGCCATCTGCATGAAGCGGCTGTCCCACTTGTTCATTGATCTTCCTCCTTCTGCTGGCAGGGCCCTCCAGGCGGCCTGCCGCGGGAAGCGTCTCCCGGTGTTCTGGTTTCTTCAATTATATGCCACCGCGTGCGGCTCTGTCAATGAAAGAATCACACCGCTGCCGCATATGCTCCCGTGAAACGGAAGGGAGCGATGTTCATGGCTGCGACGCTGAAACGGCAGGCGCTGACGCTGACCCTTGCCAACGCCTATACCCGGGCGCTCGGCTTTGTGCTGCGGCTGCTTTCCGCCCGGCTGATGGGCACGGAGGCGCTGGGCGTGATGGAATTGTCCTCCTCCGCGATCATGCTGGCCATCACGCCGGTCACCGCAGGGATTCCCACGGCCATGAGCCGCCTGACCGCACAGCCCGGCGCGGATGACAAGGCCGTGCTGCGGTCGGGCCTGAAGGTCATATGGCGGCTGAGCCTGATGCTGATTCCCGCGCTGCTGCTGCTGTCCCCGGCGATGGCCTGGCTGCTGGGCGACTGGCGGACGCTGCCCTCCATTCTGACCAGCGCTCCCGCCATCCTGCTGCTCGGCCTGTGCGCGGTCTACAGCGGATGGTTCTACGGGCGCAACGAGGCCCGGGTGCCCGCCCTCAACGAATGCGCCGAGCAGACGGTCCGCTGCCTGCTCTCCCTTGCGCTGCTGCTCTGGCTGGCCGGGCGAAGCGTGGCGCTGACCGCCGCCCTGCCCGGCATCGCGGAGATTGCCGCGGGCATCGCCGTGTGGCTGCTGTTCCGGCACGGCACGCCCCGTTTCCCGCCGTGCGAGGCCGACCCGGCGCTGATGCGCCAGCTGCTGCGCTTGTCCGCCCCCACAACGGCCTCCCGCCTGTGCCAGACCGCGATGCGCGCGCTGAACGCCGTTCTGCTGCCGGTCTGCCTGCGCCGCTCCGGTCTGACGCAAGCCGCCGCCACCGCCCAGTTCGGGCTCCTGAGCGGCATGGCCATGCCCCTGCTGATGCTGCCCGGCATCGTCACCGGCGCCGTCTCCATGGTGGCTGCGCCCGCCGCCTCCCGGCAGGAGAAGCAGCCGGTGCTGCTTCGCCAAACGATGCGCAGGCTCCTTTTGGGCAGCGGCAGCGTGGGCCTGGCAGCTGCCGGATTGCTCTACCTCAGCGCCGGATTCATCAGCAGCCGGCTGTATAACGAGCCTGCACTTGCGCCGCTGCTGCGCCTGATGTGTCCCAGCGCGCTGCTGATGTCCCTGCAGCAGGTGCAGTTCGGGCTGATTACCGGTCTGGGGCTGCAGAGGAAGGCGCTGACCGCAACGCTGGTGACCTCCGTGCTTTCCCTTGTGCTGACCGCCATCCTGTGCCCGCTGCCCGGCATCCGCCTGTACGGCGCAGCCCTTGCGACGCTCGCCGCTTCCCTGCTGCGCTGTCTGTGGAATCAGGTGCTCCTGCAGCGTGCAAGCCGCCCGGCATGACATTTCCGCGCCGAATTTTTCCGTGTTGGCCGCGCTCACTTGCCGTTTGGCCCCGTGCATGGTATAATGAACGCACTACAGAAGGAGGCCATCGCGATGCCTTTCACGCACCTGCACCTGCACACGGAGTACTCCCTGCTCGACGGCGCATGCCGCATCCCCGCGCTCGTCCAGCGCATCAAGGCACTGGGCATGGATTCCTGCGCCATCACCGACCATGGCGTGATGTACGGCTGCATCGACTTCTATCAGGCCATGAAGGCCGAGGGCATCAAGCCCATCATCGGCTGCGAGGTATACGTCTGCCGCGACCGGCTGGACAAGACGCAGCTCAGCCGCGAATACAGCCACCTGATCCTGCTGTGCGAAAACAACACGGGCTATCAGAACCTGATGAAGATCGTTTCCGAGGGCTTCCTGACAGGCTATTATTACCGGCCCCGGGTGGACTACGCCCTGATCCGCGAGCACCACGAGGGGCTGCTCTGCCTGTCCGCGTGCCTGTCCGGCGATCTGCCCAAGCTACTGCTGGACGAAAGACACGACGACGCGGTCGCCTATGTCCGGGAGATGCAGGAGCTCTTCGGCAGGGACAATTTCTACATCGAAATCATGGATCACGGCATCCGCGAGGAGAAGCTCGTGCTGCCCCGGCTGATCGCCCTTGCCCGGGAGCTGGACGTGCCGCTGGCCGCCACCAACGACTGCCACTACCTGGAGGAAAAGGACGCGGACGCGCAGGAAGTGCTCATGTGCATCCAGACCGGCAAGACCCTGGACGACGAGAACCGGATGCGCATGGAGACGCGCCAGCTCTACGTCAAATCCGAGGCGGAGATGCGCGCGCTGTTCCGCGCCTGCCCGGACGCGGTGGACAACACGGCCGCCATCGCCGCGCGGTGCAACGTGACATTCGAGTTCGGCGTGACGCGGCTGCCTGCCTATCCCGTGGAAAGCGGCGAAACGCCCTATGAGATGCTCCACCGGCTGTGCCTGGAGGGCATCGCCCGGCTGTATCCGGACGCCCGGCCCGGCGACGAGCCCTACGCCCGTCTGGACTATGAGCTGGGCGTCATCAGCGGCATGGGTTATGTGGACTACTTCCTGATCGTGTGGGACTTCATCAACTATGCCAAGCAGAACGGCATCATGGTCGGCCCGGGACGCGGCAGCGGAGCAGGCTCCATCGTGGCCTACAGCCTGGGCATCACCATGCTTGACCCGCTCAAGTACCAGCTGCTGTTCGAGCGGTTCCTGAACCCGGAGCGCGTGTCCATGCCCGATATCGACGTGGACTTCTGCTACGAAAGGCGGCAGGAGGTCATTGACTATGTGGCCCGCAAGTACGGCGCGGATCACGTCAGCCAGATCATCACCTTCGGTACGATGGCTGCCAAGGGCGTCATCCGCGATGTGGGCCGCGTGCTGGGCATGAGCTATGCCGACACGGACGCGGTCGCCAAGGCCGTGCCCTTTGATCTGGGCATGACGCTGGAAAAGGCCCTGAAGGTCTCCCCGATGCTCAAGACGATGTACGAGGAGCAGCCGGACGTGAAGCGCCTGATCGACACCGCCATGACGCTGGAGGGCATGCCCCGCCATGCCTCCACCCACGCCGCCGGCGTGCTGATTACCGGCAGGCCCGTGGTGGAGTTTGTCCCCCTGCAGCGCAACGACGAGGTGATCACCACCCAGTACCCCATGGGCACCATCGAGCAGCTGGGGCTGCTGAAGATGGACTTCCTGGGGCTGCGCACGCTGACGGTCATTCGCGACACGCTGGACATGATGCGCGATCAGGGCATCGACATGAAGCCCGAGGACATCCCCATGGATGATCCGGCGGTCTACGAGATGATCTCCAACGGCGACACGGACGGCGTGTTCCAGCTGGAGGGCGGCGGGATGCGCTCCTTCCTGACGAACATGAAGCCCGGCAACTTCGAGGACATCATCGCCGCCATCTCCCTGTACCGCCCCGGCCCGATGGAGTCCATTCCCCGCTATATCGAGGGCAAGCAGAACCCGGCCTCCGTACACTACGAGACGGAGAAGCTCCGGCCCATCCTGGACGTGACCTACGGGTGCATGGTGTATCAGGAGCAGGTGATGCAGATCGTGCGCGATCTGGCAGGGTACTCCTACGGGCGCAGCGATCTGGTACGCCGCGCGATGGCGAAGAAGAAGCACAAAATCATGGCGCAGGAGCGGGAGTACTTCGTCCACGGCAAGCTGAAGGAGGACGGCAGCATCGACGTGCCCGGCTGCGTGCGCAACGGCGTGCCGGAGGAGGTTGCCAACAAGATTTACGACGACATGACCGCCTTTGCCTCCTACGCCTTCAACAAGTCCCACGCGGCGGCCTACGCGGTGGTCGCCGTGCAGACCGGCTGGCTCAAGCGGCACCATCCCGTGCCCTTCATGGCTGCCATCCTCAACAGCGTCTACGGCAATCCCGGCAAAATCGCCGGGTACATCCAGTACTGCCGGGGGCAGGGCATCCCGATCCTCCCGCCGGACGTGAACCGCTCGGGCTGGAAATTCACCGTGACCGCCGACCCTGCCAGCGGAAAGCTGGGCATCCTGTTCGGTCTGGGCGCGGTCAAGGGTGTGGGGCAGAGCGCCGTCGCCGCCATCATGCGCGAAAGGGAGCGGGGCGCTTACCGGGACATCTTCGACTTCTGCAGCCGCATCGACACCGCCGAATGCAACAAGCGCGTGGTGGAGAGCCTCATCAAGGCCGGCGCCTTTGACGCCACCGGCGCGAACCGCCCGCAGATGCTCGCCGTCTTTGAAAGCGCGATGGACGCAGCCATCAACCGCCGCAAGCAGAACGTGGACGGTCAGCTCAGCCTGTTCGACATGGCCTTTGGCGGCGCGCCGGTGATGGAGGAGCGGCATGAGCTGCCCCGGCTGGCGGATTTTCCGGCACGGCAGCGTCTGGCGATGGAAAAGGAGATTTCCGGCGTGTACATCACCGGGCATCCGCTGGATGATTACCGCGGGATGCTGGCGAAGTTCCCCTTCTCCACCGCGCAGCTGGAAGGGCTGGAGGAGCGGGAGGATCACGGCTATGAGCTGGACGGACAATATGTGGAGATGGCAGGGATCCTCACGGAGGTCAAGGGCAAGGCGACCAAGAAGGGCGCCTACATGGGCTTTGTGACCCTGGAGGACCTGACCGGGCAGATCGAATGCCTGGTGTTCCCCAAGACCTACGAGAAGTATCAGGGCATGATGGCCCCGGACGACCTGGTGGTGCTGTGCGGCAAGCTGTCCATCCGCGAGGAGGAAGCCCCCAAGCTGCTGGTGGACAGGCTGGTGCCGCTGGAGGTCTGGGAGGATACGGCGAAGGACAGCGCCCCGGACAGGTCCGAGCCTCGTGCGCCGCGTGCGCACCGGCAGGCGAATCTGCCGCCCAGGACCGACGCCCAGCTGGCTGCCAACGCACCCCGCAAGCTGTTCATCCAGCTGGAGCGGGCCCGGATGGACGAGGCGGTGCATCAGCTGTCCTTCCATCCGGGCAGCATCCCGGTGTACCTGCACGTCCCGGCTGAGAAGCTGACGTTCCTGCTGCCCAGGGTGCAGTGGTGCGACGGCAGCGAGGGCTGCCTGACCCGGCTGCGCGGGTGCTTCGGGGACGCAAATGTCAAAACTGTGGAAAAGAAGGCGTGATCCGATGAACGGCAGATTGAAGGAAATCTTCCGGTTTGTCCTGACCGGCGGCGTTTGCACGGTCATTGAGTACGCGGCGCTGTATTGCATGAAGGAATGGCTGCACATGGGCGTGACCCTTGCCACGCCCCTCGCCTTCCTCATCAGCGTCGTGGTCAACTATATCCTCTGCGTGCGGTGGGTATTCCCCAACGCGAAGGAGGGCAGCCGCAAGGCGCAGCTGGGCTTCCTGATCACCAGCGGCATCGGCTTTTTCCTCAACTGGGTCCTGATGTGGGCACTGACCGCCTGGCTGGGCGAGGACACGGTGCTGCTGACGGCGCTGGGCTTTGAGCTGAAGGTGTACATGGTCAACAAGGTCATCGCCACCGCTGTCGTCATGGTGTGGAACTACCTGACGAAGCGCTGGGTGCTCAAGAGGTAAAGCATGCAGAAGCCTGTCATTTTCTTTGACTGGGACGGCACGCTGTGCGACAGCATGGCGCTGTGCATCCACGAGAACCGCATGGTGCTGGAGCGCATGGGGCTGCCCGCCAGGCCGGAAGCCGTGCTGCGGCGCTGCAACGGCCCGACCTTTGAGGAAGCCGCGCCCATGCTGGGCATTCCGCCCGAAAGGCTGGAGGAATACTGCCGGGTGCGGCTGGACTGCGCCCTCTCCCTTGTGCCCACGGTCAACCGGCTCTTTGACGGCGCACGGGAGCTGCTCAGCGCGCTTGCACCCCATGCGGCGCTTTGCATCGTCTTCAACGGCACGGCGGCCTACATCGCCCGGTGCATGGACGTGTTCCGGCTGCATGGCGTGTTCGCCCGCACAGCCTGCTGCCATCCCGAACGGACGAAAGCGCAGAACCTCGCCCTGCTGCTGGCGGAACTGGCGCCCGAACGCGCCGTCATGGTCGGCGACCGGCTGGGGGACATCCGCGCCGGAAAGGACAACGGGCTGCCCACCATCGCAGCCTGCTACGGCTATGGGAATGCGGCGGAATGGGCGGAAGCCGACCTGCGCGCCCGGACGATGGACGAGCTGCGGCGGATGCTGCTGGACTTCTGCCGGGTTTGATCGCGCAGCCTTCACAAACGAACCCCTTGCAAGGGCCGGAGATATCCTGTATAATAGGAGAATCAATACAACGCCGGGCGTCGCGTCCGGCTCGGGGAGATGACGTGAATGCCCGCCATCCATGAACACAAGCTGTACAATGGCATGACGATCCTGTGCTGGCCGCAGCCGCACCTGCACGGTCTGGAATTCGGGCTGTACCTAAAGGGCGGCCCCCTCTACGAGACGGAGGAAACCCAGGGCGTGAGCCACCTGCTGGAGCATCTGTGCTTCCGCGGGCTGGGCGGACTGACCCATGACGAGCTGCAGACGGCGCTCAACCGCATCGGCGCGGAGCTGGAGGGCATGACCACGGCGGAGGCCATCGTGTTCCGCCTGCGGACGCTGCCCCGCTGCTTTGACGGCGTGCTGGAGCTGTTTACCCGCTTCTTCACAGGAACGCCGTGGACCGCGGAGCAGATTGCCCAGGAAAAGCAGGTGGTGCTGCGCCAGATTGAGCAGGCGGAGGAGGACTTCGAGGGGGCGGTCGACCGCGCGTGGCGGGAAGGCCCGGCCGGCGTCTATCCCCGCATGGGCTCAGCGGAAGCCATCCTGGCGATGGACGAAGGCACGATCCTCAACTGGCAGCGCCTCATCTTCCAGCCGCAGAACGCCTGCCTGGTCATCACGGGCAACTTCTCCCGGGGCATGGAAACAGCCGCTATCGAGGCGTTCTCCGAGATTCCCAGCTACACCAGCGAGCCGCCCTTTGAGCAGAGCGTCCCGCTGGGCTTCACGATGCGCGACGCGGATTCCGACATCGTGCTGGACGAGGAGGGCGGGCAAGCCTGCGTGCACATCGCCTTCGACATCGACAGCGACAGCGTGATTCCGCTGGCAGCCGAAGCGCTGGACGCCATCACCGGCGGCAGCTGCAGCAGTCTGCTGTTCCAGACACTTCGGGAGGAGGAGGCCCTCGTGGCCGAGATTGAATCCTTCCTGCAGGAGACGGGCTCCTTCCAGCGGCTCGTCATCCGCTACGACGTGCGCCAGGAGCATCTGGCCGAGAGCCTGCGCAAGGTCTTTACCTGCCTCCACCGGCTGACGATGTACGTGCGGCCCCTCCGCCTGGACCTGGTGCGCACCCAGTTTGCCGCCGCCAACACCCTGGCGCTGGACAGCGTGAGCGAAATGAACGAGCTGGCAGGCTGGGCCTGGGTCGCCGGGGATCTGTCCCGCTGCGATCTGGAGGCGGAGAGCCGTCAGCTGTCCGACCTTTCGGCAGAGGAGCTGCTGGATGCGGCGCAGACCGTGTTCAAGCCCGAAAACCTGACCATTTCCATCCAGCGCGACCCGAGTATTGTCCCCGGCGATCTGTCGGAGCTGCTCAGGGAGCTGCGCGGTATGCTTTAATTCCCTCGCCTTCTCCCGCGCCATCTGCCGGAGAAGGCTTCCGTGTATTATGAACCCCCCGACAAGAAAGGACAGCCTATGGCATCATTGGACTACATGATCCTCGCCAAGCTGATGCGCTATGTCTTTCTGCTTCTGGGCGCGATGATCGTCCTCCGGACCTTCGCATGGCTGCGCAAGGATCGCCGCCAGACCCACAGGCGCCTCAGGGCGCTGCCGGACGCAGGCACCATCGGGCTCCTGACGGTGCTGCAGGGCTCCGACGAGCTGCCCGAGGGCACCGCGATCCCCGTGCCCCAGGAGGGCGTGCTGGGCTTCCTGCGCACCTGCGACGTGGTCGTCCCGGTGGACAACGTCATCGGGCAGCACCTCGACTTCACCTTCCGCAACGGCAGGGGGCTGTACATCTACCCGCGCCGCGGCTGTCCCGTATCAGTGGACGGCGTGACGCTGCGCAGCCGCGCGGATTCCGGGCATTATCCCATGCAGCACGGCTCCATCCTCTGCGTGGGCAGCGCGGTGCTGCAGCTGGGCGTGTTCGCGGGGCTGGATGTGGAGCAGGTCGGCGGTGTATGGCAGCCCATGATCCCCGAGGAGGAAACCCCGGCAGCCTATGGGGCGATGGAGGATGTGTATCCGCCGCCGCAGCTCCCGCAGGAAAGCGGAATGTATCAGCCCTTCCGGCAGGGCGGCGCGTATCCGGCGGACACCCCCGCCCCGCCGCCCTGTATGACCCCTCCGGGAAGGAGGCCCGATGATGAAGCGTAAGGATCCCGGCCGCCCCCTTTCCCGGGCGGTGACGCTGTTCTATTTTCTTGCCTTCCTGCTGCTGTTCATCCGGGACATGTATCAGTACGGCGCGGGCGCTGCCTTCACGGAGCACTGGCAGGGGCTGGCGCTGGCGGCGGCGGTGCCGATGCTCAACGTGGTGACGACCCATCTGCTGCCGCGCCTGTTCCCGGCGGACAAGCTGCTGCTCACCCTGACCAACTTTCTGTGCGCGCTGGGCGTGCTGGTGCTGTACCTGACCAACCCGGAGTATGCCTACGCGCAGGCCACCTACTATTTTGTCGGACTGGTGGCGATGGTCATCTGCATCTATGTGGTGCGGCTCATCCCGTCCTTCCGCTTCCTTGCGTGGCCGATGATGCTGGTTTCGCTGGCGCTGCTGGCCCTGCCCATTCTGATCGGCGAGGAAACCTACGGCGCGAAGAACTGGTTCTATGTCGGCGGCGTGTCCGTGCAGCCCAGCGAGATCGTCAAGCTCTGCCTGGTGATCGTCATCGCGCGGTTCATGGCGGATCAGCGCTTTCTGCCCTGGCTGCTGTTCGCGCTGGGATGCCTGGGGCTGCTGATGCTGCAGAAGGATCTGGGCACGGCACTGCTCTATTTCGGCACCACGCTGATGATCTATTACGCGTCCTCGGGCAATCTGCTGCTGACCGGTCTGGGCGCGCTGGGCGGCGCGGGCGCAGCCGTCGTGGGCTATCAGATGTTCGCCCACGTCAAGCGCCGCGTGCAGATCTGGCTCGACCCGTGGAAGGATTACAGCAACGCGGGCTACCAGATCATCCAGAGCCTGATGGCCATCGCCTCCGGAGGCCTGTTCGGCGTCGGGCTGGGACTGGGTTCCCCGACGACCATCCCCGTATACCACACGGACTTCATTTACGCCGTCATCTGCGAGCAGTTCGGGCTGCTCTTCGGGCTGCTCGTGCTGCTGATGTATGTGGCGCTCATCTGGCGCGGCGCGACGACCGCCATGGCTGCCCGCACCCGCTTCCACGGGCTGCTGGCGATGGGCTGCACGGTGCTGCTGGGCCTGCAGACCTTCGTCATCATCGGCGGCGTGCTCAAGCTGATTCCGCTGACCGGCGTGACGATGCCCTTTGTATCCTACGGCGGCACGTCGATGGTCTCCAGCCTGTGCCTGATCGGACTGGTACAGGGCGTAGCCAGCCTGAATGAGGACGCCATCCGCGAGGACACCCGGCTGGCGAACTACACCGAATGAACAGGAGGTGATCCGCCTTGAAGCAGCAGCGCCTGCGCTTCAAAATCCTCGCACTGCTCCTCTTTGGCCTATTCGCGATGCTGGCCGCCTACGGCCTGTATTCCATCAACACCTACGGCAGCCGCTGGTTCGCCTACAACCGCAACCCCCGCATCCGGGAGCAGAAGCAGAACGTCATCGCGGGCGATATCCTGGACCGCGCCGGCGTGGTGCTGGCCACCACGGACGATGATGGGCAGCGTGTCTATCAGGCGGATGAGGAGGCCCGGCGCGCGGTGGTGCACCTGCTGGGCGACCCGGAGGGCCACGTCGCCAACGGCGTGGAGACCTTTCAGACCGGGTATCTGTACGGCTTTCACAACACGCTGCCGGAGCTGCTGAGCATCCGGTTCAGCGGTACGCCCCGCGTGGGCGACACCGTGACGCTGACCGTGGACAGCGGCCTTTGCACCGCCATCACCCGCGCGTATGACAACCACCCGCTCAGCCGGGGCAAATACGGCGCGGCGGTGGTGATGAACTACAAGACCGGCGAGGTGCTGGCGCTGGTCAGCCTGCCGGGCTTTGACCCCATGGCGGAGCGCACGCCCGCCACCGGCAGCACCTACTACTGGAACCGCGCCACCCAGAGCCTGTATCCCCCGGGCAGCACCTTCAAGGTGGTGACCGCCGCCGCCGCGCTGCAGAGCCTGCCGGGCGTCACCGATGCAAAATTCGAGTGCCTTGGCGGGCTGGACGTGAACGGCCAGATCATCCGCGACTTCGGCGGCAGCTCCCACGGGACGCTGACGCTCAAAAGCGCCTTCGTCAAGTCCTGCAACATCACCTTTGCCAAGCTCGCCCTGCGCCTGAAGAACGGAGAGCTGCGCCGGGCGGCGGAGGGCTTCGGCTTCGGGGACAATTTCCTGTTCCGCGATCTGGTGGTGGAAAACAGCGCCTATCCGGCAGCAGGCGGCTCGGACTTCTATGTGGCCATGAACGGCTTCGGGCAGTCCGGCTCGGGGAACTACGCCCTGCTGGCGACGCCGCTGCACATGTGCCTGATCGCCGCCGGTGTCGCCAACGACGGCCTCATCATGGAGCCTGCGCTCCTGCGTGGCGTGAGCAGCGGCGTGACGGGACGCAGCCGCGAGAGCTTCACGCCCCGGGAATACCGCCGGTGTCTGACGGCGGAAACCGCTGCCGTGCTGCAGGACTACATGCGCGCCGTCGTGAGCGGCGGCACCGGCTCCCGCGCCGCCGTCAGCGGACTGACCATCTGCGGCAAGACCGGCTCTGCGGAGACCGCCAGCGGCAGCCGCGACGTAACCCACGGCTGGTTCATCGGCTACTGCGCGGATGAGGAGCTGCCCTTTGCGTTGGCGGTCATCGTGGAGGACATCCAGGACGGCGCAAGCGGCGGCACCACAGCCGCCCCCATCGCCGCGGACATCTTTGCCTATTTGCGGGATCACCGCGAAATCGTGATGAACTGAGGGATTGCCCCTGGGCCTGCTCCGCGTGCAGCAGCATGAGGACCATCGCGGCAGGCCCACCCATCCTTCCCTTTCGCGTTCCACAGGAGGCCCGCATCGCCGACGCGCACGGCATCTCACCGCTGCTCATCTGAACAGCTCCGCCACCTCCGACAGGGCGCGCACCTGCACATCCGGCGTTTCAGCCGCGTTCCGGGGCGATTGCCAGACCGCCGGGCCCTGGGGCAGCCAGACCGTGTACATGCCCAACGCTTTCGCCGGGGCAATGTCATTGTCGAGACGGTCGCCGATCATGGCGGCTTCCCAGGGCTGGCACGCAGCCCGGCTGAGGGCAAGGCGGAAGATCGCCGGATCCGGCTTGGCGACGCCCGCCTCCGCCGAGGCGACGACGAGGTCGATGTACGCCAGCAATCCCCATTCGCGCAGGCGTTCAGCCGTTCCGGCGGACTGGTTGGCGATGACGCCGATGCGGTATCCGCGGGCCTTCAGCATCCGGAGCGTGAGGGCGGCAGCCGGATCGGGGCGCTCGTCCTCATGATGCCACGGAGTTTTCGCAAGGCCGAAGAAGGCCGCCGCTTCCAGATCGCCCCGCAGGTTCCGCATGGCATACTCGCGGCGCTTCTGCTGGAACTGCGCGTAGGTGATCTGCGTTCCGGCGATCATATCGCGGATGCGGTGGTCGTAGGCAGCCGTTTCATCCACCAGCGTCGAACCGACGTCGAAGAAGAGCCATCGGATACACATGCTGAATCCCTCCCTTGAGCCTATCCCCGTCAGCGGCACAATAAAAGCGCCATTCCTCCGAATGACGCCAGAGAGCGGTAGACGAGGCTCGGACTCGCGACCTCCACCTTGGCAAGGTGGCGCTCTACCAACTGAGCTACTACCGCAAATATGAGGGGCTTGCGCCCTTTGATCGACCGCTTGCACGGCCTGTGAAGAAGGTCTCGCCTTTCCGGCATGGCCCTCGGGATGGCAGTGGAGCGGGTGACGGGAATCGGACCCGCGTAGCCAGCTTGGAAGGCTGGAGCTCTGCCATTGAGCTACACCCGCAGAAGAGCGGTAGACGAGGCTCGGACTCGCGACCTCCACCTTGGCAAGGTGGCGCTCTACCAACTGAGCTACTACCGCATGGAGTAAATGCGGGGAAAGTGCGGGCGAAGAGACTCGAACTCTTACACCGAAGTACCAGATCCTAAGTCTGGCGCGTCTGCCATTCCGCCACGCCCGCACACGCAAGACCTGAGCCGAAGGCAGATGGGAATGACCCATTGGAGATTCGAACTCCAGACACCTTGATTAAAAGTCAAGTGCTCTGCCAACTGAGCTAATGGGTCATACATGCTGGGGTGGCAGGGCTCGAACCTGCGAATGCGGGAGTCAAAGTCCCGTGCCTTACCACTTGGCTACACCCCATCGCAGGTTGGAGCTGCCGCATGTGCAGCAGACCGACGTCGGGCCATACCCGACCTGATCAGGAAAAAGAAGGGAGAATAGTGGGGCTCGAACCCACGACATCCAGAGCCACAATCTGGCGCTCTACCACTGAACTATATCCTCCACATCGCGCGCCTGGAGGGGCTCGAACCCCCGACCCACGGCTTAGAAGGCCGTTGCTCTATCCAACTGAGCTACAGGCGCAAGCCGGTTGGCCAGGCTTAACCCCGAAAGGCAGTGGCGCATGGCACAGCATTCTTTTCAGAATCCCGTGCTGACAGGTATAGAGTATATCACCTTGCCCGGCTTTTGTCAACACCCTTTTGAAAAATTTCTGCCAATCTCACCACTTCGCGGCCTGCCAGAGCACGACCCGGTTCTCCTGCTGCGACGCCGCCACGTTGATGAGCCGCTGATTCCTGCTGCCGCGGTACTGGAGCTCCAGCGAGCGTTCGTCCTTCAGGAACGGGCCGTCCACCAGCACGTTCACGGCCCGGAGCAGCTTCATGCGCGCCGGGTCGCCCTCGTCCAGCAGGGCTTCCCAGGTGAACCCCGTGTAGCACCAGACGTTCAGGCCCATCGCCAGCGCGGCTTCCGCCAGCTCCGCGCAGGCTTCCGCCGAGCACATCGGCTCCCCGCCCGAGAGCGTCAGGCCGTCCAGGAGCGGGTTGGCCTTCATCTGCGCGATGATCTCCTCCGTTGTGACCTCGCGTCCGCCGGAAAAATCATGGCTCTCCGGGTTGTGGCAGCCGGGGCAGTGGTGCGGGCAGCCCTGCACAAACACGACGTAGCGGATGCCCGGGCCATCGACGATCGAATCCTCCACCGTGCCATAGATGCGGAATTTCATACCGATCCCCCCCTTACTGATAGGATACGCTCTTGCCGCTCTCCCCATCGTCCGGGAAGATCACGATCAGCGTCCGGCCCCGCTGCAGCTCGATTTCCTTGCCGTCCGGGCCGTAGTAGACCGTGCGGCTGTCCATGGACTCCCGCTTCCAGTAGCCCGAAATGTGCTTGCCGGCCATGAAGAAGTCCGCGTTGCCCTCGGCAGGCGCGCCGTCCTCCCCGATCACATAGACAATGGGCTCCAGCTTGTTGTTGTGGTTGTATACAACCCGGGTGAACTGCACGATCACATTGGCGAAGGCAATGGCGCTGTCGCTGCTGTCCCGGTCGGCATACCAGACGGAACGGTCCGAGCCGACGTTGCGGATATAGCCCTGCCATTCGCTGCGATAGACAAGGCGGCTGGCGTAATTGGACGCGGCGGCGCCCCAGTTGATGAACACCTGCGTGGCCGGGTCGCCCTCCGGCGCCTCATCGGTGAAGCGGAAGGCATGGTTCGGCGCGACGTGGGTTTCCGGCACCAGCGCGCTCATGGCGGCGACGTTGGCATCCATATTATAGGGCGACTTGAGGCGCTTGCGGGCGGTATACAGATGCTTCCAGGCGGTGCCGCCGGTGGTGCCGCTGAACAGCACGCCCTTTTCGTTTGCGCCGGTCTTGCGGAACTCGGCCTTGACGTCGCTGCCCTCGGCTTCCTGCTGCCCATAGTACAGGAAGCCGCCGTCCCACTCCTCGCGAAGCCAGACATGGCCCACGCGGGCAGAGCGCACATAGCCCACCGAATCCGGGATCAGATCGGAAAACACCGCCGTCATGCGGGTCGATTCATTGCGGGTCAGGGGCGTTTCGTACAGGATGTCGGCATAGGCGACGCCCCAGGGAGCGCGCTCCCCCACGCCGCCGGAGTCATTGCCAATCTGTACCAGCATGGGCAGATAGCGCCCGGTGACCGCCAGCCCCGCGAAGCCCTCCGGCGCGTACAGCGTGGACAGCGTGCGTCCCGTGGTGGGGCTGACACCCGCCGGAGCCTCGTTCAGGCTCTCCGCAACGGGCGTGATGCCGCGATCCTCCTGCGGGTCGATCACCGTTTCCGCCACGGCGCACTGCGCCATACACAGCAGCAGAAGCACCAGTACGAGCGTCCTTTTCATCGGCTGCGCCTCCCTCTGACATCATTTCGCATATTATAACACCCGGCGCTGCAAACTGTCAACAGCGCCGGGATGGTCAGGGCAATCTCATCCTTAATGCCATATTATGTAACATCCCCGGACGGGCAGGCCGTTGGTTTCCAAAGGCGATTGGAAGCCTTTTGGGCTTGCCCGCAGGCGCTAAAAGCCTTCTGCGGCAGGGGTGTTTCGCTTCTGCGGAAGCGAGGAGGGGGCTTTCCGATCGCCCCCTCCACCCCTTCGGTCCCATCCTTGGTTGTTATTGGGTTTTGAATGTGGTCGGCCTGGGGTTGGTCAGGGCATTCTCATCCAAATACCATATTATGTAACATTTCCGGATGGGCGGGCCGTTGGGCGCCAAAGGCGATTGGAAGCCTTTTGGGCTTGCCCGCAGGCGCGAATTCTCTTTTGCGGAGGGGTGTTTCGCTTCTGCGGAAGCGAGGAGGGGGCTTTCCGATCGCCCCCTCCACCCCTTCGGCTGCATCTTTGGTTGTATTTGGCTTTATGAGGTCGCTCCGGGGGGACAATCTGTCTTCAGTTCCGCTGTTTGAGGGTGGTCACGCCGTCGTCACAGCGAAAATAGACCACATTTTCCTGCAGCGTCACGCCGTCCTTGGCGAACAGCTCGTCTATGGTCAGGAGCATATAGCCGTTCTCCTGCAGCCACATTGCCATCTGCTTGGCCGTTTCCGGCGTGAGCTCCTTGATGTCGTGCATCAGGACAATGTCGCCGTCGGTGAACTGCTTCCGGACATTGTTCATGATGGTCTTGGTGCTGCGCCCGCGCCAGTCGTAGGTGTCCACCGACCACTGGATCAGCGGCATACTGCAGTTCGCATCGATCATCTGGTTGTACAGGCCGTAGGGCACACGGGCGAAGCGGGCCGGAATGCCGATGACCGGAAGCAGAGCCTCGTTGAAGCGGGACTTCTGGCTGCGGATGGTCGCGGCGGACATCTTCGACACATCGCCGTGGGTGTAGTTGTGGCTGCCCACGGCATGGCCCTCGTCATGCTCCCGCTGCACCAGATCCGGGTAGCTGCCGATGCGGTTGCCCAGCACGAAGAACGTGCCGCGGGCCCCCACCTCCAGCAGGGAATTGAGTACCCGGGTGGTGGTCGTGCGATCCGGGCCGTCATCGAAGGTCAGCGCGACCGTCCTGTAATAGCTGAGGTTGTCCGTTTCCGTCTGCGCCCTGTCCGTCATGTAGGGGCGGATGTCCGGGTAGTACAGCGGCACCTCGATGAGGGTGCATCTGCCGGGATAGAAATCCCCGGCGTACAGGTGGAGCACCATCGACAGGCCGTGGAGCGTGAAGTCCGTCCGGCGCAGGGCTTCATCGGTCAGGCAGGCCGTGAGCGCATCTGCGTCGGGCGTTTCGTCGGGGAAGTAATCCGTCACGGTGCGCTCCACCGCGTCCCGCAGGAGCGTCCAGACCTCGCTGCCCTCGGGGAAAATGTCCGTGAGCAGGATGCGCTCGCCGGTGGTCATGTCATAGGTGCGGCTGGTGAACTCCTGCCCGATCAGGCTCCGGTGATAGGTGGTGCGCGCCTGCACGAGGAAGCTCATCCACGCAAGACCCGTGCGGCTGTAGCGCACCTCCACCTCCAGACGGCTGTTCTTGCTGGTGGCGTTGCCGGCCTTTTGCAGGGTCGGGCCAAGGCGCTCCACATATTCCTGCGTCAGCGCGGACAGCTCCTCGTCCACGCTGTCCAGCGCCGTGTCCACCGTCCACAGGCGAATCACGCTCTTGTTCTTCTGCGTGGTATCCTCATGCGCCACCGTCACCCGATGGCAATCCTGCAGCGTCTCCGCCGCCGCCGCGGGCAGCAGCAGCGCTGCGGGCAGCAGCAGCGCCGCGCACAACATCAGCGCCAGTAACCTTTTCATCCGCGTTTCTCCTTCATGGGGATGTATTTCGTCATTCCAGCTCCTTGGTGGTGACGCCGCCCGTGCAGCGCCAATAGGGCGTATCCGGCTGCAGCGCCACGCCGTCCTTGGCGAAGAGCTCATCCACCGTCAGGAAGATGTAGCCCTGTTCCTGCAGCGTCCGCACGAGCAGCTCCATCGCAACGGACGAATTGCGTTTCAGGTCATGCATCAGGATGATGCCGCCGTCGTCCGTGCCTGCCACAATATTGCCCGCGGTCATTTTGGGGTCCGGGCCGTTCTCGCCAACCCAGTCCGCCGCCTCGACCGTCCACTGGATCAGCGGCCAGCCCAGCTGCGCCCGGGCCATGTTCTCCCACTGACCGCCGGGCGCGCGGGCAAAGGGCGCGGGCAGACCAATGGTCGCAATATGCGCCGCGTCCACCTTCGCTACCATCGCACGCAGCACGCTCTGCGCCGTTTCTCCGGCATACAGATGGGAATAATTATGGGTCGCGACCCGATGGCCCTCGTCATGCTCGCGCTGCACCAGATAGGCCTGCTGCACCATGCGTTCGCCCACCAGGAAGAACGTCGCCCGTTCGCCGGTCTTCATCAGCGCCAGTAGCGTCTGATCAGTACACCAGCCGTTCGGGCCGTCGTCCACCGTCAGCGCCACGGTTTTGTAATAGGTCAGGTTATCCGTTTCCGTCCGTGCCCGTTCGGTCATCAGCGGACGGATATCCGGATAGTACAGCGTGACCTCGATGAGCTGCTGGCGGTCGGGATAGAAATCCGCCGCGTGCAGATGCAGCACCAGCGACATGCCGTGGAGCGTGAAGTCCATCCGCTCGATGCGCTCGCGCTGCACGGCAGCCTCCAGCGCCTCGGCGTTGGGCGCCTCGTCCGGATAATACGCCGCCACACCCTCGCGGATCGCCTGCGCCAGCAGCTCCCATGCTTCGCTGTCCTGCGGGAAGATGTCCGTGAGCAGGACGCGCTGCCCGGTGGTCATGTCATACGTCCGGGTGGTAAAGCGTACCTCGCGCGTCCGGACATTCACGATCGTCCGGGCCTGGAGCATGAAGCTCATCCAGGTCAAACCGGTGCGGCTGGGCTTGATGATGCAGTTGACGCGGCTGTTGCCGGAGCCGGGCGCAGGGAGCGTCGGGCCGATCTCCTCCGCCCACGCCCTTGCGATGGCATTGAGCGCCGCATCCACATCGTCCCGCACGGTGTCGATCTGCCACAGATACGCCACGGCGCCGTTGCGCTGCTTGATCTGCGTCTCCGTCATCGTCTGCCGGTGGCATGCCTGCAGGCCATATGCAGGCTGATCCCCCAAAGCGCACGCCTGGGGGATCAGCAGCAGCAGGCACAGCAGCATTGCAAGTCCTCGCTTCATATGCCCCATCCTTTGTGCAGTGATTGTTCTATTCCTCGTCAGCCGTTTCGCCCAGCCCCGCTTCCACGGAAAGCCTGACATACTTGTCAAACACGCTCTGGATCACGTCCGGCTCCTCCGCCACGACAAAGGCCAGGCTGCCGTCCTCGGTCTTTTCGACCCGGGTGATCAGCACCTGCTCCTCGCCGTTGGGGTCCAGCTCCATCTCCAGCAGCACGGCATATTCCTCGCCCGCATAGGGGATCATCGCGCCATAGCGGAATTTGAGCACCGTGCCGTCGGGCGCCGTCAGCTCGACCAGCGGGATGTCCGCAAAGGCCTCGTTCAGCTCGGATTCACTCATCTTCTTCCTCATCCATCAGCGCCATGAACTGCTCGAACAGCACATCCTGCAGCGCTTCGTCCTCCACGGGCGAATAGGCATCCTCGCCGTCCTCGCTGATGATCTCCATGAAGAACACGCCGCACTCCTCGTCCTCCTCGGCTGCGTCGGTCACGGCGATGTACTCCCTGTTCTCGTGCATCAGGGTGGCCAGGTGCAGGAACTGCACGCTTTCGCCGGTTTCGTCGTCGATCAGCTCAATGATGTTCTCGTCCATTCTGGTTTCCTCCTGCAAATTTTCTGCATTGCCGGCCACGTTGCGGTTCGTATCCAGCCATTGCTGGAGAATCACCGCCGCAGCCACCTTGTCCACATTGTGCTTGCGCTCCGCCCGGTGCATGTTGCCCTCGATGAGCGCGTTCGTCGCGGTGACGGTCGTCAGCCGCTCATCCTGATAATACACCGTCAGGCCCGCTTTTTCAAGCTGTTCGCAGAACTTTTTGACTTTTTCCGACTGAAAGCCCGCCGTGCCGTCCATATTCAGCGGCCAGCCCGCCAGCACCTGCGTCGTTTCGTACTGCTCGCAGATCGCCGCGACCCTCCTCACGTCCGGGCCCCAGCCGACACGGTAGATGGTGTCGATGGGCGTCGCGATGAGCCGCGTGGCATCGGAGGCCGCCACGCCGATGCGCGCGTCGCCGATGTCCAGGCAGATGATGCGTTCGTTCATTTGCGTACCTCTGTGATTCTGTCATTGCACCGGCGCATCCAGCTGCACCCGATCCGCGCCCTTGCCGACCACGGCGATACAGGGCACCTGCGTCAGCACCTCGCGGGCGACGCACATCACCTTGTCGATGGTCACCGCTTCGATGGCCGCAAGGGTTTCCTCGTGGGAGACGGGCTTGCCGCGCAGGAGCGTGGAGCGCCCCAGGCTCTGCATCCGGGCGCCGGGGCTCTCCAGGCCCATCAGGTAGCCGGAGCGAAGCTGGGTTACGCTGTCGTTGAACTCCTTCTCCGTCATGCCCTCTTCGGCGAATTTTCGCAGCTCTGCGCGAATCTCCCGCAGCACCGTCTCCGCATTCTTCGGGCTGACCCCCGCGTAGAGGCAGAAGGTGCCCACGCCCATGTAGGTGTTCGGGTAGGAATAGATCGAATAGGCCATGCCCAGCTCCTCGCGGATCCGCTGGAACAGCCGGGAGGACATCGCGCCGCCCAGAACGTTGTTCGCCACCGCCAGCGGGTACACGCCGTCGCTGCCGTAGGCCATGCCCGGGAAGCCAAGGCAGATGTGCATCTGCTCCGTGTCCTTCTCCCGGACGGTGGTGCGGCCGTTCAGGACATGCCATTGCGGCGTTGCCACCGGGGCAATCTCATTGTCCCAGCCGCCGAAGTACCGCGTGACCCATGCGAGCACCTTCTCCGGCTCGTAGTTGCCCGCCAGCGCCACGACGGTTTCCTTCGGCGCGTAGTGCGCCCTGCGAAATTGCAGCAGGTCCTCCCGGGTATAAGCCGCGATCTGATCCGCCGGGCCCAGAATCGGCTGCCCCGGCGACTGCTCGCCAAACTGCGCCAGCTGGAGCATGTCGTGCACGAGATCCTCCGGGGAATCCTCGTCCATGGAGATCTCTTCCAGAATGACGCCGCGCTCCTTCTCCAGCTCCGCCTCGTCCATCGTGGCGTTGATGACCAGATCGGAGAGGATATCCACCGCCAGTTCGAGGTTCTCGTCGATCACCTTGGCATAGAAGCAGGTGCAGTCCCGGCCCGTGAAGGCGTTGAGCTGACCGCCCACCGCGTCCATTTCCTCCGCGATCTGCCGGGCGGTGCGCTTCGCCGTGCCCTTGAAGACCATATGCTCCAGAAAGTGGCTCAGGCCGCTTTCCTCGGGCTTTTCCATCATGGAACCGACATGCATCCACGCGCCGATGGACACCGAGCGGAGATAGGGCAGCCGCTCGCCGACCACCCGCAGGCCATTGGGCAAGAGCCATTCGTCATGCATACGATCATTCGCTCCCGGGTTGTTTTTCTTCATGCTTTCCATGAGGTTCCTTTCTTATGCATACAGGCAAATCCGCCGTGCATTGAGGATAGAAGAAAATCGCAAAAGCCCCGCTTGTGGACTTTTGCGATCTGTCGCACCCCGATGGGGGCTTTATGAATCAGTTGCGGGACTCACGGCGCGGAGGACGGTTGCTGCGGAAGCCCTCGCTGCGGCGCGGCTCCTCGGAACGGGCCGTGTACTCAATATCGTTGCGGATCAGGTTGATGCGGCCCTGCGCGTCAATCTCATTCACCTTGACCTCGATCTCGTCGCCGATGTTCACCACGTCCTCGACCTTCTCCACGCGCTTGTTGTCCAGCTTGGAGATGTGGATCATGCCGTCCTTGCCGGGCAGCAGCTCGACAAAGGCGCCGAAGTTCATGATGCGCACGACCTTGCCGGTGTAGACCTCGCCCACCTCGATGTCCTTGGCGATGCCCTCGATCAGCTTGCGGGCCTTGGCGGCAGCCTCGGCGTCGGGCGTGCTGATGAACACGCGGCCGTCGTCCTCGATGTCGATCTTCACGCCGGTCTCGGCAATGATCTTGTTGATCATCTTGCCGCCGGGTCCGATGACCTCGCGGATCTTCTCGGGGTTGATGGTGAAGCGGACGATCTTGGGCGCCCACTGGCTCAGCTCAGCGCGGGGCTGGCTCAGGCACTCCAGCATCTTGCCCAGGATGAACAGACGGCCCTGCAGCGCCTGACGGAGCGCAGTCTCCAGAATGCTGCGGTCGATGCCGGCAATCTTGATATCCATCTGGATGGCGGTGATGCCGTTCATGGAGCCGGCAACCTTGAAGTCCATATCACCCAGGAAGTCCTCCAGACCCTGAATGTCGGTCAGCACGACGACCTTGTCGGACTCGTTGTCCTTGATCAGGCCCATGGCCACACCGGCAACGGGCGCGTGGATCGGGACGCCGGCGTCCATCAGGGACAGGGTGGAGCCGCACACGGACGCCATGGAGGAGGAGCCGTTGGAGGACAGGATCTCGCTCACCAGGCGCAGCGCATAGGGGAATTCCTCCTCGGAGGGGATGACGGGCAGCAGCGCGCGCTCCGCCAGAGCGCCGTGGCCGATCTCGCGGCGACCGGGGCTCTTGAGGCGGCCGGCCTCGCCGGTGGCGTAGGGCGGCATGTTGTAGTGATGGATGTAGCGCTTGAAGTCCTCGTTGGACAGGCCGTCCAGAATCTGGCCCTCGGAGGTGGAGCCCAGGGTGGTGACGGTCAGCGCCTGGGTCTGGCCGCGGGTGAACACGGCAGAGCCATGGGTGCGGGGCAGCACGCCGACTTCGCACCAGATGGGACGGATATCGGTCACGCCGCGGCCGTCGGGGCGGATGCCCTGATCGAGGATCTTGCGGCGCATGATTTCCTTGTTCAGGTAGTACAGCGCATCGGCGATCTCGCTCTCGCGCTCGGGGAACCGCTCGGACAGGGCGGCGATGGTTTCGGCCTTGACCTGCGCCTCGCGCTCCTGACGCTCCTCGCGCACGGTGGTGTCGAACACCCACTTGCACTTGTCATAGGCGAACTCGCGCACGGCAGCCTTCACGTCGTCGCCGGTGACAACCAGCGCGACCTCAGCCTTGGGCTTGCCGATCTCGGCGATGATCTCGTCCTGGAAGGCGATCAGCTTCTTGATCCACTCATGGCCGAACATGATCGCGTCCAGCATGACCTTCTCGGACACTTCCTGCGCACCGGCCTCCACCATCAGCACCGCGTCGCGGGTGCCGGAGACGGTCAGGTGCATTTTGGAGCGCTGCAGCTGCTCATCGGTGGGGCAGCAGACGTACTCGCCGTCCACCAGGCCGACCACCACGGAGCCGGTGGGGCCGCCCCAGGGAATGTCGGACACCGCCAGTGCAATGGAGGAGCCGATCATCGCGGGGATCTCCGGGGGATTGTTCTTGTCAACGCTCAGGATGGTGGCGACCACCTGCACGTCATTGCGCATTCCCTTGGGGAACAGGGGGCGCAGGGGGCGGTCAATCAGGCGGCAGGTCAGGGTCGCCTTCTCGGTGGGACGGCCCTCGCGCTTGATGAAGCCGCCGGGGATCTTGCCGGCTGCGTACTGCTTCTCCTCCACGTCAACGGCCAGCGGGAAGAAATCCACGCCGGGACGGGCGGTGGGGCTCATGGTGGCGTTCACCATGACGACGGTGTCATCCAGGGACACCCAGACAGAACCGGCAGCCTGCTCGCAGTACTTGCCGAATTCAAGGCTCAGCCTGTGGCCGGCCAGGTCCATCGTATACTTCTTGGCTTCCATTCTTACACACTCCTTCTTCTCCTACGGAAAGAGCGCCTCGCCCTTTCCTTGCAGCCGGGAGATGCTATCATATGAAAACCCCGCCGGGATTTTCAAGGGATAACATCCCCCAGGCCTGTTCACGCACGCTTGCCGTTCGCACAGCAAGGCCGCCGTAAGGAATTGCTTCCCTGCGGCGGCTCTCGCTATGCAAACCGCCAGAGGATCGGCTGCCGGGCGCTGCGCGATTACTTGCGCAGGTTCAGCTTGGCGATCAGAGCACGGTAGCGCTCGATGTCGGTCTTCTTGAGGTACTCCAGCAGACCACGGCGCTGACCAACCATCAGCAGCAGGCCGCGGTTGGAGTGATGGTCATTGCGGTTCTTCTTCAGATGCTCGTTCAGGTGATTGATGCGAGCGGTCAGCAAAGCAACCTGCACCTCGGGAGAGCCGGTGTCGCCCTCATGCTGGGCAAAGGCAGCGATGATCTCGGACTTGGTCATTTCGGCCAGATTCATGGGGATTCCTCCATTTATTCTGCAGCGTCGGGCGCTGCGGTATTCGCGGGCAATCGCCTTCCCACGAAGTGCGCCGTCGGAGTGATCGGACGCCTGCGCAGGAGGTTCACAAGCCCATCCGTTATTGTAGCAGATTTCGCACCGTTTGTAAATGGGGTTTCGGGCATTATTTTCACAGTTCCGTCCCCGCACCCTGCAGGGGTATCGCATCCTGACCCTCCTGCACCTGTAGATACAGGGTTACAGCTTGCATTCCAGCCTGGACAGCTCCGCTACAACGTAATTGTACACGAAGTCCACCGCTTCCTCAATCGGCTTGTTCTCACGCATCGACTTGTCACGGGTGCTGATCTCAATCGTGCCGTTCTTGAGACCCTTGGGGCTGACAATCACACGCACCGGCACGCCAAACAGATCCGCATCGGCAAACATCACGCCCGCGCTGACAGGACGGTCATCCCAGATGACCTCAACGCCCCTGGCCTGCAGTTCATCGTAGATGCGCTGGGACATGGCCGCAACCTCCGCGTTGTCCGCACGCATGGAGCACAGATGCACATGCCAGGGCGCGATCGAGATGGGCCAGATGGGACCGTAATCATCACGGTGCGCCTCGCAGACGGACGCTGCCAGACGGCCCACACCGATGCCGTAGCAGCCCATGATCGGATGCTTCAGGCTGCCGTCCTGATCGACGTAGGTCATGTTCATGCTCTCGGTGTACCTGGTGCCCAGCTGGAAGATGTTGCCCACCTCAATACCGCGTGAGGTGTACACGCTGGGCTTGCCGCACACGGGGCAGATGCCGCCGTCGTAGGCCTTCGCCACGTCCACATACTGGACGTTGCCCACATCGCGGGCGATGTTCAGCCCGGTCATGTGGCAGTCGGGCTCATTCGCGCCGCAGACCAGGTTCTCAATGCCCTTCAGGCTCGCATCAAATACCACGCGCACATCCTTGCTGATGCCCACCGGGCCGATGAAGCCCGCGCACAGGGGAGATTCGCCATTCAGCTCAGCAGCGTGGATTTCAGCCTTGAGGCAGTTGCGCAGCTTGGTTTCGTTGATGTCCAGATCACCGCGCAGGAAAGCTACAACCAGCTTGTCCGTCAGGTTCTCCTGATAGACGACAGCCTTGCAGGTACGGTCGGCGCGGACGTTCAGGAATGCGCACAGTTCCTCGATGGTTTTGATATTCGGGGTCGCAACCCTGGTCAGCTCAGCGATTTCACCGGCTTCGTTGTTTACGATGCAGGGCGCGGCTTCCATGTTGGCGCGATAGTCGCAGTCATGGCAGAGCACGATGGTGTCCTCGCCCACGGGCGTCAGCAGCATGTACTCATGGGATACCTTGCCGCCCATCATGCCGCTGTCGGAGGCAACCGCCACCACCTCAGGCACACCGGCACGGGCGAAGATGCGGTTGTAGGCATCATAGCAGATCTTGTAATAGCGCTCCAGATCCGCCTGTGAGGTGTGGAAGGAGTACGCATCCTTCATGGTAAACTCACGCACGCGGATCAGGCCGCCGCGGCAGCGGGGCTCATCACGGAACTTGGTCTGGATCTGGTAGATCATGAAGGGGTACTGGGTGTAGGAGTCTGCAACATCGCGCACAAAATGCACGGATGCCTCCTCATGGGTCATGCCCAGCACCATGTCCTGCTCACCGCGATCCTTGAAGCGCAGCAGCTCGGAACCGATTGCGTCATAGCGGCCGGACTCGCGCCAGATGGACGCAGGCATCGCCACGGGGAAAAGCAGCTCCTGACCGTCGATGCGGTTCATCTCCTCGCGGATGATCTTCTCGATCTTCGCGGTGATGCGCTTGGTCACGGGGAACAGGGTGTAGATGCCGTTGCCGACGGGCTTGATGTAGCCGCCGCGCATCATCAGCGCCTGCGAGGCGATCTGGCAATCGGCAGGAGTTTCCTTGTAACGCTTGGAAACCAGATTCTTGAGCTTCATGGGTTCTCCTCCTTCATACTCGGGGCGGAAATGGAAAAGCCTCCGCCCCTGCTTGTCTTGCAGGGACGAAGGCGTGATTGCGCTTCGCGGTACCACCCGGCTTAACGGCATCGCCCGACCGCCCGGTCGCGGTGAAGCCGTTCTCTCATTCGCGTCCGTAACGGGGACGAGCCGGCGGGGATTGGCCGCAGCTCCGGACCGGGTACGTCCGCCTCCTCCGGTGCGCGCCTTGCACCCTCCGCGCGCTCGCTGGGACCCTCCGGGGCGGATCAAGTCCTTCCTTGCCATTGGGGGTATTATACATCATCCGTCCGGGATTTGCAAGGGTCGGCGGAGGTTTTTTCAGGGCAGTGAATTCCCAAGTGAATTCCCAAAGCAAATGCCACCGTGGCATTTCAGGCCATCAACAAAGGCCGTGTTTCCGGGAAGGAAGTACGGCCTTTGCATATTGTATAACAGAGCCAAAACTGTATAGACAGTATCTGCGCAGCATCCAGCCCAGTAATTGGTAATATGCAGCGAAATTTCCGTCAAATCCTCTCCTTTCATACCCGCAGCCCTGAAAAAAAGCAGACTTCGCCCCAATCAGACAAGAGAGAGTTTTCGTACTGCGTTGGCGAGCATGTACGAATTGGCACAGGCACACGAGGCATACAGCCGGTTCTCGTTCTCGCACCATTGCTCAGGGCATTGGCTCCCTACCCGTTCCCTGCGCGGAGCGGCCCAGGGCTCTGCATGGCAACGGGCAGGGAGCATTATGTATTTGGAGAACGAGCTGAAGGATACAGAGATATCTCCCAATCCTGTCCCGAACAGCTTTCTGAAGTGTGACACACCCGCTTGCCTTTGGGATACACAACCCATACAGCATCCTTGTCAGGATCTGTTAAGATTTGCTAAACAAGGCTATCTACAGGGTGACGCAGCTCGCGGACGAATGAATGATTCTCTGAAGGTATTCAATCGCCATTGCACGCTCCAGAATATCATGCTGCTTCTGGTTTCTGTAACTGCGCAGGCAGCCATAGCACGAGGCACGCCCATCAGTTCCACCACAAACACATTGCTTCATGAGGCTCAAAGCATTTTCGATTGACTGTTGCAGCAATCTTGCATCCTCAAGCCTGCGCACATGACCAGCGCCCCCGGGAGTCGTATCATAGAAAACCAGAATCGCATTCTGAACATACGCTTCATTGGTATACTGCATACAGCCGGCAATATCCGTTTCCTCCAGATCCAACGTATACACTATTCCCCGGAGCAGTGCATACAACACGCTGTAGCACTTGGCTCCGTCCGTGGGATCCAGCGGGATGTCGGGAAACAGCAATTGAAATACATCGGTTTCAAAACGATACCCCAAAGAGTAGCGATGCAGGTACTTGCTTGCGCAGGGATATCCACCTGCTGTCCTATGTTCATTTTGAACCACCTTCGTGAAGCTTTGGCCAACCGTTGCGTAGCCGCATGTTGTGCAGACATGAAAATCCGACTTGTTCAGAACCGCCATTTCATCCTTTGCAGCAAAAACGCTCAGCACCGTTACATCTCCGATTTTGCTTCGTTTCATCTGAATGCTGTTTCGATACCCAACATAAGAAACATCGGTGCGATACGTTTTAGTGGGACGAATCATCCCCGGCTTCTTGATTTGGTTCGGTTTTTTGCTGCGCTGCTTCTCAATCTTCATCACCTCCTGCGTCAGAGCGCGGTACGCCGTTGCCACCTTGCCCTTGGGATCATGAGCATAGATGCTTTTGCCTTCAGCACTGATTTCGGCGGCACGGACAGAATGAGGAACATCCGTGGCAAACACCCTGACTTTGCCGCCGTAGTTCTCACGCAGTATGGCACTAATCTCACGGGCGTAGTTCGTGCGGTTGTCCACCATGGTCAGCAGGATACCGTCGATCTTCAGCCTGGGATTGATCTTCCGCTGCACTTTGCCAACGGTTTTGAGCAGCTGTTCCAGGCCCTTGGCGGGCAGGTACTGCGCCTGAACCGGAATGATGACGCTATTTGCTGCTGCCAGCGAATTGATCATCAGCATCCCCAGGGAGGGCATACAGTCGATCAGGATGTGGTCATACTGCTTTTTCAACGGTTCCAGGACTTGCTGCAGCACAGTTTCGCGGCTCATGACATTCATGAGCGTTACTTCCATGCCCGCAAGGTCGATGCTGGCAGGAAGCAGATCGACGCCTTCAGCATGATGCAGGATTCCTTCTCCGGGAATGTTGGGTTCGTCGGTGATGATATTTCCCATGAGAGTTGAGAGTGTACAGGGCAGGACATCCGGCTGGGGATACCCAAGGCTGATGGTCAGGCTGGCCTGCGGGTCGCAGTCCACCAGCAGCACCTTCTTGCCCTCCTGTGCCAGTCCGATGCCCAGATTGGCAGTTGTGGTTGTTTCGCCTACGCCGCCCTTCTGGTTGGCGATGGCAATGGTTGTTGCAGACAAATGGTTCACCTCCAACTCAAGTGTTTTCTGTGATGCGACAAACACAAAGAGCGCACAGCAGATTGTTTACTGTGCGCTCCGTATCGGGTTTATTTTGTTTTGGTCAGATTCAGACAAACTTGGTCATAATATATCATCTTATCTGAGGCTTCCATAGAAGATGTGGGTTAAGGCACCTTCCCCCGAGTCCTTCCC
>JBJEUF010000087.1:0-3023 GCA_051883695.1 Aristaeellaceae bacterium
GAATACAGTCAGAGGGCCTGCGGGCCCTCCGACACCTCCCAAGGCTTTTTTGACAATCTGCAACGCAGTCCGGTCAATGCGCCGGACTGCGGTTTTTTCCGGTTGCATTTACCTGTGGAAACGTGGTAGAATATGCTGCATGACAGTATGCAGACTATCAAAAGCGCCTTGGGAGATGTCGGAGGGAGTGCAGACCCTCTGACGCTCGTCATAACCGACAGCTTTGCCGGCGGGGCGTTTTCGGTTACAGGGAGGAGCGGCCGTCAGGGCTGCCTGCAGCACCGACAGTGACGGCGTGCAGGCTCTCGAAAGAGGCCCAAAGCACTATTTCGACACGCTGTATGACAGCACGTCAGAAGAAACGGAGGGATGGCCGATGCTGGCCCGAACCCTGAGCTACGGCCTGAGCGGCGTGAACGGATTTCAGGTCAAGGTGGAGGTCTATGCGGCAAATGGTCTGCCGGCGCTGGAAATCATCGGTCTGCCGGACGCGTCCGTCAAGGAAAGCCGCGACCGGGTGAGCGCCGCCATCGTGAACTCGGGCTTTGCCATGCCCATCTCCAGATTGACGGTGAACCTTGCGCCTGCGGATATGAAGAAGGAAGGCCCGGCCTTTGACCTGCCCATTGCCCTGGCCATCCTGATGGCCTCCAATCAGCTGGAGCCGATGGATCTCTGCCAGACGCTGCTGCTGGGCGAATTGTCCCTGGACGGTTCGCTGCAGCCCGTTCGCGGCGCGCTGCCCATGGTCATCAGCGCCAGCGAGCAGGGGATTACGGATGTGATTCTCCCCGAGGGCAATGCGGCGGAGGTCGCCTGCATCCAGGGCATCCGCGTGTACCCGGCGCGCAGTCTGCGCTCGGCAGTACTCCATCTGAAGGGCCGGGAGCGCATTCCAGCGCAGGAGCAGCGCTCCTATCAGGACATCCTGCAATCGACCGTATGCGCGATGGATCTGGCGCAGGTGCAGGGGCAGACGGGCGCGCGCCGGGCGCTGGAGGTGGCGGCTGCGGGCGGACACAATATGCTGATGATCGGCGTGCCCGGCTCCGGCAAGACCATGCTGGCCCGGTGCCTGCCGGGAATTCTGCCGCCGCTCAATTTCGAGGAAGCGCTGGAAACCACCCGCATTCACTCCATTGCCGGAAAGCTCCGCCCCGGGGATGGCCTGATGGCTTCGCGGCCCTTTTGCGCGCCGCACCACAGCGCGTCGGTGGCGAGCCTCATCGGCGGTGGCAGCAATGCCCGCCCCGGCGAGGTCAGCATGGCGCATAACGGCGTGCTCTTTCTGGACGAGCTGCCCGAATTCAGCCGGAACGCGCTGGAAGCCCTGCGCCAGCCGCTGGAGGACGGCGTTGTGTCCGTGACCCGCGTGCAGAATCAGGCTCAGTACCAGTCCAGCTTCATGCTGGTGGCGAGCATGAACCCCTGTCCCTGCGGCTATTTCGGCAGCAAGCAGAAGGCCTGCCGCTGCTCCCGGCATGAGATTCGCCGTTACCTGGACCGGGTATCCGGGCCGCTGCTGGACCGCATCGACATCCAGATTGAGGTGGACGCGGTGCCGGTCAAGGAGATCAGCACCGGCGGCGCGTCGGAATCCTCGGCGGTCGTCGGGGCGCGTGTCCGGGCCGCCCGGGAGCTGCAGCAGCAGCGCTATGCCGCCGACGGCATCCACTGCAACGCCCAGCTGGACGCGCGGCTGTCCAAGCGGTATTGCCCCATGACGGACGAGGCTTCCACCGTGCTGCACATGGCGGTGGAGCGCATGGGCATGAGTATGCGCGCCTACGGCCGGGTGGTCAAGGTAGCGCGCACCATTGCCGATCTGGCGGCGTCGGAGAAAATCCAGATGGAGCATGTCGCCGAGGCTATTCAGTACCGCGAGCTGGATGGCAAGTACTGGAGATAGCACATGGTTGAAACTTGATAAAAGTTTTTGTAAACCTTGTCAAGAGGATAATGCTTGTGGTATAATCAAGATCATCACCCGCTGAGGAGGAGAAACAGGATGTACCATATTATGACGGACTCATCAATCGACATGCCCAAGACATGGGTTGATGAGCAGAAGGATTTCTCTGTGGTGAGTCTGGCCTATCTGATGGATGGCAAGGTCTATATTCCGGCAGGAACCGATGAGGACACCTGGGCGATTTATCAGCTGCTCCGGGCAGGGAAGGTGCTCTCGACTTCTCAGGTGACGCCTGCGACCTGGGCGGAAAACATGCGCCCCGTGCTGGAGAAGGGGCAGGATATCCTGCTGATTGCTTTCTCCAGCGGCCTTTCCGGTACCTGTGCCGCTGCCATGACGGCGGCCGACGAATTGCGCGAGGAGTTCCCGGCGCGCACCATCGAGGTGGTGGACAGCCTTTGTGCATCCGCCGGAGAGGGATTGCTGGTGCATTACGCCCTGAAGAACCGCCAGGAGGGCATGTCCCTTGGGGAGAATGCCGAGTGGGTGCGCGGCAATGTGCAGAATGTGATCCACTGGTTCACGGTGAACGACCTCATGTTCCTGTACCGTGGCGGTCGCGTGGACGCTGCCAGCGCCTACATTGGCTCGATGGTGCGCATCAAGCCTATCATGCATGTGGATGAGAACGGCAAGCTGGCGGTGAAGGAAAAGGCGATGGGCCGCAAGCGCTCCATCAGCACCATCGCGGAGCATGTACGCCGGGATATTGTGCATCCGGAGGGACAGCTGGTGCTGATCTCCCATGGCGATTGCGTGGAGGAAGCGCAATCCCTGGCGGATATGATCAGGTCGACCCTGCCCGTGGCGGATGTGCGACTGACCTATGTCGGCCCGGTGATTGGCGCCCATTCGGGGCCGGGGACGCTGGCGGTGTTCTTCCTGGGCAGCACGCGCGTGCCCAACGCTAAGTGAGACTGCGATTCTTCATTACGATAAGGAAGCGTATGCTGCGGCTGGCAGCATACGCTTCAGACTGTCAAAAAAGCCTTGGGCGGTGTCGGAGGGCCCGCAGGCCCTCTGACTGTATTCGTATCGACCGGCTTTGCCG
>JBJEUF010000088.1:0-3014 GCA_051883695.1 Aristaeellaceae bacterium
GCCCAGCTCCGTCAGCGAATACTCGACGCGGGGCGGCACCTCGGCATAGACCCTGCGGCTCACCAGTCCGCTCGCCTCCATGTCCCGAAGCTGGGCAGTCAGCACCTTCTGGGAGACGTGTCCGATCGACTTTTTCAGCTCTCCAAAGCGTTTGGTGCCCGGCATCAGGTCCCGCAAAATGAGGACCTTCCACTTGTCGCCGATCAGCATCAGGGTGGTTTCCACAGGGCAGGCAGGCAGGTCCTTGGCCGGCATGGGAGACGCCGTTTTCATCTCTTCCATGGCATATCCTCCATTGGTTTCCTTTAGGTAACTACGGTACAAGTTTGTGCTTACTTTACGAATTGTCCCTACAGCGTTATGATACTGCCAGCGAAAGGAAAACACAATCCTTTTGCAGAAATATCCTCAGGAGGAAATGATCGTGAAAAAAGTCGTCCAATTCCTGCAAAGCAATCCCGTTCAGTATCTGGCCACCGTCGGCCGCGACGGAAAGGCCAAATGCCGTCCCTTCATGTTCTGTTTGGAGCAGGAGGGCAGGCTGTGGTTCTGCACCAACAGCACCAAGGAGGTCTATCGGGATATGCAGGCCAATCCCAACATTGAGATCTCCGTGTCCAGCCCGGATTTCGCTTGGATTCGCCTGCACGGCAAGGCCGTGTTTGAAGACAACAGGACGGTCAAGGAGGGCTGCATGAACAATCCCATCGTCAAGAGCCAGTACCAGACCGCCGACAATCCCATCTTTGAGGTGTTCTATCTGGAGGATCCGCACGGCGTAATCGCCGACTTCTCCGGCAATCCGCCTTACGTGTTCTGATCACTCCTGCGATGGCCTGCTGTGCCCGGTTTTCGGAGCACGGCGGCCTCTTGCAGCTGATGTGACGGGAAGTCAGGAGGGCAACCATGAATCAGGAAGAGCGAAGAAAGTATCTGATTGAAGCCCTGCTCCGGGAGCATCCGTCCCATGCGCGCCCGGAGATCCCTGCGGATGAGGAGGCGCAGAAAAGCCTGCTGCGGGGCCTCATGAACGTGCGTCTCCCGGCAGCCGTCAGCCCGGCATTGCTCACGGTGCAGGACGATTATCTGCAGCAGGAGCTGGCACAGAAACACATCACCAGGCTGTCTGACCTGCGCCCTGTTCAGGAGGGCATCTATCTCTGGCGCGGAGACATCACCACGCTTGCCTGCGGCGCCATTGTCAACGCCGCCAACAGCGGGATGACCGGCTGCTATCAGCCCTGCCATGCCTGCATCGACAACTGCATTCACACCTGTGCAGGGATGCAGCTTCGCCTGAAATGCGCGGAAATCATGGCGCAGCAGGGATTCGAGGAGCCGACCGGGCAGGCCAGGATCACGCCGGCGTACAATCTTCCCTGCGACTATGTCATTCATACGGTCGGCCCGATCGTGCAGGGATCGCTTCAGGCGCGGCACTGCGCGCAGCTTAAATCCTGCTATCGTTCCTGTCTGGTGCTGGCCGACGAACACCATGTGGGCAGCATCGCCTTTTGCTGCATCTCCACCGGTGTGTTCCGTTTTCCGCACGAGAGGGCGGCGCAGATCGCCGTGGAGACGGTGCAGGCCTACAAAGCGCAGACCGGGAGTGAAATCGAGGTGATCTTCAATGTATTCAGCGAGCAGGATGAGCGCATCTACCGAAGCCTTCTGGCCGCAGATTGAGCGGCTGAAGGAGGCACTGGACGCCGCCGATGCCCTTGTGATCGGCGCAGGGGCCGGTCTGTCCGCCTCCGCCGGGCTGACCTACAGCGGCGAGCGGTTCGAGCGGCTCTTTTCGGACTTCCGCGCAAAATATGGGATCACCGACATGTATTCCGGCGGCTTTTATCCCTTTGACACGCAGGAGGAATACTGGGCATGGTGGAGCCGCCATATCCTCTGCAACCGCTACGAGAAAGCGCCGCTTCCCGTCTATGACGGGCTGCTGGCCCTGGTGAAGGCGCAGGACTATTTTGTGCTGACCACCAACGTGGATCATCAGTTTCAGCTTGCCGGGTTTGACAGGCACCGGCTGTTCTGCACCCAGGGCGACTACGGCCTGTGGCAGTGCGCCAGGCCCTGCCACGATCAGACCTACGACAACGAAGCGGCTGTCCGGCAGATGGCGGCGCAGCAGCGGGGCATGAAAATCCCGCCGGAGCTGGTTCCGCACTGCCCGGTATGCGGCGCGCCGATGACCATGAACCTGCGGTGCGACGATGCCTTCGTTCAGGACGCGGGCTGGTACGCCGCCCAAAGCCGGTATGCAGACTTTATCCGGCAGCACAGGCGCGCAAGGGTGCTGTATCTGGAGCTGGGCGTGGGCAGCAATACGCCGGGGATCATCAAGCTTCCGTTCTGGCAATACACGCTTGAAAACCCATATGCGCGCTATGCCTGTGTGAACCTCGGTCAGGCGTATGCCCCTGCGGAAATCGCGGAGCGTTCCATTTGCATCGATGCCGACATCGGGCATGCGCTGAGCGCGCTGATGCGGAAAACCGCCTGACAGAATCGTCCATCGGGCCGGCAGCTTCTTCAGAAATCACCGATGTGCCGCGCAGGAGGAGGCGGTCGTTTTGTACAGGCCATCGCGTCAGATTCCGGGGAATGTGATTGACACCCCGCTCGCCTCTCGCCTATAATGGATGCACAAACAGCATACAAACGCAGTGCGAAGCGCTGGAGAAACGGCTGACCTGGATATCCAAAGGAGGAATACAGCATGGACAAGTTCTTTTTCGGTGTCGACATCGGCGGTACGGCCACCAAGCTCGGCGCATTCTCCGCGGAGGGCAAGCTCCTTGACAAGTGGGAGATCCCCACGGACACCAGCGAAAGCGGCTCCCGCATCATGCCCAACATCGCCGCCGAGATCATCCGCTATGCACACGCGACAGAGAACGTCGTCGCGGTCGGCGTGGGCGTTCCGGGTCCCGTGCGCCGGGACGGCTACGTCAAGCGCTGCGTGAACCTCGGCTGGGGCGGCTTCAACCCCGCGCGCGACCTGT
>JBJEUF010000089.1:0-11884 GCA_051883695.1 Aristaeellaceae bacterium
GGTAGTTATTGTTCCCAATTGTGCAGGCCGAAGGATTCCAAAGGGCATCGTGCAGAAGCGGCTCCCCGGTGGGGAGTTGCCGAAGGCAAAGCTTCAAGCGATGTTGGATGACGGAAAGCCCTTTGGTCGCGCCCGCAGGCGCGAAACACCTTCTGTGGTAGGAGTGTTTCGCTTCTGCGGAAGCGAGGAGGGGGCTTTCCGATCGCCCCCTCCACCCCTTCGGCCGCATTTGTGTTTGTTTTTCGTTTTGAATGAGGTCGCCCTGGATTTGACCATTCCGTCGATTGACAATCCGCCCGATCGGCAGTATCATGAAGCGAAAGCCCGATGACAGCAAAAGAAGGAAGGAATCGACATGAGCAAGCAAAAGAAATCCCATAGGGGACGGAGATTTCTCGGCATCGTCGTGCTGGTGCTGGCGGTCGCGTATGCGGTGATCGCCCTCCTGCCCAGGCCGCAGAACTTCGCGCTGGAGACGAATCCCATGCGCATGGATGGCGAGCTGCCCATTCTCATCGCCCACGGCGGCGGCAACCGGGAATTCCCGGACAATACGCTGGAGGCCTTCTACAACGCCTACAGCGTGGATCCCCGCGTGATGCTGGAAACCGATGTGTCCATCACTGCGGACGGCGTGGTGCTCCTGTCCCACGATACCCGCATCGACCGCAAGACCAACCGGACCGGCGCGATCATCGACTGGAATTACAGCGACCTGATCGCGCAGAAGGTGGATTTCGGCTACACCAACCAAACCAGAAATCAGGAGCTGGTCGAGGGCTCCGAGCGGGTGAAGTTCACCACCGATGACGGGAGGCAGGTGACGCCCATGGACGTGACCTATCCCGAGGGCGTGTCGGTGGAAAGCCTTGGCCGCGACCCGGAGGTATTCCTCGCCACGACGCTGGAGGATCTGCTGGTCTGCTTCCCCGAAAACCGGATCAACGTGGAAATCAAGCAATCCGGCGAGGAGGGCATGAAGTGCCTTTCTGCGGTGCTGGAGCTGCTGAAAAAGTACGATGCCTGGGATCGCGTGGTGCTGGCTTCCTTCCACAACGAGATTTATGCCGAGTACCAGCGCCTGCAGCAATCCGGCGAGGTGCCGGAGAGCTTCATGTGCTCCCCCGGCCTTGGCAATGCGGCGATCTTCTATGTGCTGCAGCTGCTGGAGCTGGATGCCCTCTACAGCGAGCGCACCACCGTGCTGCAGCTGCCCACATGCTATGAGGACATCGAGGTTCTTGGTATCCGGATCCCCATCAATCTGGCCACGAGCCGCCTTGTGAGCGCCGCCCATGACCACAACATGGCGGTGCATTACTGGACGATCAACGACAGGGACGAGATGCGGATGCTGATCGCCCTGGGCGCGGACGGCATCATGTCCGACTACCCGCACCGCCTGCAGGAGGTCTATCAGGAGTATCAGGCACAGTAAGCTGCATAACGCCCGGAGGCACATGGCTTCCGGGCGTCAGTTTGACAAAAGCATCTTGGGAGGTGTCGGAGGGCCCGCAGGCCCTCTGACTGGATTCGTATCGACCGGCTTTGCCGGTCGGGCGGGGCGTTTCCGGCGCTGCCGGAAACTTTCCTTACACGGAGGAACGGCCGTCAGGGCTGCTTGCAGCCCTGACAGTGACGGCGTGCAATGCCTCGAAAAAGTGCTTCAGGCACTTTTTCGACACGCAGGCGCCCGGAGGCACATGGCTTCCGGGCGTATTGATGTCTGTCACTGCGAAACGGTATAGAGCGAATAGAAATAGCCCTTTTGTGCCATGAGCTCATCAAAGGTCCCGGACTCCGCGATGCGGCCATTCCGGAGCGTCAGTATCTGATCGTACCGTTTCAGCAGACCCTCGTCGAGTGTGTGCGTGACCACAATGCGGGTCAGCGCGTTCATGTCCAGAATCGCGCTGGAGATCCGGAAGGAGGTCTGGGCGTCCAGCGCGGCGGTCGCCTCATCCATCAGCAGCACCTGGGATTTCCGGAGCAGGCAGCGGGCAATCGAAATCCGCTGCTTCTCGCCGCCGGACAACCCGCTGCCGTTTTCACCGCACAGGTATTCCTCGCCCCGCGCGGCAATCAGCCCGGACAAACCGGACAGCTCGATGGCACGATCCACCTCCTCCCGGGGGAAATCCGCGAACATGGTGATGTTGTCCCGGATGGAGGCGTTGAAGATAAAGACATGCTGCTGCACCACCGAAACCCGCTCATACAGGCTCCGGGTGCTGAGCTGCCGCAGCTCCGTGCCGTCGAAGCGGATCGTCCCTTCATACGCCTGATGCGACGCCATCAGCAGATTCAGCAGTGTGGATTTGCCGCTGCCGGATGCGCCGACGATGGCGTACTTCCTGCCAAGCTCGAAGCTGCAGCTGATCCCCCTGAGAACCTGCTTGCCCGGTTCGTAACCAAAGCGCAGATCCCTGATCTCAATGCCATGCTCCAGCTCCCTGCATTCCGTGCCGGACGATTCCCGGACGTTGGCGTTCAGCAGGCCCGCTACCTTTTCCACCAGCGCCCGCGCGGCCTTCCGTTCCGCGATGCAGGTCGGGAGCGTCTGGATTGGGCTGAGGACGTAGTTCATCAGCTGCACGAAAATCAGCGTGGTTCCGGCAGTGACATCATCGCCCGACAGGGCCAGATACGCGCCGAACAGGAAAATGCCAAGCTGCGCGATGATCCCGGCAATGGAGGCGAAGGCCTGAACGAGGATTTTGATTTTTTGCCTGCCGCACTGCGCTGTCCCCACCTTCTGCAGATTCTCCCGGAAAAGGCGAAGCATCTGCGCCTCCGCCTGAAAGGACTTGATCACGGAGAAGCCGCCGAGGCAGTCCTTCAGGGTGGATGTGTAGGCTTCGTTCAGCCTGGAAACCGCCTTTTCCGACTGTGCGATGCGGTTGCCGGTCAGGAGGGAGGCCGCCAGCGGCAAAAGGGAGAGCCCCAGCGCAAGCAGGGTCAGCAGCGGACTGTACCATAGCATCAGCGCCACTGCGCCGCAAAAGGTCAGGAGGCTGTCAAACAGGGTGAAGGTATTGAGCAGGTACCCCTGCTCGATCACCTGAATATCGTTTGTCAATGCCGAAATGTAGGTGGAGGAGTTCTCGCCCGAAAAGGCGGCGATGCTTTTCTTCGTCAGCTCCTGAAAGACATATTCCTTGTACTGCGAGATGCCCCGGGTGACGAATCTGGGCCTGGAATGGTAGGAAATGAAAAAGACAGCCGATACCAGCCCGACCAGCATCAGCGTGATGAGGGTCAGGTCGCGCAGGGTGAGCCCTGTACCGGGAGCGCCCATCAGGTCAAGGATCTGCTGCAGGAGCCATGAAAGGAGCAGGGTCGCAAGGGTCATCAGCACGCTCCCGCACAGCGCAAGGGCAAGGCTGAGCCGGTTGCCCCTGTAGAACTGCCTTGTGCAGGCACGGATATCCGGGGTGGATCGTTTCATACTGTACCTCCGCATTCTGTATCCTCGCACAGCTTCCGCCACAGAGCCATGAGCTGCCCGTCCCCGTCCTCCTGAGCGAGCTGGCGCTCCACGGCGGACATGGCAGTTTCTCCCAGGTCGTCATAGGCCATCGCCTTCTCCGTATCCCCAACGCAGAACTTGATATTGTCAAGGCGGTAGGTCGGGCGCGCGTCAAAGGCGCTCGCAATCCGGAAAGCGCGGTGCAGATAGGCCTCGGCCTGCGAATCCTCGCCAAGCCGGAGGGACAGAACGGCGCATCCGGCATAGCAGGGAGCGGTCAGCTTGTCGACATATGCCGTCGCATCGGGGTCGATCTTCAGTCCCCGGAGCATATCCGCCAGCCAGAGGAACGCGTCCCGGCTGGCACCGGTGTTTCCGAGCTTCTCATAGTAATTGGCGTACGCCATCATCGTCCGGACAGCGGCGTTCACAATGCCCGCATACGCATCCGCCAGATAGACCTCCGCCGCCATGGGGTCGAAGGGCTTCACATCCACGGCATAGGTCAGCGCGATCTGCGCATTGTGAACGCCGCCGACATTGTGCTTTTTCAGAATCTCCAGACCCTTTTCCGTGTGGCCCAGCGCGAGATGGCATTGGGCAATCTCGCTTTGAATCGAAGCCTCGCTGATTCTGGGATTGCTGTTCTGGGAGATCAGGGACACCGCATGCTCCAGCAGCGGAATGCCGCGATGCAGGTATTCCCGCTGCTGGCCCTCGATGCCGGCCATCGAATAGCTCTGCCCGGCACAGTAGACGATGCGGAAATCGTTCGGAAAGCGCAGAAGCGCCTTTTCGGCTTCAGCGATGGCCTCCGCATAGCGCTTCTGCAGCTGCAGGCTGCATATCCGTTCCTCGAGCGCCGTGACGCTGTTGTCATGCATCTCAAAGCCGACCAGCCTGTCCAGGGAGACGCCGAACAGATCCGCCATCTGCGCAATCAGGCTCAGCTCGGGCGTCGCCACGCCGCGCTCCCATTTTGAGACGGCGGCAAAGGTAACGCCCAGCGCCTCCGCCAGCTGCTCCTGCGTCATGGCGTTTTCCCGGCGCAGTCTGCCGATGTTCGCGGCAAGGGATAGCTTCATTTCCGGCACCTCCGTTTCCGTCTGCAAGGACAGTATAGCACACATTTGCGGCTGCGGAAGACATTGCTGGTAGAAATGGTTCAAAACGCACTGAACCTGCGGTTCAAATGAAAATGCGCTGCCGCACATGATACAGCAACGCATTATGAAGCGTCATCCCTGCGGCGGGAAATCCATCAGGATCGCCCTGCACGGCGCACCGTCCGCGCCGGTCAGATTCAGCGGCGCACAGTTCAGCAGGTACACGCCGTCCGGTACCGCGCCCAGCCGGATCCCCTCCAGCAGGACGACTTCCGCGCTGAGCAGGGCCAGGTGTACCGCCATCGGCCCGCTTTCCGGGCCTACCGTCTGCGATTCGTTGCCCAGCAGATCAATGCCCGCCTGCGCGAAAACCCGGGCGGCTTCCAGCGTGACGGTCGCCTTGCCCTTGATGAGCAGCTTTTTCTGCGCGCCCTGACAGGCCCCTGCCGCCCTTGCCAGAATGCCCTCCGCTTCCCGCGCGGTGAGATCCCCCTGATGGCTTGCCACATAGGCGGGCCCGACGAATTTCTCAAGCCCGATCCGGTCAATCCCCTTTGCGCCGCGCACAAAGTGCAGGGGAGCGTCCACATGGGTTCCGTTGTGCGCACACATGGAAAACTGCGTCAGGTTATAGGCATCGCCGCGCTCCATGCTGGAAAGCACGGTTCGCTCAGGCTTCGGGTCGCCGGGATAGACTTCGCATCCAAAGACCGGCTGCGAGATATCATAAATCATTTTCTGCCTCCGTCAATCGCAAAGCCTTCAGCGCAGGAAGACCGTCAGCAGCCTGCGGTACAATCGCCTGTAGGGCTGATAGCGCATCGGCAGATCCATCCACGTTTTCTTGTCCACGATGCTCTTGCGATGGGAGAAGGCCTCAAAGCCCGCCTTGCCGTGATAGCCGCCCATGCCGCTCTCGCCCACGCCGCCAAAGGCCATCTCGCTCGTGGCCAGATGGATGACCACATCGTTGACGCAGCCGCCGCCAAAGCTGCACTGCGCCGTCACGGCGCTGATCCGCGCCCTGTCCTCGGAGAAAATGTAAAGCGCCAGCGGCTTTGCGCGGCTGTTCACCAGCGGGATGACCTCCTCGAAGCGGTCGTAGGTCAGGATCGGCAGCACCGGGCCGAAGATTTCCTCCTGCATCACCGCGTCCTCCCAGTCGACGCGATCCAGGAGGGTCGGCGCGATGCGCAGCGCCGCCGGATCGCCCGTGCCGCCAAGCACAACCTTGTCCGGGGCGATCAGGCCCATCAGCCGGTCATAGTGCTTCTGCGTGATGATCTTGCCATAATTCGGGTTTTCCAGCGGGTTTTCGCCGAACTGGCGGCGAACCTCTTTTTGGAGCGCCTCCACCAGCGCGTCCTTCACCGTGCGGTCGCAGAGGATGTAATCCGGGGCCACGCAGGTCTGGCCGCAGTTGAGGAACTTGCCAAAGACGATGCGCCGCGCGGCAAGGTCAATCTTCGCCGTGCCGTCCACGATGCAGGGGCTCTTGCCGCCCAGCTCCAGCACTGCGGGTGTCAGGGTTTCCGCGGTGTGCCGGAGCACCTCGCGGCCCACGGCCTGCGATCCGGTGAAGAACACCATGTCGAACTTCTGCTCCAGCAGGCAGGCGTTCTCCTGCCGCCCGCCGGTGACGACCGCCACGTATTCCTCCGGAAAGATTTCGCTCAGCAATCCGGCAATGACCGCGCTGGTCGCCGGGGAATAGGCGCTGGGCTTGACGATGGCGGTGTTGCCGGCAGCAATGGCGTCCGCCAGCGGCTCGATCGTCAGCAGGAAGGGATAGTTCCAGGGGCTCATGATGAGCGTGTTGCCATAGGGCGAGGGCTGCGTGTAGCTGACAGCGGCAAGCTGCGCCAGCGGCGTATGCACGCGGCGCTTTCGGGCAAGGGCGCCCACATGGCGGCGCATGTAGGTGATTTCCGACAGCGTCAGGCCGATCTCGCACATGAAGCTCTCATATTCGCTCTTGCCCAGATCCTTTTGCAGCGCACCGGCAATCTCGTCCTGCCGCTTCTTCACCGCCGCGTAGAGCTTGCCCAGCATCTCCCGGCGGAAGCGGACCGGCAGCGTTGCGCCGGTGGCGAAATAGCTCCGCTGCTTTTCCAGCAGCGTGCTGATCTCCTGCTGTGTCATGCGGCCTCTCCCTCCTCCATCACAGCCTCATAGAGCCGCTCCAGCTCCTGCGCGTTCCACAGCACGGGCACGGGATAGAGCGGATTGGCTTCCTTCGCGGCATGGCGTGCCATCATGGGGATATCCTCCCGGCGGATGCCCTTCAATCCGGTCGGAATGCCCATGGCGGCGTTCAATTCGCGGATGGCGGCAATGAAGCGCGCCGCGGCCTCGGCCTCGGGCATGTGATCCTCCGCCACGCCTGCCGCCATGGCCAGCTCACGCAGCTTCCGATGCGCCGCCGCACCGTACGCGTCCAGCACGCAGGGCATCAGCACGGCGTTGGCCAGTCCGTGGGGGATGTTGTACTGTCCGCCCAGCGAATGCGCCACCGCGTGCACATAGCCCACATAGGACTTGGAGAAGGCTTCTCCCGCGGCATAGGAAGCCCGGAGCATGTTCCGCCGGGCCGTCATGTCGTTGCCGTCCCGGTAGACCCTTTCGACATTCGCGAAGATCAGCCGCACCGCTTCCAGCGCCAGGCGGCGGGTTTCCCGGGTGGTGGAGCGGCCGATGTACGCCTCCACCGCGTGGGTCAGCGCGTCCATGCCGGTGGTCGCCGTCAGGTGCGGCGGCAGGCTCCGGGTCATCTCCGGATCCAGGATGGCATAGCGCGGAATGAGAGTGAAATCGTTCATGGTGTACTTGTGCTTCGTGTCGCCGTCGGTCAGCACCGCCGCCAGCGTGACCTCGCTGCCCGTCCCGGCGGTGGTGGGGATGGCAATCAGCGGCGGTATCCGCCGCAGCACCTTCAGCAGGCCCTTCAGCTGACGCAGCGTCCTGTTCGGACAGGCCACCCGGGCGCCGACGCCCTTGGCGCAGTCCATCGCCGAGCCGCCGCCCAGCGCCAGGATGCACCGGCAATTCCCCTCATGGTACATTTGCAGCGCTTCCTCCACGTTGCGGATCGTGGGGTTGGGCTGCACGCCGTCATAGCGGACGCACTTCACGCCGCAGCCGGCGAGCTTTTCCTCCACCCGCGCCGACAGCCCGGCGCTGACTACGCCGCGATCCGTCACCAGCAGCGCGGCGGAAGGCTCCAGGTCCGACATGATTTCCTCCAGCGCTTCCACCGACTCATAGACCTTCGGGCTGCGATAGGGCAGCACCGGCAGGGCGATGCGGAACGCCGCCTGATAAACACGGCAAAACGCCTTTTCCCATCCGTTCATTTTTCGGGAAGTCCCTCCTTGCAGATTCGATCCAGATTGTGTGCGATCAGCGCCAGCGACGCGTAGAGCGACGTGCGCGCTTCGTCCGTCAGGCCGCTGCCGCCATGGGCAACCGCCGCCTCCGCCCGGGCGGCGACAAACGCGGCTATCTGCCGTCCGCGCTCTGTCAGACGCAGCCGGACGCGATAGAGGCTGCCATGCTCCGCCTCACGGGCAATCAGCCCCTGCGCCTCCATCTCCGCCACAGACCGGGAAACCGCCGCCTTGTCCCGGTCACAGCACTCGCTCAGCTGCGCGCTGGTCAGGCCCTCGGGCGTGCGCTGCAGCGCGGCCAGATACTGGGCAAAGGTTCCCCTGCAGCCGCAGCGCTCCATCTCCTCCCGCTCAATCCGCTGGATGCTGTGATAAATGGCCGCGATGGAGGAGGAAAACAGCTCATACCGGCTCATCATGGACGTGACCTCTCCTTTTCCAAAAAGATGTTGACACCGCAACATTGTACGTAGCCTATTATATGCCACGTCCGTTGAGATGTCAACATCTTTTGGATCAACCTTCCGGGAATCGGATTACGTCCGGTTGCAGTCAAAGAGCGTGCAGCCCATGGCCTTGTAGTCCTGCATCCGCTCCAGCAGCTCCTGCTCGCTGGCTTCAAAGCGCCGCGCGAGGCACGGAATGCACAAAAACCGGTCCGCACCGCGATTGATCAGCTTGCGGGTCATGGCCATCTCATCCCGGGTGACGGGCTTGCCGCATGCCATGCACATTTCCACGTCCTCTCCCCCTCCTGACGGTATTGTAGCACAGCTGCCGCCGCCTGTCCAGCCAGCACCCGGGCGGCGGTTCTTTTCCTGTATCGGGCTTGCATTCCGCAGCCGAAATGGGTACAATGGCTCTGAACGGATGGCTTCATCAGAAGCCCCTGCGCGCTCAGCAATGCGAGCAACGCGCTGTGAAAGGAGTTGTCCCCATGACCAGCTATCTCATCAAGGATACCACCCGCGAGGAACGCGAGCGGATTGTTGCCGAAGCCTTGGGCAGCATGGATGCCGGCTGCGACGGCTGTATGCCCGGCCTGGCGGAAATGTACCGGGCCTATATCGACGGCGAGATGGAGCTGCGGGAATGCAACGCGGCCTTCCGCGCCCGCTATGTCTCCGGCCGGATGGGGCCGGAATCCCGCTGCGGCTGTCCGGGCGGCATGGGTTGAGTTCACAGAGCAATTTGTTACATGCCAAGTCATTCGATGTCACCAAAAGTCATTTGCCGGAAGATGTCCTCCTGTCTGTGTTACAATGTATCTGCAAGGCCAGAAAGACGTGCCAACACGTAGGATACAAACAAACGAAGAAGGAGAGACGCATATGCCAACACGCAAGATTCACGAGCTTCTGCTTACCCTCGGCATCGGACGGCAATACCTCGGACACGGCATCACCGTGGAAGCCATCAGCATGGTGATTGAAGATGAAAACTGTCTTCTGTGCGTCAAGCAGGGGATTTTCATGCCCATTGCCGAGCGCCGCAACTGCGACTGGCGCACGATTGAGCGCAACATCCGCACGGTGATCCACCGGGCGTGGACGCACAACGCAGATCGCCTGATGGCCTATGCGGTCTATCCGCTCAAGCGCGAACCCACCGTCACGGAATTCCTGGACATCCTGTCTTCCTACATCATGCGTCAGCCCGTGCTGCGCGCCGCCTACTGATGTATGCCGGTTCTCGTGTCGAAAAAGTGTTTCAGGCACTTTTTTGAGGAATTGCACTCCGTCACTGTCAGGGCTGCCAGCTCAGAGGGCCTGCGGGCCCTCCGACACCTCCCGGGGCTTTTGGGACAGCCTGAATGGGCGCTGGATCCGCAATGGATCCAGCGCCCATGATGATTCTGTTCGGTAGACCTTATACGAATTCTCCATAAAAATGTTACATTCGCGCAGGGCTCGGAGCAACATTTTAACGAGAATTAGGATTAGCCGTTCAGCTTCGCCAGCCCCAGGTCAATGCGGCGCAGGCACTCGTCCTTGCCCAGCAGCCAGGCGATCTCGATCGCGCCGCCGGGCGTGCTCATCTGACCGGAAATGGCGATGCGCAGCGGCCACAGGGCGGTGGCGTTCTTCATGCCGGCCTCGGCAATCTTCGCCATCAGGGCATCGTGGAGGGCGGTCTCCGTCCAGTCCTCAATGCCCTCGATCACCGGGCGCAGCATTTCCAGCGCACCCTTCGCCACCTCGGGGTTGGTCTTGGCCTTCTTGTTGGTGAACAGCGCCGCGTCATACTCGGGCAGCTCACCCAGGAAGCGCACCATGTCCGGCACGCGGTTGAACACCTCGGTGCGGGTCTGCATCAGCTCGGCCAGCCGCCTGTAGTCAATGCCCTTGCCCGCCAGCGCCTTGTCGAACCAGGGTGTTGCCAGCTCAAGGTATTTCCCGGCAGGCAGCTTGCGGATGTACTCCGCGTTGAACCAGGTCAGCTTGTCCACATCGAAGATGCCCGGAGATTTCGACAGGCGCTCGATGGAGAAGGCCTCCACCAGCTCGTCCATGGTGAAGAACTCCCGGTCGTCGCCGGGATTCCAGCCCACCAGCGCAAGGTAGTTGATCAGCGCCTCGGTCAGGTAGCCCTTCTCCACATAGTCGGAGTAGTACGCGTCACCGTCGCGCTTGGACAGCTTGTGGGTCGCGTCGCGCATGACGGTGGTCAGGTGGACGTATACGGGGGTCTCCCAGCCAAAGGCTTCATACAGCAGATTGTACTTGGGCGTGGAGGAGATGTACTCCAGGCCGCGCATGACGTGGGTGATGCCCATCAGGTGATCGTCGATGACGTTGGCGAAATTGTAGGTGGGCATACCGTCCTGCTTGATGAGCACCATATCATCAAGAGTGTCATTGGGGAAGGTCATGTGGCCGAACACCACGTCGTCATAGCTGGATTCGCCGGTGGTGGGGGCGTTCTGGCGGATGACATAGGGCACGCCCGCGTCCAGCTTGGCCTGCACCTCCTCGGGGGAGAGCTTCAGGCAGTGCTTGTCGTACTTGAACACCTCGCCCCGCGCTTCGGCGGCGGCGCGGCGCTTGTCCAGCTCGCATTTGGTGCAGAAGCAGTAGTACGCATGGCCGGATTTCACCAGCTGCTGCGCGTAGGGCAGGTACATATCCTTGCGCTCGGACTGGATGTAGGGACCGTAATCGCCGCCCTTGTCGGGGCCCTCGTCCCACTCCATGCCGCAGCCGCGCAGGGTGTCGTAGATGACCTCGGTCGCGCCTTCGACATAGCGCTCCTGGTCGGTGTCCTCAATGCGCAGGATGAACTTGCCGCCCATCTTCCTGGCAAACAGGTAGTTGTACAGCGCCGTACGCAGACCGCCCAGGTGCATGAAGCCCGTGGGGGAGGGCGCAAAGCGGGTGCGGACTTGATGATTCATGGTGATTCCTCTTTCTGTCGTTGGAGTCGTTCCATGACGACTGCATTGATTTGAGTACAGACATCGGTGAAGCTGTGGCTGACTTCCCGATTGGTGAAGCGAAGCACCGCCACACCATAGGCTTCAATGGCGTCTGTGCGGACTTCGTCGTGGGAGACGCCTTCCGGGGTGAAATGCTGGGAGCCATCCAGCTCAATCACCAGCTTGGCTCGATCGCAGTAGAAGTCAGCGATGAATTGTCCGATGGTTTTCTGCCGTTGGAATCGGATGGGGTAGCTGCGCAAAAAGTCATACCACAGGTGATTTTCCTCGGGTGTGGCATTTTTACGCAGGGACCTTGCAAGGGGAATGAGCTTCTTGTTGTATTCCAAGGACATGCGCATGCCTCCCAGGCTACGGATGCTCCCTCAGTCAGCTCCCTCAAGGGGGTCACTCCCTCAGTCTCCGCTATCGCGGAGCCAGCTCCCTCAAGGAGGTCACTCCCTCAGTCTCCGCTATCGCGGAGCCAGCTCCCTCAAGGAGGTCACTC
>JBJEUF010000089.1:11984-12119 GCA_051883695.1 Aristaeellaceae bacterium
CCTCAGTCTCCGCTATCGCGGAGCCAGCTCCCTCAAGGAGGGAGCCTTTTGGTCGGGAGCCTTGTTGCGGCAGGCGCACCATCTCAGGCTCCCTCCGGGAGGGAGCTGTCGCCGTCAGGCGACTGAGGGAGAACG
>JBJEUF010000090.1:0-47491 GCA_051883695.1 Aristaeellaceae bacterium
GTACACCATCAGGGACTCGAACCCTGGACACCCTGATTAAGAGTCAGGTGCTCTACCAACTGAGCTAATGGTGCATATGCGATCCGGATCATTGGTACACCATCAGGGACTCGAACCCTGGACACCCTGATTAAGAGTCAGGTGCTCTACCAACTGAGCTAATGGTGCACATTGTTGATGGCTATTTCAGCGGGTCAACGCATGATATTATACACCTAATTGGGAATATGTCAAGACCTTTTTGAAAAAAACTCAAGAATTCTTGAGAAATCGAAAGAAAAGACGGCTCCCCGACAGTCCGTGTCAGAGAGCCGTGATGCTGGCGGATTAAGCCTGCTCGGGAGCGCCCACAGGGCAGGTCTCGGCGCAAGCGCCGCAGTCGATGCACAGATCGGCATCAATCTCGTACTTGGACTCGCCTTCCTTGATCGCAGAAACGGGGCAGCCCTCGGCGCAAGCGCCGCACATGATGCAAGCATCAGTGATCTTGTAAGCCATGACTCATCCCTCCTTGTTCGTGCGCATTGCTGCGCTGTCTGATGATATGATACCACTACGGTGTCGAAATTGCAAGCATTTTTGTGTATTTCGGTGCATTTTACTTGTATGGCAGCTTTTGTAAACGGAGACCCCAGCCGCTGCGGTGTCAGCCGTTGATCCCCTCGCCTGCCTCCGCCATCGCGCGGGCCAGCGCAGCCTTCCAGTCTGTCGCGGCTGCCTTTTCCTGTGCTGCAGCCGTTTCCGTCTGCTCCGCCGCCACAGGGGCGTCGTCCGTCTCCGGCTTCCCTTCCTCTGCCTGCGGGATGGGCTCGTCCGTCGTATCAGCCGCCTGCGTCCTTTCCGCCCGTTTGCCCTCAGCCCTCTGGGATTCGCGGCGCTCCCGCTTTTCGGGACGTGCAGCCTGGCCGTCTTCCTCCCGGCGGGATTTCTGCTGCCTTTCGCGGCGATTCGGCTGCTCCCCGCTGTCGGCAGTCTCCTGCGGCAGCTCCGCTTCGTTCTCCACGGGCACGTCATTCTCCGCCTTCGCGGGCTGATTCGGTGCATGGGGCTGCTGCCCCACGCGCTGCACCTCCTCCATGGGGTAATCCTTCAGCTCGCTGGAATCGCCCTTCTGGATGCGCACGCGGACGGTTTCCCTGATGACGTTGAGATCCCACACCACGCCGATGCCGTCGGGCGTGACAACCTCCTTGCCGACCTTGGGCATCTTCTTGCGGATCGCCTCGTACTGATCCTGCTCGTACTTCAGGCAGCACATGAGACGACCGCACACGCCGCTGATCTTGTTGGGATTCAGGGACAGATTCTGCTCCTTGGCCATCTTGATGGAAACCGGCTGAAAATCGCCCAGAAACGCGCCGCAGCAGATCTGCCGTCCGCAAGGGCCCAGGCCGCCGATCATCTTCGCCTCGTCGCGCACGCCGATCTGGCGCAGCTCGATGCGGGTCTTGAACACACCGGCAAGATCCTTCACCAGGCTGCGGAAATCCACCCGGCCGTTTGCGGTGAAGTAGAACAGAATCTTGCTGTTGTCGAAGGTATATTCAACCGTCACCAGCTTCATGTCCAGCTTATGCTCGGCAATCTTTCGCTGACAGATGGCGTGCGCTTCCTTCTCCGCCGCGCGGTTGTCCCTATCGTGCTGCACATCCTCCTCGGTGGCGATGCGCACGATGGGCTTGAGCGGCGAGGACAGGGTCGCATCGTCAATCTCCTGCATCTGGGTCACGACCTCCCCGAATTCAATGCCCCGGGAGGTTTCCACAATCACATAATCCCCCGGCGTGGGCCAAAGGGCGCCGGGATCGAAAAAGTACAGCTTTCCGGCATTCTGGAAACGAACGCCAATCACGTTGACCATTTGCTTTTTTCCTCCATCAGGCGCAGCAGCAGCTTCTCCACCACCGCCTGCCATGTCACCTGGTTGCCGCGCAGCCTTCTTGCGTCGCTGACGGCCTCCATCAACTCTATAAACGATTTTAGCGGCGCTGACGCAGCCATCTTCTGCCATGCCGTCGGATAGTCGCTCAGCAGGGACGCGTCCCGATTGCCGAGCCGCACGAGCATCAGCGTCCGGATCATGTCCTCCAGATCGTCCAGCAGCCCTTCCGCCTCATCCTTGCGTTCGCGCCATGCCCCGGAAACCTGCAGAATGTCGCTCCTTTGCTCAATGCCCAGGAACATCCGCATCACGTCGGCCCGGCGCTGCCAGTACGCCTCGTCGGAGGCAATGGCGATGGCCTGTCCGATGGAGCCGCCGCTGACCGCCAGCGCCTTGCGCGCCATGTCCTCCGCGACGCCATGCTCCCGGAGCGCCGAAAGGATCACTTCATCCGGCCATGGATGGAGCTTCAGTGCGCGGCATCGGCTGATGATGGTGGGCAGCAGCAATTCCGGCGAATCCGACAGCAGCAGGAAAACGATGCCGGGAATCGGTTCCTCCAGCGTTTTGAGCAGCGCGTTCTGCGCGGCCTGATTCATTTTCTCCGCCCGCTCGATGATGATGACGCGCCGTCCGCCTTCAAACGTGTGCTGTCCCGCCAGAGAGAGGACGAATCGGATCTCATCGACCGGGATGCCCTGCAGGCCCGTCCTCACATCAGGGCTGAGGGGCTTCCCCGGCGTGACGACCGACACATCCGGGTGATGACCCTGCATGACCTGCACGCACGCCGGGCAATGCCCGCAGGGCTTCGCATCCCCGGTGCACAGCAGGTATTGCGCCATCAGCCGGGCCAGCGTGCGCTTGCCCATCCCCGGCAGACCGCTGATGAGATACGCATGCACGAAGGTGCCGTCCCGCAGCGTCCGGATCAGGCCATCGTAAAGAGCGCCCTGCCCTGAAAAATCGGACAGAACGGGCGCTCGATGATTCCTCATTTCAGACACATCAGCCTGCTCCTTACAGCTTCACAAACTGGTCAACCGACAGCACAAAGACCGTCGCACCGCCAACCGTGACTTCCACGGGATAGGAAACCGCAGCGTACATGCCGCCCATGCCCGGGAGATTGGCAGGCGCGGACGCCACCTGACTGCGGGACTTGCAGACATGCTCAATGATCTCCATCACAGCCTTCAGCTTCGCGTCATCCACGCCGACGAGCAGCGTCGTGTTGCCGGCCCGAAGGAAACCGCCGGTCGTCGCCAGCTTGGTGACACCGAAGCCTTCCTTCATGAGGGTGTTGACAAGGCGGGATGCGTCTTCATCCTGAACGATCGCGATGACCAGCTTCATGAACCGAATCCTCCTCTATATAGGATGCTGCGTATGCTTTATTAGTATAGCGCATTCGTCACGAAAATGCAAGGTGTCCGATACAAAACAGCGCTGCAGCCCAAGCCGCAGCGCGCCGTGCGTTATGTGTCGCCCATCATGCGGTGAAGCAGATCCTGATAGGCCTGCTCCACATTGCCCAGATCCCGCCGGAAGCGGTCGATGTCCATCGGCTCATGGGTATGGGCGTCCCAGAATCTGGCGGTATCGGGCGAAATCTCGTCGGCAAGAATGATTTTCCCGCCGCAGCGGCCAAACTCCACCTTGAAATCCACCAGCTCCACGCCCACATCGGACATATGCTCCGTCAGAATCCGGTTGATGTCCAGCGCCACATCCACAATATGGCGCAGCTCCTGATTCGTCGCCAGATGCATGGCCACGGCATGGGTGCCGTTGATCAGGGGATTCTCCAGGTATTCATCCTTCAGCTCAAACTCGACCACGGGCGTATCCAGCTTTGTTCCCGTGGCAAAGCCGATCCGCTTGGCGAGCGAACCGGCCACACGGTTGCGCACCTTGACAGCAATCGGAATGATCTCACACCGGCGCACGAGGCTCTGGCGCGCGTCAAGCTTTTCGATGAAGTGCGTCTCGATGCCATGCTGCTGCAAAAGCGTATAGAGGTGACCGCATATGGCGTTGTTGATTTCGCCCTTGCCAAGGATACGGCCTCTTTTCAGACCGTGGAAAGCCATTGCTTCGTCCTTGAAATACACGACCGCGATGTCAGGGTCACTGGTCTCATAGACTCGCTTGCCTTTTCCTTCCGTCAACAGTTTGCCAATCTCAACCATGCAGGCACGCTCCCTCTCCTCGTTCATGCTTGACCATGATTATCATCCGCACAGGAGCGCTTGACTATCCGCCAAAGCACATCATTGCGCACCGCCGGCAGAAACCCGAACATTTCCCTGCCGACCCCGGATAATGAGATATTTTATCATCTTTTTCCCGCCCGAACAAGTGGAGAATCGGCAAAAGAAGAAATTTGTGAGTTCTATACGAAAGGCGTCGCGTTCATTGTGCGCTATGCATGAATTGTCCTTGCTCCAAATTCTTTGCTTTTGTTCATTCTGTACGATGCCCGCGACATCGCACTCCTGTCGGCGTCAAAGAAAGTTCGGCTTTTACGCATCCCGGCTGAAGCAGACAATCAGCAACCCCTCCGCAAAGGACAGCGTCGCTTCCTCTGCGGCCCATTCGTTGCTGCATCCAAGGGGGTATGTATTCCGGAGCGTCGCGTCGCGCAGCTCCCACAGGGTTCCCCGGAGCGTGATGCCGCTGACCGTCTCCGAATAGGCGAGCAGCGAGATTCGCCTGCCCTCAACGCGCCCGAAGCGGTACGACCCCGGGGCCAGCAGGGTGACGCGGTTCTGCCCATCACACAGCCACACGCTCTCCCCCAGCGTCGCGCAATCCGCCGCGCATTGCAGGCAGGCAATCGTATGGTCGAAGCGTCCGCCAAGGCATCCTGCCAGGATGAACTCCCTGTATCCCCTGTTCCGCCCTTCCCGCAGGCACACGACCATGTCCGTATCGTCCTTATGCACCGGAAGGCGTATCACGTCGCCGTCCGCCGCCTCGCCCTGCAATGAGTCGAAATCACCGACAGTCAGATCCGGCCGGAAGCCATGATTCAGCGACGCTCTGTACCCCGCGTCCGCACAGATGGTCATGTCTCCCGGGCCCGGCCTGAGCCATTCCTTCTCCTCGCCCCGGTACAGCGGCGCAATGATGATACACCTTGGCATAGGCTGCCTCCTCGATGCAAAACGGGAGGCAAGCGCATGGCTTGCCTCCCGTGGGTGATTCGGGATTACTCCTCAACGGTTTCGACGGCCTCGGCAGCCTCTTCACCGTCGATTTCCATCGTGTCGTCGAAGACCTCGTCCTCAACGGCCTGACGGATGGACAGGGAGATGCGCTTCTTCTCGGTGTCAACGGACAGCACCTTCACGCGCACAACCTGACCGACCTGCACGGCGTCCTCCACCTTGGCGACGCGCTGCGTGGCGCACTGAGAGATGTGCACCAGGCCGTCCAGACCGGGCTGCAGCTCCACGAAAGCGCCGAAGTCGGTGATGCGGACGACCTTGCCCTCCACGATGGAGCCCTCGGGATACAGCTCAGCGGCGTTGTCCCAGGGACGAGCCTGCAGCTGCTTGTAGCCCAGCTGAATGCGCTTGCGCTCCCGATCCAGAGACAGGATCTTCACGTCCACTTCCTGATTGGGCTTCACGACCTCGGAGGGGTGAGAGATGCGGCCCCAGGACAGGTCGGTGATGTGAATCAGGCCGTCAACGCCGCCCACATCGACAAACGCGCCAAAGGCGGTCAGGCGACGGACGATGCCGTGGATGATGATGCCCTCTTCCAGGCGCTCCCACGCTTCCTTCTCACGGGCAGCGGTCTCCTCGACGATGACAGCCTTGCGGGAAGCGACGATGCGCTTCTTCTGCTTGTCAACCTCGATGATCTTCAGGCGCATTTCCTTGCCGACGAAGTCGCCGATCTTCTCAACATAGTGCTGAGCCAGCTGGGAAGCAGGAACAAAGGCACGCACGCCCTCCACGTCGGCGATCAGGCCGCCCTTGACAGCCTCCTTGCCAACGCCGTCGACGTACTCATTGGCCTCATACTTGGCCATGAGGGCTTCCCAAGCCTTGCGGTTGACGATGTTGCGCTGGGACAGCACGACGTTGCCCTCGCCATCGTTCACCTTGACGATCTCGGCTTCGATCTCGTCATCCACCTTGACGTCTTCCTGCGTCAGGTCGGAGCGCTTGATGATGCCGTCGGCCTTGTAGCCGATGTTGACGCAAACCTCGTCATCGCCAACAAGGACGACCTTGCCGGTGACGGTCTGGCCTGCGCGGATGCGGGTCATGCTGGCTACCACAGCATCCATGTTGAAATCGGTGTTCTGCATGTCGGTCATGTGGGTTACAACCTCCTCTAATGAACCAGCCGGCGTGGACGCGCCAGCGGTTATTCCTATGAATTCGGAATCTGTATTTGCAAAGGCAGGCGGGATCTCCGCCGCGCACTCTACCAGGATTGTCCGCGGGCACAGCTGCTTGCAGGCCGCGTAGAGCTTATGGGTGTTGGCGCTGTTCCTGCCGCCGATGACGATCATCGCATCGGCTCGCGCAGCCAGCTCCTTGGCTTCCTTCTGCCGGACAGGCGTTGCGTTGCAGATCGTGCAATGCTCCCTGAGGTCGGCCACCTTGCGCCTGAGGACGGAGACAACCGCTTCCCACCTCTCCGGCGGATACGTTGTCTGCGCCACGGCGATGGCCCGCGGCAGCTCCGGGAGCTGCTCCGCTTCCTCCTGCGACGCCACCACATGAACCGGACCCTTCGCCCAGCCGCAGGTACCGATCACCTCGGGATGCTCGGCTTCACCGACCATGATGACCGGCGTGCCATCCGCCGTGCCCTCGGCAACCGTACGGTGCAGCTTTGCCACAAAGGGACAGGTCAGGTCGATGACCGGGCAATTTGCGGCTTCCAGCGACGAAAGCACCTCCGGCGACACGCCATGGCTGCGGATGAGCACCTGCCGTCCAGCCGCCTCCTCCACCGTACGGATCGGCGGAACGCCCTGCTCCGCCAGCCTTTTGACGACAGTCGGGTTATGGGCCAGCTCTCCCAGCGTACAGCTCGGCACACCGGAAGCAGCGACCTTCTGCGCCTCCTCGACCGCTCGGCGAACCCCCATGCAAAAGCCTGCGTGGGCCGCAACTTCAATCGGCATATCCCCACAAGCCTCCTCACAGGGCCAGGCATCGGTTTCGGCATTGCGTTCTCACGCAAAATGCTCTATTTAATACAGTTTCGATGCATTTTCCCGGATTCCTGCTTGTTTTGAGAAAAAATCTGAAAAAAGTTTCGATTTCTCATTTGAAGGCGGCAAAGGGCGTGGATTCGCAGTTGTCCGACCGCTTATTCCTGTTCACGCCTTCGTGTGTGCCGCCTGCAATCCGGCGTAGGTTTCCGTGATGCGCTTGAGGAGCAGCTCACAGGATTCGCGGTTCACGCCCATCTCCAGCAGGTCGTCGCAGGGGATCGGATCGCCCACATACACATCAAGCCGCCGGAACAGCCTGACCTTGCCGGTGATATAGACGGGAATCAGCGGCACCCGGCTGCGCAGTGCAATCAGCCCCACGCCGGATTCAAGCTCCTCCATCACGCCCTTGTGATGCCGCGTTCCCTCCGGAAAGATGCCCAGGATGTTTCCCTCGCGGGTCACGCGCATACAGGCGCGCATGGCTTCCATGTCCGTATGGTGCCTGTCCACGGGGATCATCCGCATCGCATTGAGCACGGCAGCGAACAGCCTGTTCTTCCACAGCTCCTTCTTGCCGATAAACCGTATCTGATACTTCCGGACCCCCACCCCGACGATCAGCGGATCCATGAGCGAAATGTGATTGCTGATGACCACATACGGCGGCTGAGCGGGCAGCCCTTCACGGTGATGGTACTTCACCGGCAGAATCGTACTGAACAGGAACGTGAAGATCGGTCTTGCGATGCAATACAGGACGGAGCGCCCGCGCTTCTTCTCCGGCTTCTCCGGCTTCTTCTGCTTCTCACTCATGGTACTTCTCCTTCACAATCCGGATGATCTCCGCAACCGCCTCATCGAAGGTCAGGCCGGTCGTGTCGACGATCACCGCATCCTCCGTCGGGCGAAGCGGATCGACCGCCCGGTTCATGTCCTGCGCATCGCGGGCCTTCAGGTCTGCCAGCACGGTCTCGTAGGACGGGGCGTCGCCCTTCTCCTTCAGCTGCACCCATCTGCGGCGCGCCCGCTCCTGGGCGGAGGCGGTCAGATAGATCTTCACCGGGGCGTCGGGCAGAACGCGCAGACAGATGTCCCGGCCGTCCACCAGCATGGGGGTGGTCGCTGCCAGACGCTGCTGAAGGGCCACCATCTCCCTGCGCACGCCGGCATACCGCCCGACGGCGGACGCCGCCATGCTGACGTCGGGGGTTCTGATCAGCCCGGTCACGTCCTCGCCGTTCACCAGTGTGCGCTGTCCGTCCGCGCCATATGCAACGCCAACGTTCAGCGACCCGGCAAGCTCCGTGATCGCCTCTTCGTCAGCCAGGTCAATGCCCTTGCGCAGCGCGCTCAGCCCGATGGCGCGGTACATGGCCCCCGTGTCCAGATGCAATATCCCCAGCTCCCTGGCAACCGCATCCGCGATGCTGCTCTTGCCCGCGCCCACCGGCCCGTCCATGGCAATATTCAGAATCATTCGTGCACGCTCCTCACCCTTCGTCATACAGCGCGGTGGCCCAGTCCGACACAGACCTCATTGAGGTGCACCAGACCCACCGTGAAAAACAGCGCCACTGCCACATGGCCGCCCGCGCGGGCCACGCCGATCTTTCCGCCCACGGAAAGCCCCAGCGCCTTCTGGGTCATCTGCGCCACGGCGTCCCGCGCCGCACCGGCCACAGCGCCCTCCTCCTGATGCGTTTCGCCAATCACGCCCTCGCGCTTGGCGGCAACCACCGCCCGCTCAATGATCCGGCTCACGGAAGAAACAAAGTCTCCGCCATAATCCGACGCAACCCCGCGGATCCCCTTTTCGCCCAGGGCGAGCTTCATCCCGTTCTCCTCGTTGCGATCCGCCGTCATCGCCAGCGTCAGCGCGGCGCGCGCAACCTCCCGGCTGTCACCGATGGTCTCTCTCACTACATTCCCCTTCTTCCTCAGGAAGCATGATGCGTCGCTCGTTTCCAATTCATTATACATGATTCGGGCCTGCATCGCAAGAGGAACCTGCAGGGCGCCTGCGCATTTTGCTCATCGCACGATCCACGCGCAGGCGATCACACCCGCCAGATAGGAAATCAGCGATACCGGAATCACCCATTTCAGCCTTCGGACGCCCGCCGCGCCCAGATAGACCGTCATCGTGTAGAAAATCGTTTCGCTGGAGCCCATCATCACGGAAGCCAGCATTCCGGCGCGGCTGTCCGGGCCGCATTGCCGGAGGATCTGCTCCAGCGCGGCAAGGCTTCCCGAGCCGGTCAGCGGCCTGAGCAGCAGCAGCGGCGTGACCTCCTCCGGCAACCGGAGCAGCCGCAGAACCGGTACCAACACGCGCGTCAAGAGAGCGATCACCCCCGACGCGTTCAGCACGCCAAGCATCAGCAGCATCGCGCACAGCGTCGGCATGAGCGCCGCAGCGGATTTCATGCCCCTTTCCGCGCCCCGGAGAAACGCGCCGTACACATCACACCCTGCCGTCATGCCCCGGATGAGAATCAGAGCCGTCAATCCTGCGATGATCATACCGCCGGCGCCCTGCATAGGCTTCACCTCCCCTTTGAAGCATCCGCATCAGGAGCACGCCCGTCAATGTCGAGACGGCTGATGCAAGGAGCGCAGGCACCCAGATGGCCGACGCATCCGCGGAGCCTGCCGCCTGCCGCAGCGCCATCACGTTGGCCGGGAGCAGCTGGATGCTGGAATTGTTGATGACAAGCAGCATCGCAAGGGCCCGCATACCGGGTTCGCCCAGCTGCGCCAGCCGTCCGGCCGCCTCCATGCCGGCGGGGGTCGCCGCGTTCCCCAGGCCCATCAGGTTTGCGGCCACGTTCATGCTCATCGCTGACCAGGCAGCGGGATCCTGCAAGCCCGGAAACAGAGGGCCGGCCAGGCGGCGGAAGCCCCGCCCGATCCTTTCCACATCGCCCGACTCCCTCATGATTTCCATCAGGCCGCTCCACAGCGTCATGGAGGCAAGCAGCGTCAGCATCAGCCGCAGCGCGTTGTCCCCTGCATACAGGATGCTCTCCGCGACCTCCGCCGTGCTGCCGGTGACAAACGAGACCAGGCAGGAAACGGCAACGGACCAGAGCCATATCTTCGCCATATTGACCTCCTGTTTGGCACTTGCGTCCATCTGTACAACAGGACGCCGCTTCGCTTCTCACAGATTCCTTCTGTAATCAGTATTATTTCGAATATGAAAATATTCAAAATATGCTTGACATATGAGGTTCTTCCAGTTAAAATATAGTTGTCGAAACAGATATCATACCGCAATCATATTGCAGTACATCTGCTAATTTCAGGAGGTTATTATGGCAATGAAGTCTACCGGCGTTGTTCGTCAGCTTGATACGCTCGGTCGTATCGTTCTGCCCATCGAGCTGCGCCGCACCATGGATATCGGCGTGAAGGACATGCTCGAGATTTTCGTCGAGGATGATCAGATCATCCTCAAGAAGTACCATCCCAGCTGCATTTTCTGTTCCGATGCGCGCGACGTTGTCCCCTACAAGGGAAAGCTCGTGTGCAAGAACTGCCTGAAGGAGCTTGCCAACAAGGAATGATCGGCGCAGCGATCGTGCCCGAATGCGGACTGCTGTCCGCATTTTTTTATGCTCTGGCGGAACTTCTCATGCATGAGGGCTTGCCTCATTTTCCGTTTTGCGTATAATAAGACTCATATCCCGCCGGCCGTTTGCCGGCAAAAGGAGGTTTGGACAATGCAGAAGACTTATTCGACGACCACAAGAATCCGCTCTGACCAGGTGGATATGAACTCCCGGATGAAGCCCAGCGCTCTCCTTGAGGATATGCAGGAGATTGCCGGTGCGCATGCCGAGGTGCTGGGCGTAGGCCGCAGCATGCTGCTGGACAGGAACCTTGTCTGGGTGCTGACCCGCATTGAGGTGCAGATGGCCCGCTACCCCCTGTTCGGGGAAACCATCACCATTGAAACCTTCCCCATGCCCAATCGTCGCTGGTTCTTCCCCCGGTACTTTATCTTCCGGGACGAAAACGGCACGCAGATTGGCTGCGCCGGAAGCCTGTGGGTGCTGCTGGATGTGCGCGAAAGGAAGATGAGCCGTCCCGATCCCATCCTCAGCCTGATGCCGGACAACAGCGACCTCACGCCGCCGCTGGGCCTGCCCGCCACCGTTACGGAGATCACCGGCGCCTTCGAGTCCGAAACCCGCCGTCCGGTGTATACCGACCTGGACATGAACGGTCACGTCAACAACGTCCGCTACATGGACTGGTGCTGCAACGCGCTGGGCATTGACACGATGCGGCACAGCGAGCTGGCCAGCTTCGCCCTGAACTACAATCAGGAGATTCTGCCCGGTCAGGAGATTCGCACGGAGCTGCACCGCAAGGACGACGCCTTTTCCTTCAGCGGCTTTGCCGGGGAGACGCGCCATTTCGACGTCGGCGGCCTGCTGCGTCCGATCCCGGAAACCTGACAGAACGGAGGAACGCCGATGCCCCGCATCCTGGGTGTGATTGCCGAATACAATCCCTTTCACCGGGGCCATGTCCGCCATCTGCTTCAGGCGCGCGAGGCGGCGGGTGCGGATTATGTGGTTGCCGTGATGTCCGGCTGCTTCACGCAGCGGGGCGACCCGGCGCTGCTTTCTCCCGCTGACCGCGCGAAAATGGCGCTGTCCGGCGGCGCGGACGCGGTTTTCGCCTTGCCCGCCTTCTGGGCTGTCCGCGATGCGGAGCACTTCGCGCTGGGCGGCATCTCCCTTCTTGCAGGGCTTGGATGCGATGCCGTCTCCTTCGGGAGTGAGCATTCCGATCCGGAACTGCTTTTCAGCGCCGCGCACATGCTCGAATCCTGCGAAACGGACTTCCATACAGTCCTGCAAGGGACGCTTGATGCCGGGCTCCCCTATCCTGCCGCCGCCGCCGCTGCCGCCGAGGCGCTGCAGCCCGGAACCGGCGCGCTGCTGAGCCAGCCGAACAGCACCCTTGCCGTCTGCTACCTGCGCGCCATGCTCCGTCTCGGCGTGCGGATGGAGGTTTTCACGGTCGCGCGCACGGCCTCCTACCACGAGACAAGGCTGTCCCATGCGATCCCCTCCGCCACAGCGCTGCGCGGAGCGATCCTGCGCGGGGACTGGTCGGGTGCGGAGCAGGCCATGCCGGACGCCGCCTTCGGCATCCTCCGGGAAGCGGCAGCCCGGAACCGAATCCACCGCCCGGACGCACTGGACACGGCATACCTGTACAGGCTGCGCACCATGCCGGACAGCGCTTATACGGCGCTCCCCGACGTCTCCGAGGGGATTGAGTACCGCCTGCGCAGCGCCGCGGCAACCGCCTGCAGCAGAAGCGATCTGCTGCTGACCGCGAAGACCCGGCGCTATCCCTACGCCCGGCTGTCCCGTTTGGCGACCCACGCGCTATTGGGCTTCACGCAGGAGCAGCTGAAGCTGCAGCCCCTCCCCGACGCCGCGTGGCTGCTGGGGTTCCGGCGCGACGCAAAGGAGCTGCTCTCCATCCTCAAGGCACGCACGACGCTGCCGATCCTCAGCCGCGGGCGTGCGCTTGATCCCGCCAATCCATGGATGTCCGCCGAGTTGACGGCGCAGGATCTCTGGGCGCTCGGCGTGGGACTGCCTGCCGGTTTCGCCCGGACGCAGCCCATCGCTGTCCTCTGATGCACGGCACACAAAAGGAGCTGTCCGTTTTGGGGCAGCTCCTTTATCCTATAATTGTTTCGACATGACACAGACATGGTACGCCTGCGTGTCATAGCCCAGGCCATTCTCCGCAAAGCCGCAGACATGCCAGAAACGCTCGCTCTGCGGATTGCCCGCAATGCGTCCAAGCCGTACCTCCGCAACACCCTCCCGGCGAAGCATTTCCAGCACGTCGCTGACAAGCCGTCTGCCCAGCCCCTGCCCCTGGCAGGCCGCATCGACCATGAACCAGCCGATGAACGCCATATCCGGCTGGGGATGCTGCGCGATCAAATCCATCATGGCGATCAGCCGCGCTCCGGCAAACCAGCCGAAGAAATGCTTGTCCGCCATCGTTCTGCGCGGCGGCAGCGCCTTCAAATCCGCCGCGAGGTTTTCCTCCGTGGGGTCGGGCCGCATGTACCGGTAGAAGAGCGGATTGCTCCGGGCCACCCGCAGCATTTCCGGAAGATCAGCCGGTGTCAGCTCGCGGACGGCGTATGCGCCGCTTAACGTATGCAAAGGCAGCCGGATGCGCTCCACCCCGATGGCCAGCGCTCCGTACTGGCGCTGCTTTTCCGGCGGATAGTACCTTTCCATATCCCGGGGATCCGCGTCGGCTGCGTTCTCCGCCGTATAGCCGCATTCGGTGAGGGGCAGCGCGGCATACAGCGCGGCGAAGTCGGCATATGGATACAGCCCTGTCACCCGCACCCTGATGGTACGCGCGTCCTCCGTGCAGGTGAAGGTCACGGTGTCCCCCACGGCGATCCGGCGGCGCTTCTCGTCATTCAGGCGCAGCTCGTAGCGCTTGCTTCCGTCCGCGATCATGGCAAAGGGCCCCGGACGCAGGGACATTTCGTGATGCCTGCCCAGCATCTCCGGGTGATACCGGCGCACGGTTTCGACCACATGGCCGATGCTGCCCTCCCCCGCAAAGCGCTCCGTATCAAAGAACGGCTCCGTCAGGGGCACCCACCGGAGCGGGTTCTCCTCGCCCTTCACCGGGATGTCCCGGCACAGGCGTCCGGCATAGGCTTCCAGCGTATAGGGCGGCAGGCCCGCTCCGCCGTTGGGATAGGTAAAGGTGACCACATGGGTCAGTTTGACGTCCGCTGCCGTCACGCCGGTCTCCTCCCGCAGCTCGCGATAGGCCGCATGAAGGCCGCTTTCCCCCGGCTCCACCTTACCGCCGACAAGGTTCATGAGGCCCTGATAGGGCGGCTTTCTCCGGCGGCACATGAGGATGTTCTCTCCCGCTGCGTCCAGAAGCAGGATGATGTTGAAGCTCCTCATGCCTCCGCCTCCCGGTGCTGGCTGCGCCGGGTATCAAAGCCCTGCGGATAGCGCCTGTGCAGCTTATCCAGATTCCCCTGCAGAATCTCGCTCAGCGGGATGCCCAGCCCGGTCGCAGCCTCCGCAAGGTACCACGCCACATCCCCCAGCTCCCTGATGAGCTTCTCCCGATCCAGCGTGTGCCCCTGATACAGATGCTTCTTCATCACGTCAATGGCCTCGCCCGATTCGCCGCACAGGCCCATCAGGGCGTTCATCAGCACATCCTGCTCCGTCAGGGCGGGATTGAGCAGCTTCATGGCTTCCGCCTGGTATGCGTTCACATCCATGGTTTCCTCCGTATGCAAAAGGGGGCGTAGCGGTCACGCCCCCTGGTCACGCTCCCCTGGGTTTATGCTTCCAAAGCCTTGACAAGCGGCTCAAGGTTGATGCCCTCGCAGTCCCGGATCACGTTGTACAAGCCGGTCAGCATGGTTTTGACCCCGCCGGGAACGTCGCTTTCCACGTTGAGCGGCAGCACCGGATCGTGCACGGACAGGCGCAGCAGGAACCAGCCGTTGTCCAGCCCGTCGTCCAGATCGAAGGAGATGCGCACGCCCTCGCGGTTGTCCGGCGCAATGTGCCAGTCCTCAGCGGAGCTGGCATGGTCGAGCACCTTCTGGATCGCCGCCTTACCGGCCTCCCGGAAGTCCTCCGCGGTGATGCTCAGGCGGATCTCGCGGCTCTCCACCGGCTCCTTCAAATCGGCAATCAGGCTGCCGAGGTTCTTGCCCTCCTGCTTGAGCTTCATCGCGCGGACGATCAGCACCGTCACCAGATACATGCCGTCGTCCAGGAAGTGATTCTCCCGCAGCGCCGCATGGCCGCTCGTTTCGATGGCCAGCGGGCAGCTGATGCCCTCCGCGTTCAGGCGGATCGCCTCGTCAATGACGTTGCGGTAGCCGCGCTTGTAGCGGTAGTGCTCTCCGCCCCAGTCATTGATGAACTTCTTCAGGCCCGCGCTGGTCACGGAATCCGTCACGATGGTCTCGCCGGGCTTTTCATCCAGCAGGATCGCGGAAATCAGCGCAATCAGTCGGTTGCGGTTGATCTCCCTGCCATCGGAATCCACGACCGCCGCGCGATCGCAATCGGTGTCGAAGATCACGCCCAGATCGGCGCCGACCCTTTTCACCGCCTCGGAAATGGACGCCATCGCCTGCGCGTTCTCGGGGTTCGGGATGTGGTTGGGGAACATGCCGTCCGGATCCAGGAACTGGCTGCCCTCGATCCACGCGCCCAGCTCCTCCATCAGCTCGGCGTAGAAGCCGCCCGCGCCGTTGCCGGCGTCCACCACCACGTGCAGGCCCAGCAGCGGCTTCTGCACATCCGTGCCCAGTCCCCTGCGGATCCTCTCCGCCAGCTGCTCCTTATAAGTGGGCAGGAAGGGCTTCTCGGTGATGGTGCCGGTCATCTGTGCCGCATCGGGATCGCAGCCGGATGCCTTCTCGATCAGGCCGCCCACCTGCTTGCCGTCCAGACCGCCCTCCTTCACAAAGAACTTCAGGCCGTTCTTGTCATAGGGGTGATGGCTCGCGGTAATCATCACGGAGCCGTCCGGCTCAAAGCCGGGGGTGATGATGGACATGTACATGGCAGGCGTGGAGCACATGCCGAAGTTCAGCACGCTTGCGCCCGCCTTCGCGATGCCCTCCGCCGTCGCCTGCAGCAGCGCCGGGCCGGAGATGCGGCTGTCGCGGCCCACAGCGACGGTCACCTCCTGTACCGGCTTGCCCAGGCGCTCCGCCAGGAAATCCGCGAAGGCCATGCCCAGACAGGCTGCGATATGGGGCGTGAGGTTCGCGTTCTCGCCCACAGCCGTCCCGCGCACGTCGGAGCCGCTCTTGAGTTTCATCCAATCCATGGTATTCCCTCCCTGTATGCTGTCATCGTGTGGTTACATGCTCTGGTCCGCCGCCGCCTCGTCATAGGCTCCGCGCAGCAGGTGATAAAGGGGCGCAAGGGCGATGAAGTCCCGCCGCACCTGCGTCAAAACCTCCGGCGTGCCGATGATGCCCATATCCGGATGCTGCCTGTTGACATACACCTCGCGCATCGCATACCAGCCGCGCAGCCCCACCGGCACCTGATCGGGGATGCCGATGCGCTTCCAGGCGTTGCCGAGCACGGCGAAGTCGTTTTCCGTCAGATGGCAGGAATCCACGATCTTCGCGACCTCCGCGGGCCGGGCGGCAATGCGGCGGCGCAGCGCATCCATCATCGGGCGGTTCTCTCCCCAGGTGCCCATACCCCAGCCCAGGTTCGAGGGCCCCAGCTCGAAGAAGAAGTTGACGCTGCCCTCCCTCGGCTCAGCGGCCCGGCGGAAGCACATCCAGAGATGGTCGCGAAAGGGCGATTTGTCCCGGGAGAACCGCGTGTCCCGGTGGATGCGCGCCAGACACCTGTAGGGCCTGATCTCCATCAGCGGGTCAATCTGCCGCATCGCCGGCGCAAGCTCCTCAATGAAGCTGTGAAAGACAGCCTTCACGTCCCGCTCGTACCGCGCCCTGTTCTCCTCGAAATACGTCTTGTCGTTATGGAAGCGGATGTCTAAAAAGAAATGCATCGTCTCTTCCGGAAAACCGGTGAACATAACGCACCTCCTGTTTTACATATTTATTATAATTCCTCTTAACCGTTTTTTCAACCGCCGAAACGCGCATTTTGCAAGAAAAAAGCGCGAAGCCTGTCGCTCCGCGCAGATGGCTATTCCGCTCGCATGAAATATGCTGTCAGCGCGCCGCCCTGGGTGCGCACCTCCAGCCGGAGGGCATAGGACAGCGTATTGGTGAATTTCAGGTCCTTGCCGCCGCCCACCGCAGCGTCGTAATTGACCGGCGCGTACTTCACGCCCGAGGTCTGATGCACCGCCCATGCGTCCAGCTGCAGTTCGAGGCCCAGCACCGCTTCAAAGATGGTCGTGCTCACCTGACATACGCCGCCGCCGACCCCGTAGCCGCTCTGACTGATGTTGGGGGCTCGCACATACCCGTTGTTCACCGTATAGGGCCCGCACACCGCGTTGAAGGAGAACTGCTCCCCGGGCTGCAGGATCAGGCCGTCCAACCTCTCCACAGCCAGCTCAATGTTATGCCGCCGCTGCGCTGCCAGGCTTCCGCCCACGGCATCGTTGTAATAGGTGGTGAACGCATAAATCAGATCGCCGGGCCGGGCCACCTGCGCATCCACAAACGGCGCGAACTCGAAGGTATCCGCTTCCAGCGTCAGCACCGTTCTGCGGAAGGGAATCCCGCCGTCCGCCGAACAGGCCGCGATCACATCCCCCGGCTGCAAATCAAGCCCACTGAACAGGTCACCGGAGGACTTGTCCGCGTTCTCCACATGGGTTTCCTTCGTGATGAGCGCCACGCCGTCCAGAAACAGCATCCCGGGAAGCGGCTCGCTGCCAAGACGCCACAGCTCGTAGAAGCGGTTCGTCAGCAGATAGCCCGTCTTGCCCGCATATCCGCACAGCGACCATTCCTCGCCCCATTCGTAGATGACAATCGTCGCATCCTCCGGCACCGTTCCCAGGTACTTCGACGAGGTGGACGGCTCCTCGCGCATTTTGGATTCCTTGGCCATCGTTGCACGAAATGCGGGCTGAAGCGCTGCTTGCGCATCCTCTGCCAACGCGCCGCCCGCCACCAGGAGCAGCGCCGCCATGACCAGGCACATCAGCATTCTACGCATTGATTCCTCCATGAAAAGGGGCGCGGCCGTTCCATCCCTGCCGCGCCCCGGATCCATCAGTTGCAGACCCGATCCCTGATCTCCTGCCTGAGCTTCGCCAGCATGTCCTCCACGCTCATCACGCCGAGGTTGCCGCCCTTGCGGTCGCGGACAGCCACCACCCTGTCCTCAACCTCCTTGTCGCCCAGTACGATCATGTAGGGCACCTTTTCCTTCTGCGCCTCGCGGATCTTGAAGCCGATCTTCTCATTGCGGGGATCCACCTCCACGCGCAGGCCCTCGGCCTCCAGCTTTGCCTTCAGCTCATAGGCCCAGTCATCGCTGCGGTCGGTGATGGTCAGGATGCGCACCTGCTCCGGCGCCAGCCACAGCGGCAGCGCGCCGGCATACTTCTCAATCAGCAGCGCCAGCGTGCGCTCGTAGCAGCCAATGGAGGTGCGGTGGATGATGTAGGGCGTCTTCTTCTGCCCGTCGGAGTCGATGTACTCCATGCCGAACTTCTGCGCCAGCAGCATGTCGATCTGGATGGTGATCAGCGTATCCTCCTTGCCGAACACGTTCCTGATCTGGATGTCCAGCTTCGGGCCGTAGAAGGCCGCCTCGTCGATGCCGATGGCATAGGGCACCTCCAGCTCGTCGAGGATCTGCTTCATGGTGCTCTGGGCAACCTCCCACTGCTCGGGTGTGCCCTCGTACTTGTCGGTACGGTTGGGATCCCACTGGCTGAAGCGATAGGACACGTCCTCAATCAGGCCGACAGCCGTCAGCATGTAGCGCGCCAGCTCCAGACAGCCGCGGAACTCCTCCATCAGCTGATCCGGACGCAGGATCAGGTGGCCCTCGGAAATGGTGAACTGGCGAACGCGGATCAGGCCGTGCATCTCGCCGGAATCCTCGTTGCGGAACAGCGTGGAGGTCTCGCCCAGGCGCATCGGCAGCTCCCGGTAGGAGCGCTGACGATTCAGGAACACCTGATACTGGAACGGGCAGGTCATCGGACGCAGCGCGAAGCACTCCGCCGCCTCATCGTCCGGGTCGCCCAGGATGAACATGCCGTCGCGGTAGTGATCCCAGTGGCCGGAAATGCGGTACAGATCGCGCTTGGCCATGTAGGGCGTCTTGGTCAGGAGGTAGCCGCGGCGGGCTTCCTCATCCTCCACGAAGCGCTGCAGGGTCTGGATGACCTTCGCGCCCTTGGGCAGCAGGATCGGCAGGCCCTGACCGATGGAATCCACCGTGGTGAAGTATTCCAGCTCGCGGCCCAGCTTGTTGTGATCGCGCTTGCGGGCTTCCTCCTGCTGCGCGATGTAGGCCTCCAGCTCCTCCTTCGTGGCGAAGGCGGTGCCGTAGATGCGGGTGAGCATCTTGTTGTTCTTGTCATTCTTCCAGTACGCGCCGGAAAGCTGCGTCAGGCGGAAGGCCTTGAGCGCCTTGGTGTAGCACAGGTGCGGGCCGACGCACATGTCGATGTAGTCGCCCTGCTGGAAGAAGGTCAGCGTCACGCCCTCGTCCAGATCGGCGATGTGCTCGACCTTGTAGACCTCGCCGCGCTCCTGCATCAGCCGGACGGCCTCCTCGCGGCTCAGCGCGAAGGGCTTGATGGGCAGGTTCTTCTTGACGATGGATTGCATTTCCTTCTCGATTGCGGGCAGATCGCCGTCGGTGAGCTTGACCTCACCCAGATCCACATCGTAGTAGAAGCCGTTCTCCGTGGCGGGGCCATAGGCGAAATGCGCCTGCGGATAGAGGTTCTTCACCGCCTGCGCGAGGATGTGCGCAGCCGTGTGGCGCAGGACGTGCAGCTCCTCCTCAGCGGGGCACTCGGCAACGGTGCCGTTGTTGTAGATGATCTTCATGGTCATTCCTCCTGTATTTGTATTGTTGTCACGCTTGCTGATCTCTTTTTCAAGCCTGTTCAGGAACGTATCCGGCGTACAGAACTCCATCGCCGGACCGTAAGTGGAACGCGGCTACGGGCAGAGGTGCTTCACCGCCTGGGCAAGGATGTGCGCCGCGCTGTGCCGGATGACATGCAGCTCGTCCTCCGCGGGGCATTCCGCGACCCTGCCGTCGTTGTGGATGATCTTCACTGGGTTTCCTCCCTTCCTGTCGGCGGGACGAAAAAACGCTCGTCCCTCGCGTTGCTTCGAGGGACGAGCGATCATAAATCAATGCAAATGCGCCTTTGCATCAGTCCGTGAACTATGCCCGTGGTTCCACCCTGATTGGTTCTCTTTGCCGCTGTAACGCGCAGCCCGCGGTCTGATCGGGAGGTGGTCTTCGCCGGGAATACTCCGCCGATGCGCTTTCAGCCGGTGACGCATCTCTCTGTCGGACGTTCCTGCCCGGGTACTCTTCTCCGTCATTTCGGACGTTGCAACAAGTATAGTCCCCGATTCCGGATTTGTCAAGCCCTTTTCCGATTTATTCGGGGCGACCCCATTCCGGTTTGTACAATGCTTCATCAGGGCGTTGACGAAGGCAGAACTCCCAAGGATGTCGGGATGACGGTAAGCCCTTTGGTGCGCCTGCAGGCTCCTTCTGCGGCAGGAATGTTTCGCTTCTGCGGAAGCGAGGAGGGGGCTTTCCGGTCGCCCCCTCCACCCCTTCGGCCATATCCTTACTTGTTTTCTGTTTTGAATGAGGCTGCCCTGCGATTTATTCGGTCAGCGCGGCAGACAGCATCGCCAGCATCGCGCCGCTCCCGTCCTGGGTATACTGCCAGACGGCTGCCCCCTGCAGCCCCTGCTGCAGCAGCCACTCGCATTTGTACGAAACGGAGCGCTCATCCTCCGCGCTCACGAAGCTCGATCCGTCGAACCAGTAGGCCGCCTGCGCCGCCTCGTCATAGCGCTTCCTGTAGCCCTTCTCCTCCAGCCGCAGCACCTCGTCAAAGGAAACGGTCTTGTTGCCGCTCGTTCCGGCACGCTGGTCCAGGCCGTCGCCTCCGCCGGTCACTTGCCGCCAGAGGCGACCGTAGGCCGGAATGCCCAGCAGGATTTTGTCCGCGTCAAGTCCGCCGTCCAGCAGCCTTCGCACCGCATATGCGCCCGTGCCCGGCCGGGTTCCGTCCGGGTAAAGCCCCGCGTGATGCCCGGTGATCCGGTCAAAGCCGCACAGGTCATACGCCATGAGAACCGCCTGATCCACCAGACCGTTCAGCCGCGCCGGGTCGATGGCATTCAGGTGTGTGTCTCCGGCTCCCAGCGCCACGGACAGGATGTACCTGCGCCCGTCGCGCGCCTCGCGTTTGTCCAGGCCCTCGCGCAAAAGCGCAAGCAGCGCGTACCAGTTTTCCACGTCCTCCGCCCGGCTGACGATGCCCGTCCCCGTTACGCCCGGGTACTCCCAGTCGATATCCACGCCCACGAAGCCGTGCTCGTCCATGAGCCGCAGGATGCTGTCCGCCAGCGTCCTCCTGCCCTCCTCCGTCATGCAGGCGTCGGAAAAGCCGTCCGCGCCCCAGCCGCCCACGGACAGAACGCCGTCTATATGCGGATGCCTGCGCAGGAAGGCCGTCACCTTCTTCGTGCCGCGCCAATGGCTGCCGTCCGCCCTGCCGTCCCGGATGAGGGCAAAGCTGTAGTTCAGCTGATCCAGCTTTTCCGCGTCCGCATCCCGCAGCTGCATATCCGCCTGATCCATGACGTACATGACGGTTTTCGCCTTTCGGGAGCGCGCCGGCTCCGCATCCCGGGCGGCGTCCGCCCTGCCGTCCGGCATCCGGCTGTACGCCGTCAGCGTACCCACGCTCAGCAGCATCATCAGCAGCACCAGCCTTTTCACGCGCTTCTGTGTCCTTCGATCCTTTGTACGCGGCCCTTTGGCAGGCATCGCATTCACCTCCGGATGGAATTACAGCATCCATGATAGCATATGCCGCGCCGTCTGTCATTGGCATTTTGCGCCTTCCTGCGCGTTTATGGCGAATTATGCCGTTTGACCGCGCTTTTTCCTTGACACATCGGGGGGTGTTGTTGTATCTTTTACCATAGGACAAACCGTCGGGAGGTATGAGTATGATCTTTATCGGCATCTGCGGCGCGAGCGGCAGCGGAAAATCCACGCTGGCCCGGTCTCTTTCCGAGGCGCTGGGCACGCGCTGCTTCGTCCTGCAGCAGGACTGCTATTACCGCGACCACAGCCATCTCCCCTTTGACGAGCGCGCGCATCTGAATTACGACGAGCCTTCCATCTTCGACCATGACGAGCTGCTGTCCGACATCCGGACGCTCCTGAGCGGTCAGCCCATCACCCGGAAGGGGTACAACTACGCCGAGCACCGCCGGGAGGATTCCGACGAGCTGATCTATCCGCCCGACGTCCTGATTCTGGAGGGCATCCACTGCTTCCACGATCCGCGCCTGCTGGAGCTCATGTACCTGAAGCTGTACATGAATGTCGATGCGGATATCTGCCTGCTCCGGCGCATTGAGCGGGACATCATCGAGCGCGGACGCTCCATCGACAGCATCTCCGATCAGTACAGGAGCACCGTCCGCCCCATGTTTGAGCGCTACATCCGCAACTACATCAACCTTGCGGACGTGATCGTCGCCCGCGGCGGCAAAAACGCGCGCATCGTCGAGATTCTTGCGGGATATGTCTCCGACGAGCTGAACAAGCGCGGCAATCCCGCTTAACCGTTCATGAACATATTCATCAAGGAGGAACCATCCATGGCATCCAGAGTTTACTTCACCAGAACCATCACGCCTGAAAGGGTGCTCGATCTGTACCGCCTGCTGGGCATCGAGCTGCCCGGCCGGGTCGCCGTGAAGCTCCATTCCGGCGAAAAGGGCAACCAGAACTTCCTCGGGCCGGATTTCTGGCGGCCCATGATCGCGCATGTGAACGGCACGGTCGTCGAGTGCAACACCGCCTACGCCGGCAGCCGCGATGTGACGAGCCGCCATTGGGAAACCATGAAGGAGCACGGCTGGAGCGATCACTTCCCCGTTGACATCATGGATAGCGAGGGCCCCGACCTGCAGCTGCTGATTCCCGGCGGCAAGGTGATCCGGAAGAACTATGTCGGCAAAAATCTGACGAACTACGATTCCCTGCTGGTGCTCAGCCACTTCAAGGGGCATCCCATGGGCGGCTTCGGCGGTGCGGTCAAGCAGCTGTCCATCGGCATCGCGTCCTCCTACGGCAAGAAGCACATCCATGGTGCCGGCGACGCTCAGCTCTCCTTCGGCGGGGATCACGACGGCTTCCTGGAGGCCATGGCGGAGGCCGCTTCCTCCGTCGCCCGCCGCTTCGCCGGGAAGGCCGCCTACATCAACGTGATGAAGAACCTGTCCGTTGACTGCGACTGCTGCTCCGATGCGGAGGATCCCTGCATGCAGGACATCGGGATGCTGGCCTCGCTCGATCCGCTGGCGATTGACCAGGCATGTCTGGGTCTCATCTACGCCGCGACGGAGGATCCCGGGCAGCCGCACATGCTCGAAAGGATCGAAAGCCGCAACGGCGCGCACACGCTGGAAGCCGCCGCAGCATTGGGCTTCGGTTCCCGCGAATATGAGCTGATCGAGCTATAACCGCCATAGCAGATTCCGTCTATGCATTTCACATCCCGGCCGCACAGCGCGTGCGGCTTTTTCTGTATGCAAAAAGGGAGACCGCTTGCGCGATCCCCCTCGGGGAGACAGGATTACTTCAGGGTGATGTACTTGCCCATCATCCAGCCGTAAGTGCCCTTGTACTCTACGTAGTACCAGCCGCTCGCGTCAATCTTCACGACATTGACGGTCTCGCCCTTGTCAATGCGCATATAGATGCCGTAGGAGGTGCTGGGGCCCTTGCGCAGCGCCACGCGGGTGCCGTTGACCACGCCGGTCTTGGAACCGGCAGGCGCCCCGGCGGTGACCGTCACGGTTGCGGAGGTCACCTCAATGCGGTTGCCGCCGGCCTCGTACACGACCACCTGCATGACATAGCTGCCGGCCACGGTGGGCGTATAGGTGAAGGAGAACTCATTGGTGCCGACGGAGGAGGACACCACGACGCCGTCACGGAACAGCGTGTAGTCTCGGCGCACAACCGTGTTGGTGCCGCTGTAGGCGGTCACCCAGGTCACGCTGTCGCCGGTCTTGGCACTGGTGGTGCTGGGCAGGATGGTCACGGGCGTGTATTCAACAACCTTCGTCACCGCAGAGCGCTTGGTCACATACTGCCCGTCGGCAGAGTTGATGGTGACCTCCAGCGTGTAGTCACCCGCCACCGTGGGCTGGAAGTTCACGCTCAGCAATCCCGTGGTGGAGGACGTCTTGGAGCTGTTCGCCACCAGCGTGGTGCCGCGATACACCTTGATGGTCATCGTGTAGTCCGGACGGCCGCCGGTGTAGCTGATATCCCAGGACAGGGTCCCATAGTTGTTCATCGTGGTGGCGCTGGGCGTGATGCTGTTGACAGCCAGCGTCGCATAGCCAACGGTGATGTTGTAGGCGATCAGGATGTCGTTCTTGTAGCGCTCAGGCGTGACCAGAATGGTGGCGTAGCCGTTGCTCAGCGCGGTCACGACATTGCCGGACAGGCTGATGGCGCCGGTGGGGTTGGACACGTCCATCAGGATCTTGTCGCCGGCTTCGGGGCAGACGCCGTGCACCAGCTCCAGGGTCTCGCCGGCGCGCAATGTGACGTTGACCACCTGCGTTGTGGGCTTGGGCGCGGCGAAGTTCATCTCGTTCCAGGTATCCTCGCAGGCGTACTGAGCCGTCACCGCGCCCAGGGAGTCGCGAACCTCAATCTGCATGGCGTACTTCTGCTCGGTCAGCAGATTGCACATCTCGTCCGTCAGCGTCACGGCGAAGTTGTTGGTCAGGCTGGTCTCGCCCTCCGGAATCGCCGTATAGCCGTCCGAGAAATCCTGCAGTACCAGAGAGCCGGAGCCGTTCAAGCTGACCAGCGTGTACTTGAAGGTATAGGCGCCGCTGCCGCCGGAAACGACGGTGGGCCAGACGAACACATCGCCCACATAGCCGCCGGAGATATCCTGCTTCAGCGTGGCGTTGTAGGCGCTCCAGCTGTTGATCTGCAGCGTGCCCGCCTCGGGCATGGACATCACGTTGGACCAGGGGCCGTAGCTGATGTCGCCGTTGGAGAAGGTGCGCACCGCGCGAACCTTGTAGTAATAGGTCTTGCCCTCCTCCAGGCCGGTCGCCACGAACTTGGTATCCGTGGTCTCACCGATCAGGGTGTACAGGCCGTCGATGGTGGTGGAGGAGTACACGAGGTACTTGTTCGCACCCTTGCAGGTCGCCGCGCCGCCAGGGCCGGTCCAGTCGATGGTCTGCTCCTGCTTGCCGGTGTTCTGCACCGCGCAGAGCACAGCGCCCTCCACCACGGTGAAGTAGCGGGTCTCGCTGGACAGGGAGAAGCAGTTGTAGGCGCCAACGGGCCGCATCGCGTACACGAAGTAGTAGTACACCTCGCCGGGCGTCAGGCCCACGTCCACATAGGCGGTCACGTTGCCCGTGATGGTCAGCTTGCTGTAGCTGCCGGCGGTGCCGACCTTGCGGTAGATGACGTAACCGGTTGCGCCGGAGGAAGGCGTCCAGCTCAGCACCGCGTTGTTGCCGTCCGCGTTGACGGACAGCACCGGGCGATCCATGGGCGTGCCGCACTTGATGGGCTGAGAGTACTCGGAATAGAACTTCTCGCCGCTGGAGAAGGTACGCACCGCGCGCATGCGGAAGTAGTAGCCGGTCGCGGCTGCCAGGCCGTCCACATTGCAGTGGGTACCGGTCAGATCCTTGCGCACGTTGGCGAAGGGGCCGGATTCGCTGGTGGCCATCTCCACCTCATAGGTGGTCGCGCCGCTGACGGCGCCCCAGGTCAGGCGCAGGGTGTCCGCATCCAGGCCGCGGGGATCATTCATCGCCGGCGCCTTCAGGGTGATGAAGGGCAGCGTGTTGGACTGGGGGCTCTCCGTCACCACCAGCGAGCCATGCTCGTCATAGGAGTTGTTGCGCGCAACGATGCGGTAGTAGGCCACCGTGCCGGGTTCCACGGTCGTATCATCGTAGAACAGCTTTTCGCCGGACACCGTAACGATGCAGGCGTAGTCGCTCTCGCCGATCAGCTTGCGCAGCACGTCGTACTCCGTGGCGAAGGCGACCGGCGCCCAGGACACGCGGATCGTGTTGACGTCCACCGCGGTACCGATCAGGTTGGTGGGCTGCAGCAGCACCAGATCACGGTAGGGATCGGGGCCGTCCACGTTCTCGTTGGGGATGATCAGCAGCTCATCAGAGTCAGGAAGCTCGATGTCCCCGTCAAACGGATCCTGAACGATCTCTTCAGGCACCGAAGAGAGCACATCTTCACCGGCGTCATTGAGCACGCTGTCGCCAGGCTGCTCGGCAAGAGCCAGGCAGGGCACCAGCATGCAAATCACCAGCAGCATAGATACCAGTCGCTTCATGGTCAGTGTCACTCCTTCTTCTGGGATAGTATATTTCTTTTCCAACGAATATAACGAATCACATTTCCAGTCTGTTCCCTGTACTGGAAAGTTTTCGGCAATCCGCCGGATCAGACCCGAATCATTGCAGGGCGCTCCTCCCTGCTGCCTTTTGGGCCCAGGCCTCGCGCTGCTGCCGGTGGAAGCGCTCGCGGTAGTCCGCGTAGTCCGGCTCCATGGCGTCGCGCTGCGCCTGATCCATTTTCGTCCAGTCCCGCGTGAATTCCACGTAGGACGGAACCATCACCTCCGCGTCATCAAAGCCGATCACGCGCCCCCTGTGCAGCCACATGACCCGGTCGCAGAAATGCAGCATCTGCCAGGGCGCATGGGTGACAAAGAATATAGTTTTCCCTGAATCCCGGAATTCCTGCATACGGGCCAAACATTTTTCGGAAAAAGCTGCGTCGCCCACCGAAAGGGCCTCGTCCACAATCAGAATCTCCGGATCGACGTGCACCGAAATGGCAAAGCCCAGCCGGGAACGCATACCGGAGGAGTAGGTTCGAAGGGGCTGGTCGATGTACACGCCGATCTCCGCAAAGTCGATGATGGCGTCCTCCACCGCGGCAATCTGCTTTTTCGTCAGGCCCATGAGCATGCATTTGTAGCAGATGTTCTCCCTGCCGGTGAGCTGGTCGTTCATGCCGACGTTCGCCGCCAGCATGCTGACCGTGCCGCGCACCTCGCACCGGCCGCCGGAGGGATGGGTGATGCCGGCGATGATCCTTGTCAGCGTGGACTTGCCCGAGCCGTTCAGCCCGGCCAGGCCAACGATCTCGCCGCGGATGAAATCCTGCGTCACGCCCTCCAGCGCGCTGTAGCGCATCCCCCTCGCGGGCAGTCCCAGCAACGCCCTGATGCGGTCCGATTCGCCGGTATACAGCTCGTAGGTCTTTGTCAGATTTTCGCAGCGGACGACGACATCCTGCGCCATGGGAATCGCCTCCTCCTTTCCGTGCGCATCACAGCTGGTCGATGAACCGCCTGCGCAGCCGCATGTGCAGCAGGCTGCCCAGCAGCACCAGCACGAGGGTCAGCCCCCAGAAATACAGCCCCTGCCGCCAGGTGGTCAGCAGGCCCTCGCCGTAGAGCAGGCATTTCCGGTATCCCTCGACAATGTAGGCAAAGGGATTGAGGAACATGATGATCTGCAGATTCTCCGGCAGGCTCTCCAGCGGCCAGACGACGCTGGAAATGTAGAACAGCAGCCGCATGACCGGATTGAGAAACTCGAAAAAATCGCGGTACACGGCGCTCAGGCTGCTGGTGATGAGGGTGAAGCCCAGCAGGAACGCCCAGGACGATACGAGGTAATACGCCAGCTCGAGCCAGTGCCAGGTCGGCCAGACGCCGCTGCACAGGAGCGTCACGATCAGGATGCCCATCGTCCACAGATGCTCGTAATAGGCGCGGACGATCGCCTTGACCGGCATGATCGTCACCGGGACGCTCATGTTTTTGAGGACGTTCGCATTGGCCTGGATCGCGTTGGCGGCATTGACCGAGGAGGCGTTCATCGCCAGCCACGGCATCATACCGCACATCAGCCAGATGGCATAGGGGAAGCCGTTGCGCGTCGCCGTCCTGAGCCCGACGGAGAACACGAACCAGTAGATGAGAATCTGCAGCAGCGGATTGAGAAAATCCCATACCCGGCCCAGCAGCAGCTGAGAGCGCCGGGACCGGTTCTCATACAGCGCCAGACGGACGGTGCGCGGCAGATGCACGAAGATTTCCCTGAGGACGGTCAGCGCAGCCTTCATTTCGCCATGGCCTCCGTCAGACCGTTGCTGCGCAGGAAATCCCGGAAGCCCGCCAGGCGCTGCGGATACACCCTGTTGAACTCCGTGAAGTCCGCCAGCTCGTAGTAATACGCCAGAGGGCGCTCCATGGAAAAATCCTCCGCGCGCATCGTCGGCAGGTGGAAGAACTGCGTCATCTCCTGCATCCTCCCGTCAATGACCATCGTCAGGGCAGGAATGCCGCCGGTGATCGCCAGCACATTGCCGTGGAAGCGGCTGCCCATGGAGAAATCAAACTGCCCGAGCCATTTGACCCAGGGCTCGATCTCAAAGAAAACCCTCCTGTGCTCCTGCAGCCACGAGGAAAGGTAGGCGAACTGCGGACGGTTGTTCTGGCAGATTTCCAGCGTCAGCTCCTGCTGCGTCTGCTCCACAAAGGGCAGATGGCGGTTTGCCGCCCAGGTCAGGAATTCACATTCCGCATCTCTGAGACAGCCGTAGAAGGTCCGGAAATTGACGGTCGCCTTCATGCCCTCACGGAAGGGCTTCTTCTCCACCCGGAAGCCGTCGTCCATGCCGTGGTACAGGCTCGGGCAGCCGATGATTTGCAGGTTGAGGATGCCCAGCCGTTCCAGCACCGCCGCGCTGTATTCGCCGCGCACGCCCAGCACCGCCCGTTCGGAGATCGTCCGCAGGAGCCGCACCGTGTCCGGGTTCAGGTTGATCCTGGTGGAATCCGTCCGGCTGTGCACGCCCACGCTGATGGGCACCAGCGGCTTGTCGCCGATAGCGTCCAGCATTTTCCAGACATGCGGGTAGGTCGTGTTCTCCGTCAGCCAGATCAGCTCCGTGGTGATGTAATGCGTCACCTCCGGATCATCGCGGAAGGCGCCGGAATCAATGTCCCAAAGCGGGAAGACGCGCGGCCGGAAGATGCTTTTAAGCGCGCGGATGAACACCAGGTTGCCCGTGTTGTTGCCCACCCAGAAGAACTTCATCGGCCAGTCGTGCTTCTCAAAGCTGATCCTGTCATTCCAGAAAAGTCCGATTGCCATGTCATTCCGCCTCCCCTGTCAGGAGCCGCCGGCAGCGCCTGAGCACATGCCAGCCCGAACGGCAGAGCCTCGTCAGCCGCGGATGCCCCGCCAGGCGGTATTTCGCCTCGGCTTTGAGGGCGCCCCGATCGTGCAGGAGCAGCGAAACCGTCCTTTTCGCCGTCAGCCTCGTCCCATTTGCCGGCCGTTCCGGCTCGCGGCAGGCCCCGTTCGCCTCTGCGCTCTGCACCCGGATCAGCGCCGCAAGGTCCAGATCGTCCCGTCCGGCAAAGACCGTATCCTCAAACCGGATGCCCGACATCATGTCCAGATCCCTGTCGCTCAGATACCGCAGCGCGCTCTCAAAGGGCATGGAGCAGACAACGGGGTCGAGCGTCTCCGCCAGCGTGCCCCGGAAGCACCCGGTATAATCCCGGACGAAGCGGAGCGCGTTGCGCTGCACATCCCGGATGAAAAACCGCGCAGCCGCGTTGTATTCGCTCTCTCCGCAGACCGGCTCCGCGCCCGTCGGTGTGCGCCGGAACCCGATGCAGGGTGCCTCGTCGGAGGAGAGCAGGAATTCGCGGAACGCGCCGGACATGGCGGGCTTCATCCGGTAGAAGCAGCGCGCCTCAAAATCATAGGCACGGGCGAGCCGCTGGCATTCCCTGCCGTCGCCGTGCACGAAATAGACCGGGATGCTCCGGCAGGCCAGCTGGTTGAGCGCAGCCTGCAAGCGTCCGCTGTAGCCCATATCGAAGCAGGCGGTTCCCGGCGTGAGCACCGGCTCAAAGTACGCCTGCAGATCGTTGTAGGCCCTCTGATGCCGCAGCCCGTCGTACAGGTTGTCCAGATACCAGCGGATGAATTCCAGATACCGGTGCCGCCCCGCAAAGGGGGCTTCCCAGTCAAAGCCCGCCGCTTCGGCTGCCTGCCGCAGCTGCTCCTCCGTCCGCTGCACGGTGCAGAAGCCCAGCAGCTCCAGCAGCTTCCGGACGGAATAGGCAGGGGCGTTCACGGGCAGCGCATAGAAATCAGACGGATTGACCGTCAGCGCGGGCAGCAGACAGCGGCGGGACGCAGGCCGGTAATCCGTCTGCAGGCCGTCCTGCTCCGTGAGGATCATGTCGACCGCCTGCTTGACGAGCCAGCCGTCCCGCGCGAGGAAAACGAGCTTCGTCACGCCATCCCTTCGGGCCTGCCGGACAAGCCATTGCGCCAGCGACAGCACATGTCCGCCGACCGCGTAGTAGCCCAGCAGGGCCGGCGAAGCGCCAAAGGCACAGTCCGGCGAGGTGGCGGCAAACCCGTTGTCAAAGAAGCGGTTCGCCGTCAGCGCCTGCATGCAGCGGAAGGACAGCGATTGCTGCATCGAATGCTCGCTGCTGAAGGAGGCGGCGCTCTGCAGCCCGAATCGGCCCAGCCCCGTGCGCTTCCGGTCCGTCATCACGTCCATCGCCCGCGGGTGATGCATGGCACGGATGCCCAGCCGCCGGGGCTGCACATAATCCTTCTCCCAGCTGTCGCCGATGTGCAGCACGGTGCCCGGCGCCGCCGCCAGCTCCGTCAGCATCCTCCTGTACAGGCCGCCGTCCCATTTCAGGGCGTTCTGCTCATTGGACAGGAAGAACGCATCCCAGCCGGAAACGCCGCACCTGTTCAGCATCTGCGCGATGGTATCGCCGTCCAGGTACATATCGCTGCAAAGCACCACGCGCCTGCCCATCGCCTTGGCCAGGCGGTAGAGCTGCACGCCGGATTCCCGCGGCTGGCAGAAGCCGATTTCCGCCTCCATCTCCGCAAAGCGCATCATTTCCGTGCACTCTTGGGAAGCGCCGCAGGTGGTCTGCATCGTCCGGGTGATATCATAGAGGTAGATTTCATTGCGGCCCTTTTCCGTGTGGGAGCGGGCATAGGCCTCCGCTTCCGACCGCGCCTCGCCATAGGACAGGATGCAGCGGCGGTTCTCGCGCTGCCATCTGTCCTCCAGCATGGAGAACAGGTCCGCCGGCTGCCGGAAGGGACGCTGAATCAGCGTATCGAACACATCGAAGGAAACCGTCTGCGGGACAAAGCCGTCCAGCCCGGCAATGGCCCGCTTGATGCGTTCCAGGCCGTCATGCCACGGCATGGTGTGCCGGTCGAACCACCAGATTTCCGCGTTGTCCTGCGGCGCGTCCGCATCAAAGTGCGGGGCGAGGCGCCCGGTCAGCTCATCCGCAGAACCGTCCGGGGCGTACCTGCGCCGCATCTGCGCCCACATCCGGGCATACCAGCGCCGGGCGTTCATCAGGTGGCTGAGGTTCTCCTCGTCCCCCTTTTCCCGCAGGAAGGCGTCCGCAAACTCAAACACGCGGACAATGCTGTGGTAATGGCGGAAGAAGCGCTCCCGGTCCTGCCGCTCCGAATTGGTTGCGGAGGTCGGATGGGTGCAGTAGAACACGCCGTCGTTCCGGATGCGCGCGAAGGACTGCGCTTCATGGAGCAGCACGCAGGAATACGCCACGTCCTCCGTCATGACGACATGTCCGGTGAGCCTTCTGAGATAGGGCATGCAGCGCTCGAACAGGCTGCGGCGGTACACCTTGTTCCAGACGGTGTGCCAGCTGTAGCAGTGCAGCTCCTGCCCGTAGAAGGCGCGGCGCACGTCCGCCCCGTACAGGCAGTCCGCCGGGACGCACTCGCTGTGCACCGGCCGCACGAGCCTGCTGCCGTCCTGCTCCACCCAGACCGTATCGCCCATGACGACCTCAAAGCCGCCGCCGTCGGCATGGGCCACCGCAGCACGGTAAAAATCGACGGATACATAATCGTCGCTGTCCAGGAACGCGATATAATCGCCCCGGGCCGCTTCAACGCCCGTGAGACGCGCCGCAAAAAGCCCACGGTTTTCCGTGTGCCTGCAAATGCGGAAGCGGCTGTCCCGCGCCGCGTATTCCTCCATGATACCGCCTGCGCAGTCGGGCGACGCATCGTCCACCAAGATGAACTCCGCGTCCTTCATGGTCTGCTCTGCCAGGGAATCGAGGCATTTCCGCAGGTATTTTTCCGTCCCGTACACCGGAACGACAACTGACAGCCTGACGGCCAAGCCCACTCCACTCCCTTCGGCGGCAACGTTCCAGCATCATCCAACGTCCATTTTAGCATATCGCGCCGGGAAAGGCAAGAGGCCGCAGGGGGATTCGGCGCGCTTTCCCTGTGATGATTGTAACATTCTCCCCCGTTCTCTTGACCAAACTCTGCTAATTGCCTATAATAAAGGAGTTGATAGGATTGTGCGTTGCATACGGACAATTTAGAGGAGGTCATGCTATGAAGATACCCCAGCGATTCACAGCTCTGCTGCTGGCCCTGCTGATGCTGCTTGCGATGCTGCCGGCAGCTGCCCTGTCAGAGGATACAGATCCTTCCGATGCCCCTGATGAGACGCTTTCCGAGTCGATCGGTGATATCCCCGTGATCTCGGAGTTCCCGGAGGACGAGCCGATTGCCGATCCCACGGCTGAACCGACTACGGAGCCGACTGCCGAGCCGACCGCCGAGCCCACGGCCGAGCCGACTGCAGAGCCGACCGCCGAGCCCACGGCGGAGCCGACCGCCGAGCCGACTGCGGAACCCACCGCCGAGCCCACGGCAGTCCCGACCAAAGAACCTGCCCCGATCGTCACCGAGCCGGTTGTTGAAAAGGTGTCCTTCACGCCCGGTCTGGCCCGGATCGGCGCGGGCGTGCGGCTCTATGAGCACAGCGGGCTCTGGGGCGCCTACGTGGAGACCACGGCGGGCGGCGTTGTCTATGCCGCCGAGCAGTCCGAGGACGAAAAGGCCCTTCGCATCGTGCTGAACAACGGCGTCTCCCTTTGGGAGGGCTGGGCCGGCGCCGATAGGGTCGACATGCTCACCCCGGCGCAGGCGGAGGACTACGACAGCCAGGAACGCGACGCGGACGCCGTGCGCACCTATCGCGGCCATGAGCTGCTGATTGTGCCGACCGTTTCCAGTGCCCCCACCGCAGCGCCCGCAACGCCTGAACTCACCGATGATATCTCCGGCTTTGTGCCCATGCTGACGCCCGAGCCCGATCCGTCGGAGCCCGTGGAAACACAGACCCCCGATGCCACCGCCACGCCGGCGGCGGAGGATACCGGCGCGGAGGACGGGTTCATTGTCGAGTCCATTCCCGAAATCACGGCGGAACCGCTTCCCGAGCCCTCCCTTGAGCCGGAGGACGGGACGCAGACCGATCAGCTCATCGCCTACCGCGCGCTGACCGCGCCCTCCGATCTGTCCGCCAGCCACAACCGCGTCGGCCTGATGACCCTCACCTGGACCGGTACGGCGGACGCGGACGCCTATCAGGTGCTGTACAAGGCTGCCCATCAGTCGGATTATTCCGTCCTGGCCACCGTGAAGGGCACCTCCTATGCCACCTCCGCGCTGGATCCCAGCGTGGTGTACTACTTCCGCGTGCGCGGCGTTGAGCTGAACAGCAGCGGTTCGGTCATCAACGCGAGCCCCCTGTCCGCTTCCTATCCCTATATCGTCCTTGGGGATGCGAAGATCAACGATCCCCGCGGCAAGGACACCAGCACCATCCGCCTGACCTGGACCGCCGTGCCCGGCGCGACGCATTACGACGTGATCATGTCCGTCCATGGGGCAAACGAGTGGAAAACCGTCCGCACCGACCTGGTGACCGATTACTGCGACATCGCCAGCCTTTCCTTCGACCTCGCCTATGATTTCCGCGTCATTCCCAAGCGCAAGCTCAACAACGGCACGGTCATCACCGGCAACAGCAGCCGCGTCACGATGGTCGGCAGCCCCATGGAAACGCCCTCCTTCCAGTCCTATGAATGGACGAGCCGGGGCGTGAAGCTCACCTGGGACGCCATCCCCGGCGCCAGCGGCTATGTCATCTACCGCCGCGCATTCTCCGATCAGGACGTGACCAACTACCAGAAGCTGGTCGTGCTGGATACGCCCGTCACCACCTACACGGACATCTCCATGACCCCCGGCGAGGTGTATTACTACTTCGTCTACTCCTTCAAGCTCTGCCAGCCCGAGGGGTGGCGCTGCTTCTCCCTCAAGGGGGAGATCGGCATGGGCGTGTGGATGCCCTCCGCGTCCGGGCTCAAGGCGACGGACTATGACGAGAAGAACGTCCTGCTCTCCTGGGACGCCGTCAAGGGCGCCAACAAGTACGACGTGTATCTCACCCGCACCGCAGGCAAAGTGCCCTCCGCCACCGATGGCACGCGCGTTTCCGGCACGTCCGCCTATCATCAGAACGCGACGATCGGCACAGCCTACTACTATTATGTGCGTCCGGTGCGCGTTTTCTCCAACGGCGATGTCAGCGTCGGCCCCTGGTCCGCCGTGCTCTCCCACACGCATCAGGGCCCCGCACCCACCTACCGTGCGCTCCTCGTCGGCAACACCTACCCGGACGAAAGCAACTACCTCCCCGGGCCTGACAACGACGCGCGCGCCATGGCCTCCATGCTCTCGCGCATGTCCGGAACGCCCTATTCCGTCACCACCAGCCTGAACCTCACCGACTCCGGCATCATCAACGCCATCAACACCGCCTTTGCCGGTGCGGACGAGAACGACGTGTCCCTGTTCTTCTACAGCGGTCATGGCGCCAACAGCCCCAGCACCGCCTTCCACGGCGCGCTGGTGGGCGTCCGCCGTACCTACCTGACCGTATCCCGCCTGAAGGAGGCGCTGGATCAGATTCCCGGCAAGAAGATCGTCATCATCGACAGCTGCCATTCCGGCCAGATGATCGGCAAGAGCGCGGGCGAGGAGGTCACCGGCGCCGAGCTGAGCGCCTTCAACAGCGAGGTCATCAGCATCTTCGCCAGCGGCAGCACCTATGACCGCACCGTGGACGCGCTTGCGGAGGCCGTCACGGAGGAGGCCATCGCCGAGCAGCCCCTGATGATCAGCCGCGGCGCCAACGATCTGGCCAACAGCGGGTATTACGTCATCACAGCCGCGCACTCCACGGAGACCTCCGTTTCCATGGGCTATGACAGCGACGGCGACGGCAAGGCCGAGAAGTATTTCGGGCTGTTCACCTACGGCCTGTGCCACGGCAACGGCTGGAACCTCGCGACGAGCAGCGCGATCAGCGCCCTGAATGCGGACCGCGACGGCAATAAGGAGATCACGCTCTACGAGGCCTACGTCTACGCCAAGGCGGTCGCCCAGCGCAGCAATCCGAATCAGACCGCGCAGATCTACCCGGCGAACAGCGCACAGGTGATCTGGAGCAAGTAAAACGCATATCCCCAAACGAAACGGCAGCTCCGGGACGGAAAATTCCCGGAGCTGCCTGTTTTTGATGATTGCATCAGAATTAGTATAATGCGCTTGCGGAGGGCCCGCAGGCGGTTTCCCTCCCACGCAAAAAAGTGGCCGCAGCCACTTTTCTGACACCATCAGGTGAAGCTGGACACGCCAAAGGCATTGACCATCGCATCCAGACGGCGGCCTGCCTGACACATCGGGCACTCGTGAGAGGGCATGGATGCGTATTCCGGCAGATCGTTCTTCCTGGTGAACACCGCCTTGACCTCAAAGTCGCAGCATTCGTCCACACAGGAGAAAATCGCGCACACGCCGGCGGGCTTGCCGCTGTAATAGCGGATGGCGTCCACCGCCGCCTGCACCGTATAGCCCGTGGTGACGGAAGCCGCCAGCACCAGCACGTTCTTGCCCACGATCATCGGCGCGGAGTTCTCGCGGAAAATCAGCTGGGAGCCGGTGGTATGCTCGGGGGTGACGATGTAGATGGTGTTGTGGGCATTCACGTTCTGGAAGCCGCGGCGGGTCAGCTCGCTGGCCATACAGGCGCCGATCACCTCCGTGCCGTCCAGGCACAGGATGGTGTCAATCACCGTCGCGTTGCCGATCATGCTGCACAGGTGCGTCGCGACCTCCCGAGCCTCCGAAAGGCGGTGCTTGGTCATGGTCAGATCAACATAATAGTTGATATGGCTGTGGCTGGTCGCGTAATGCCCCATGGCGACGCGCAGCGGCACGTTGGAGTTGTTTGTCCGGGTTTCAAACAGACGGATCGCCATAACAATCTCTCCTTGCAATATGAATTGACCGAATTCAGGTGCAACCATTCTATCAGATCGCCGCGCATATGTCAAACAAAATATACATGGCCGCCTCATTCAGAATGCCGGATTGCGCATTGCTCCATCAGGCAGCCATTGTTTCCCCGTGTGCGGGCCGAAGCAATCCAAAGGGCATCGTGCAGAAGCGGCTCCCTGGCGTGGAGTTGCCGAAGCGATGCCGGATGACGGATGGCCCTTTGGGCGCACCCGCAGGCGCGAAACACCTTCTGCGGCAGGGGTATTTCGCTTCTGCGGAAGCGAGGAGGGGTCTTTCCGATCGCCCCCTCCACCCCTTCGGTCGCATTCGTGTTTGTTTTCCGTTTTGAATGAGACTGTCCTGCAAAATACCGGATGCGGCTTTCATTCTCCCAATATCTGTATCACCCGCTGCAGCGCCGCCCGCATGGCGGAGGGAATCGCCAGATGCTCCGTCTCCGCAAGGGTCACAAAGCGCATCCCCCCGGGCGCGACGGCTTCGGGCGCTGTTTCCATGGACAGCAGCCGCATGTTCCAGACCTGATGGGTGAATACATGCCGTGCCTCCCCTTCCTCCCGCACGCCGCTCACCCGCAGCTTCATGCAGCGCATCACCTGAGAAGCCGCCTGCTGCAGTTTTTCCTGCCGCTCCAGCATCGGGAACACCCACAGGCCGTGGAGCATCCGCTCCGTTCTCTGCCGCATCAGCACGCGATCCCCGCTGACGATCAGGCACACGTCCAGGACAAGCTGCTTCGGAGGATTCTTGCGCGGCAGCACGGGCAGCTCCTCGGCGTCCCCGGCTTCACAGGCATCGCAGATCCCGCAGAGCGGACAGCGGTCGCAGCCGGGCGTGCCGGGGACGCAAACCGTCGCGCCCAGATCCATCATCGCCTGGTTGAAGTCCCCCGGCCGGTCGCCGGGAACCAGCTCCGCCGCCTTTTCTTCCAGCGCGCGGCGCACCGATGGCGTCCCCACGTTCTCGCGGATGCCGCACAGGCGCGACACCACGCGGATGACATTGCCATCCACCGCCGGAACGGGCACGTCATAGGCAATGCTGGCGATGGCGCCCGCCGTGTAGGGCCCGATGCCGCTGATGCGCCGCAGCGCAGCCACATCCCGCGGGATCACGCCGCCGTGCTCCGCCACGACCTGCTGCGCGCCCCTGTGCAGGTTTCTTGCGCGGCTGTAATACCCCAGCCCCTCCCAGAGCTTGAGCACCTCGTCCTGTTGCGCGTCCGCCAGCGCCTGCACCGTGGGGAACCGCGTCAGGAAGCGTTCGTAATACCCCAGCACCGTTTCCACCCGGGTTTGCTGCAGCATCGTTTCGCTCACCCACGTCCGATAGGGATCGTGGATGCCCCGCCAGGGCAGCGTCCGCGCGTTCCGGTCATACCAGGTTATCAGAAGTCTCCGGCAGCTTTCGGTCATCGTCGGCCTCCTAATACTAATCCTTCCGCTTGATTATAGCACGTCCTGCCCCTGCGGGCAACAGGCTTGTCCGGAACGCCGGGGCGACCTTAATCAAACTGAATACACCAAACATGCAGCCGAAGGGGCGGAGGGGGCGATCCGAAATCCCCCTCCCCGCTCCCGCAGAAGGTGTTTCGCATCCGCTGCACGACCAAAGGGCTCTCCGTCATCCAGGCATCGCTTCGGCAACGCCCTACAGCATCAAAGCAAGTTAAGGCGGCGAGCAGGATCCCCTGTCCGCCGCCCTGGCTGTCATGTAACTGAACCCGGAACAATCTACGTCGGACAGTTACTGAGCAACGAATTGAAAACGATATTCCGGAAACGATCCTGATATCCCTTCCATTCGCCGGGAAGAATGACATGACCGTTATTCTCCCCTTTGCATCATCAATAGCCCATGAACATGATATCCGTAATGTAGAAATAGTTCAATTCCCCTTGCTTCTTTCCCTGAACTCTGCCATTCTGGCTATACGTGATCTCAATACGCGATACGTTGGTATATTTGCGCGACATTGTATGCTCATAATAATCTGTCGAGTATCTGTCCGGGATGTCAACATACTCGATCGCAGACTTACCTCCATAGTATATGACCAGCTTGAGCTCAACCAGGCGCCCGTGATTGTAGTAGTTGGTTTCGCTCCTGATGTCCCCATTTCGGATTCTCAAACTGGTAATCTCGTTACCATTGAAATAGAATGTGAAATCAGGGACATTATCCTGATACTCGCTTTGATGCGAAACCCACATAAACTGCGTTCGGCTGTTATCATCCATCATATCATCCATGGAGGGATTCTGATTCGTGAAATTCCCAAAGTAGCTCTTTGAGCCCCTTGAATACTGTGTTGTGTAGTTATACGGGACAATCTGCTTTGCCTTCGGCGTGGCTGTCGGCTTGGGTGTCGGGGTGGCCGTTGGCTTGGGTGTGGGCTTGGGTGTCGGCGTGGCTGTCGGCTTGGGTGTCGGGGTGGCCGTTGGCTTGGGTGTCGGGGTTGCTGCCTTTTCCTGTGTGATGCCGACTATCCACGCCAAGCTGCCGCACTGGATGGTCACCGTTGCCGAACGCTCAGCACCGGTGTTGTTGGGCTGCAGCGTTGCGGTGATGGTGGCGTTGCCGGTGCCGCTGGTCCTGTTCAGCGTCAGCCAGGAAGCATTATCGAAGGCCGTCCAGCTGCCGTTTGACGTTATGCTGATTGTACGCGTATTGCCGGTGCCGCTGGCGCTGACAGTCAGGATGTCCGTTTTCTCCTGGGTGACGTTGATTTTCCTCGTCACGCTACCGCATGTGACAGTCACCGTCGCTGTACGGGCACTGTCTCCCGTGTTGGGCTCCATCGTCACGGTGATGGTAGCATTACCGGTGCCGCTGGTCTTGTCCAGTGTCAGCCAGGAAGCATTATCCGAGGCTGTCCAACTGCCGTTTGACGTTATGCTGATTGTACGCGTATTGCCAGTGCCGCTGGCGCTGACAGTCAGGCTCGGCGTGGGTGTTGGTGTAGCCGTCGGCGTGGGTGTTGGTGTAGCCGTCGGCGTGGCTGTTGGCGTAGCCGTCGGCGTGGGTGTCGGCGTGGCTGTTGGCGTCGGTGTCGGGGTTGCTGCCTTCGCCTGCGTTATGACGACTGTCTTCGTCACGCTACCGCACGTGATGGTCACCGTCGCTGTACGGGCGCTGTCTCCCGTGTTGGGTTCCATCGTCACGGTGATAGCCGCATTGTGTGAACCGCTGGTCTTGTTCAGCGTCAGCCAGGAAGCATCATCCGAAGCTGTCCACCTGCCGTTTGACGTTATGCTGATTGTGCGCTCATTGCCGCTGCCGCTGGTGCTGACAGTTAGTCTCGGCGTTGCTGTCGGCTTTGCCGTCGGCGTAGCAGTCGGCTTTGCCGTCGGCGTAGCAGTCGGCGTTGCCGTCGGCGTGGCAGTCGGCTTTGCCGTCGGCGTAGCAGTCGGCTTTGCCGTCGGCGTGGCTGTCGGCGTGGCAGTCGGCGTTGCCGTTGGCGTTGCAGTCGGCGTTGCCGTTGGCGTTGCAGTCGGCGTTGCCGTTGGCGTGGCTGTCGGCGTTGCCGTTGGCGTAGCGGTCGGTGTGGCAGTCGGCGAATCCGTCGGTGTTGCCGTCGGCGTTTCCGTCGGTGTAGCTGTCGACGTTGCAGTTGGCGTCGCAGTCATCGTCGCCGTCGGCGTGGACGTCAGCACAGCTGTCGGGGTGGCCGTCCATGCTGCCGTTGCGGTGGGGGCATCTGTCGGCGGAATGTCCTCTGTCGGGGTGGAGTCTATGACCAATACGTTTGCTGCATTGGCTGCTGCGTCCTCCTGGGACGCATCCCCGCTGTCATCTCCCAGCCACAGCGGAATGGTATAGCAGCCCGCAATCAGAACGGCCAGCGCAATCACCCCCGCGATCATCCGCCGGATCCGCTTCTTCGTCTGTTTCCTGTCCGGTGCAGGAGGGGTGTCCCGATGGCCCTCGGCGATCTGCACGTTGATGGTGGCGTCCTGATCGACCTTCCGCGGCGCAGACGGCTTCGGGGCCGTTTGGGAAACCGGCGGTGCAGAAACCGGCTGCCCATTCCGGATGGCCAGCAGATCGTCCCGCATCTCCTCGGAGGTTTCGTAGCGATCCTTTGATTGGAAGGCACAGGCCTTCAGGATCACCCGCTGCAACGGCTCGGAAATCCCGGGCGGGAGAGGGAACGGATCACCGTTGAGCCGGCGTTCAAGAGCTGTGTGTACATCGCTGACGTCCGCAAAGGGGATGCGCCGGTTGTTGGCCAACCAGTACATCACAAGGCCAAGGCTGTAAATATCCGTTTTGGCCGCGGTATCATAATCGGCATCGCGAATCTGACGGTTGATGATCTCCGGCGCCACAAAGTTTGGCGTGAATCCGCTGCGTATCATGGCGATCAGCGCACCGGCGGAATCCTTGCCCGTCAGCCCGCTCAGCCAGGACTGGCCGGCAAGGGCCATCAGGCGCTGATAAACCTGCTGCAGCTCCGGGGTCAGATGGGACTCGACGGCGGCAAAACCGTCCCGCTCCATCTCCTGCACGAGCGCATGGAGCATGTACTCGGGAGAGCAGACAAACGCGTAGGCGCAGGCGCCCAGCAGAATCGCAGGAACCAGAAGAATCGCAACAATCTTTTTCATCGTGGTAAGCTCCTTTCTTTTGCCTCCACGGACAGTATACCTTGCGATCGCCGATCCCTGTAATCCGGTTTTTCTGCCTGCAGAAAGAAACAGGGGGAACCCGATATCAGCATCGTTTCCCCCTTGCGGCGTATGACGGCACAGCTGCGCTATTCACCCTCTGCGCCCTGATAGGAGAGCTCCCATACATCAGCGAAGGTTCCCAACGGATCCTGGGCGATGATGCACATCAGCAGGAAGCATTCATAAGGGTTCGCGACGTAGTACTCCCCCATTCCGCCCGCCAGCAGCACCCGGTTGGCAGACTTCACAAAGGCATCGTAACGCGCATTGATCGTGCCGTACCGATCCAGGTCGTGCGCGAAAACGAAGAAGTGCAGCGTCAGCAGGTCGTACCGGGTGATGTTCTCCTTCCCGGCCAGAATCTGCGCCATATGCTGGCGCGTGAGACGTTTCCCGTTGAACTGATCCTTCAGGGCGGAGGCTTTCATAGGCAGCATATTGCCATGCCTGTCCCGGGGAATCGCAGCAAAGAGAACCTGCTCCAGCTCCCCCGGGCCGATGTCCGACGCCCGCACCCGCTGGTAGCTGTCGCGCTCGCGCCGGATGATTTCCTGCTTCTGATCATCGCGCAATCGGGCGTTCCGCTCCAGCAGCGCCCCGGCACGGGCCGCATGGATTCGGGCGGTATCCGCTGCCGTTTCGGTATACAGCCCGGCCACGATCCGGCAGGCCTCCCCATACAGGCGCTCAAACTGGCGCCGCACCGCGACGCTCTGGCGTACGGCTCCGCCGGGTACGGGCAGCACGGACAGATACGCCATCAGCTGCCGTTCGTTGCGCACCTGACGTAGCTGCCCCCTGAGCTGCAGGGTATTCTCCAGCAGCGCATCCCCCGTCTGCGGCTGATGCACATACTGCTCCCACAGAACCTCGTACTTTGCAAAGCCGTATCCGTTGGCATAGCAATACCAGCAGATGACCTCCAGAGGATCCTTCGCGTTCAGCTGTGCCTCATGCAGTCCCTTGAGGAGAAAGCTGTCCACATCCGATACGGACATGCCAAGCCCAAAGCCCAGCAGCAGCACCACCTGCCGGCTGACGGTCTGCTGTTCCAGCCAGTTTTTGGAAAGCTGGCGCAGCGTTGCCTTCGTCGCCGCAAAGGAGCAGGGGGTGCCGCGGTCGGCGAACTCGGCGCAGATGATGTCCTGGTAATCCCTGAGCGGAATCTCCGTGAATACGCCGGTCAGCTCCGCCTTCCGGTAGAGATACCGCCTGAGGTAATGGCCAAAGCGCACAGGCTTGACCTTGCGCAGCAGCGTCCGGTAGATCATCATCTGATCCTCGCTCTGGAAGTTGGGATGATCTACGGTATCCAGGAAGAGCTCATTGGCGCGGGTGGTAAAGTCCAGTTCACTTTCGGCGTCCGCCGGATCGTCCCGGTTCGTCTGATGACTCATATCATTTCGCCTGTTTCTTGATCGAGGGCAGCACAAGCAGCGCCAGCAGGAGGAAGGCAACGACAAACAGCACCATGATCCCCCAGTCGGATTGCAGATGGCCTGCCGTGTACTCAAAGAGGGACTCCGCCTCGTGGGGGACCGGCAGTCCCTGCTGCTGCAGCGAGGTGGGCAGGCTGTTGAGATTGGCGGTGGTGCCGAAGCCCTCCATGGACCAGCGGCAGATGGCAAACCAGGAGATGATCTCCGTGAAGCCGGAGAGCTTGAACAGCAATCCGGAGAAGAGCATCTGCGGCATCAGCAGAAGCGGCGCGGCCGTCATGGCACGATCCGGGTTCCTGAACAGGGAGGAAACAAACAGGCCCGTGGCCGTCGCGGAAAGGGTGGTGAGCCATGCGGTGAGGAACAGCTCGGCAAAGGGCGGCATGAAGACCCCCGCCTCGGGCAGTCCCATCGTCAGGGTAAAGGTGGAAATGAGCAGCAGGGACTGCACCAGGCCCAGCGTCCCCAGCACGATGATCTTGGACAGCAGATAGCTTCCCAGCGACAGACCGCTCATGTATTCCCGCTTCAGGATGGTACGCTCCTTGCAGATTTCCTGGATGGCGTTGAGCATACCGATCCAGAAGGAGGAGCAGGAAAGCGCAAACAGGAGGCTCTTGGTCATATTGTACTGTTCAACCTGCAGCGCCATGGCTCCCGGATCGTGTGTCTCCGCCTGCAGGCTGTCGCCGCACAGCTCCTTCATCAGCAGGGCGGCCCGCTGCAGCTCAACGGACTCCGGGGGCAGCGGCTGCCCGCGCTCCTCCGGGCGCTGCGGGTCGAGCATACCGCCCAGGCAATAGCGCCCGTCGGCGCGCTGCAGCAAATTGGCGGCGACCAGCGCACCGTGGGGGAACCCGCCGACCCGGCATTGCAGCAGCGCCCGGCAGACCGTCTGGAACACATCGGCCATCACCGCCGCATCCGGCGGCAGCCGGTTGGCCCTGCACAGGGGCGTCAGCCCGGGCTGGAGGACAAGCACCCTGCGCCCGCCGCACCGGATTGAAAAGGGTGTCACCTCGCATTGAACCGGCAGCGCCAGGCATTCCGCATCCCGGATGCCGCACAGCCTCCTGACCCATGCGGCATAGCTGCGCACAGCCGCCGTTTCCCGCCACAGGGAGGCGACGCGCCCGGCTGCGGCACCGTCCGCAAAGCACACCGCATGGAGCTGGGCCGCCTGCTCGCCCTTCCGTAAGCGGAATACGGTTCGGTTCGTCTCCTGCAGCAGCACCTTTTCGATCTGCCACCCCGGGAAACGGGCGCAAATCTGTCTGGCCACCCGTTTGAAATCAGCATCATGCATCAAGGACATATACAGCTCCTGCCTTCTGTTCGCATCGTATCGGACTTCCTGAAAAGCGTCTCCTTCATGGCTGTGCGGCAGCGACAATCCCGATGACGGGTCGCCGCTGTCCTGATGATACGCGGACGTCCCGCCGTCCCGTAAGCCGGATTTTTGCGTACAGGATCGCCTGCGCGGGCCCCTCCGGGGCATGGCAGCGTATCCTGAACGATCGCTGCAAGGAGGATTATAGCACTTTCCGTCCGATTTGTATATAAGAACATGGATGGCCTGGTCATTTTTTCCGCATTCCGTCGGGGGCTGTTAAGGGCTTATACAGATTTATACAGGTTGAAAAGGATTCGCTTGAAGTGTAAAGCCATCTGTGCTATCGTAGGATGCGGAGAAGGAGAACGCAGGTTCTCTTGCTCTCCGGCGCATCCACCGTCACGGGCGGCCCTGCATCCGCTCTTTGCAGCGGGAGAAGCCGTCAGGCCCCCGTTTCCAACAGAATATAATCCAAGGAGGACAAGCAAATTGAACAACAAAATGACAAATCAGCATTGGCAGCCGCCGCTGCCCGAGCCGCAGATGGAGGCCGCCTATGCCGCCGTCCGCAGCCGGCTGGCGGTTGACGAACGCGCCAGGGTGGTGAACAGCCTGCAGAATTTCACCCTCGCCCTGACCCATGATCCTGTTTTCGGCGGGCACATCCGCCTGAACCGCTTCACCGAGCGCGTCGCCATCGACTGCCCGGTCTGGTGGAATCGCGCCGCCCCGTCCATCACCGACACGGACGTCGCCTTCCTGAAGCTCCACCTGGAGCAGCACTACGGCCTGAAATACGATATGCACATCCACAGCGCCCTGAGCATCGTGGCGGCCAATCAGGCGTTCCATCCGGTGCAGGACAGGCTGCGCAGCCTCCAATGGGACGGCGTGCCCCGCGTGCGGGTGGCATTGCATCACTTCCTTGGCGCGGAGGTCAGCGATTACAACGAGCGTTGCCTGCGGCTGTTCATGCTGGGGGCAGTGAAGCGGGTGTTTGAGCCGGGCTGCAAGTTTGAGCTGATGCTGGTGCTGGTGGGCGGTCAGGGCGCGGGCAAGACCAGCTTCATCCGTTTCCTCGCCATGGAGCCCCAGTGGTTCTCCGACGACATCTGCAAGCTGGACGACAAGGAGATGTTCCACCGGCTGAGCGGGCACTGGATCATCGAGCTGTCCGAGATGGTCGCCACGGCGAACAGCAAGTCCATCGAGGAGATCAAGTCCTTCCTGTCCCGCGACAAGGATCACCTGCGCATCGCCTACGCCCGCTATGCGGAGGAGCATCCCCGGCAGTGCGTGTTCGCGGGCACGACCAACCGCACGGATTTCCTTCCGCTGGACCGCAGCGGCAACCGGCGCTTCCTGCCGGTGCAGGTGGACGCGTCCAGGGCCGACTGCCACATTCTGGACGACCCGGCGGCCTCCCGGGCGTACTTTGAGCAGATGTGGGCGGAGATCATGGTGGCATACGACGCGGGGCAGCGCAGCACCCATCTGACCAGGGAGGAGGAAGCCCTGCTGCTGGAGGAACAGAGAGCCTACTGTCAGGAGGACACCCTGGCCGGACGCATCTACAGCTATCTGGAGCAGTGTGAGGCGGACAAGGTCTGCTCGCTGCAAATCTACAGGGAAGGCCTCGCGCATCCCTGTGAGGAGCCGAAGGTGTACGAGATTCGGGAGATTCGCGATATCGTGAACAGCGGCATTGCCTGCGGCGCCATCACCGGATGGAAGGCGTTCCAGAATGCGCGCCTGTTTCCCCGTTATGGCAGGCAGAGAGGCTGGGAGCGCATTCCACCTGAGCCTGCGAAGGACCCGTTGCAGCTATGCATTCCCGTGGACAGTCCTGAATGCCCGTTCTGACACACTGTGTCAGCCGCCGTGTCGGCTTTGTGTCAGCACAAGCCCTGCCGTTTCAAGGGGTTGCGGCTCCTGACACGCTTGACACAGCATATATGATAAAGTAATATTGACAAAGAATACGATAGAAAGAGATAGAAAACTGCTGTGTCAGTGTGTCAGGTGTGTCAGAAAGCGTCAGCCTGCACCTGTCCCATGACACACCGTGTCAGCCGCCGTGTCGGCTTTGTGTCGGCGCAAAGCCTTGATTCAGCCGGGATTGCGACCTCTGACACACTTGACACAGCTATTTTGTAGAAATATAGATAATCCAAATAAACCATAGAAAAGGATAGAAAACTGCTGTGTCAGTGTGTCAGGTGTGTCAGGCGGACGGACACATCCGCAAAGCAGACGCACCCTCCTGCTTGCCACTGCTCTCTCTTCCTGCTATAATGGAAGCAGCACGTCGGAAGGGAGTTCGCCCATGGAAGAAGAATTCTTTTACAACACCAACCACATGACCGTGCCGATGGAGCATTACATCGCCCAGTGCGACAGCTTCGAGGCGTTTGAAGCCCGTTTCCTCGATCAGTTCCTCCGCCACGACAACCGGATCGGGCGCTTCATCGACGATCTGCTCTGGAAGTACGGGAAGAATCAGGCCACCGTCTCGGAGATGGCGGGCCTGAGCCGCTCCTATGTGGGCAACATCGTCCGAGGACGGCGGAACGAGCCGGAACGGGATGTGCTGATCGCCATCTGCCTGGCCATCGGAACGACCATCGACGAGGTGCAGTACCTGCTGCGCTATTCCGGCCATTCGCCCCTGTATGTGCGCCGCCGCCGCGACGTGGTGATCTGGTTCGGCTTCATGAAGCACATGAGCGTCATCCGGGTCAACCTGGAGCTGGATCGTCTGGGGCTTGACACGCTCGAGCCCAAACGAAAAGATGCTTCTGCCAGTAGCACCTGAGCCCCGTGAATTGTGGTATCATCATACCATCAACAGCGGAAGCTGAGAAAAAAGGAGTGCTTGATGATGAAGAGGAACGAGCTGAAGAACGGTGACCTGGTCGTAATGCGTCGGGGCGGGATTGCCGTGGTCATTGATGACGGGCAGGCTCCCTACCTGCTGTATGTGTCCGGCGGGTTTGAATACCTTGACGACTTCTACGACGATGACCTGGTGGACGAAGACAACGATGATGCTGTGATGCAGGTGTTCCGTCCGGATGGGCGGTTCGGGTTTGAAGGCATTGACGAGGAAGTTCCGATCTTCGAGCGGGATGCGGCCTGGACGCGCCCCATCAGCGAGGGCGAAGCGAAGGTCAGGGAAATCCAGCGCGCAAGGCAGGCGGAATGGGAAGCGCAGCGGCGTGCGCAGGCCGAGGCAGCCCGCGCACAGGGCAGTCAGCACCGGGATCCCACGATCTTCATCATCACCCAGGCCTACTACGGCAACCGCACCGGCACCGAGATCAGCCCGGAAGCGGTTGATGGCTTCATTCTGGGGCATCAGGACGATCTTCCCGATGAGCAGGCTCGGGCTGACAGAGCCGTCGTCAGACTGCCCGGCTCCGACAAGCTGGTACTCATCTACAACAAGGCTGCGGAGGAAGACAGGCTGGCGGACAAGGAGCGCTGCTTCAAGGAGGATGGCTATGTCATGAAGCCGCTGGCCACCATTCCCGAAATGGGGCTGGAGCTGTACAGCCGCTGCATCGTATGCCGCATGAATGAGGAGGGCGGCTTCGAGAGCGTCGAGTGCGGGGATGACGAAATCTGGACGCGCTATCTGGCGAGGTAAGCCATCATCAGCGGGAGCGATCAGCCATTGCGGGCTGGTCGCTCCTTTGTTCCGGCCCCGTCCGACCGCGCCTCCCGCGCCTGCTTCCATAAGAAAAAAGCCCGTAAGATCAACGCTTCTGCTGATCCTGCGGGCTTCTGTTTGCGTCTGGGTGAGAAGATTCGAACTTCCGGCCTCTTGAACCCCATTCAAGCACGCTACCAAACTGCGCCACACCCAGATA
>JBJEUF010000091.1:0-11967 GCA_051883695.1 Aristaeellaceae bacterium
AAAGATCTCGCTCATCTTCCTTTCCAAGCTGCTTGCCTGCAACTGAGAATGGAGGACAAGGGACACCGCCGGCTAATAAATCTACGCCTTTGTATGGATGCCCATCAAAATCATGAACATCGGCACAAATGACATTCCATTCAGGCCGGTTCTGTTTCAGTACCTTACAATAGTCTTCTTCATATTCTATAAGTGCTACATGGACAAACCCAGCCATTGCAAGGCCTAAAGCCTGCCCACCAGCGCCAGCGCATATTTCAACACAAGTCAAAGGCTGCTGCATGAATAAATCTCTCCTAATGTTTGTTTGATTCCCTTAATGCTCAATAGTAGCTTCTTCAACAAAATCCATTATATCGCCAATGTTGCAAGATAAGGTATGGCATATTCTTTGAAGGCTCTCCATTGAAACAAATTCATTCCGACCCAGCTTGGCTAAAACATTAAAGCTAATTCCTGCGGCATCTTTCAACTCGGTACGATTCATCTTTTTGTCAATAAGCAGTTTCCAGAGCTTATCATAACTGACGGACATGGCAATCCTCCAATCACTATCGAATCATTTCATATCATAGCATAAGACACACATTTTTTCAAGATGTTCTCACGGGATGGTGAGCTAATCATTCGATAGAATGAGGAATGTTGTTTTGCAGACCTTCTTCTGCATACAGCACAATACGAGTGATGGATGGTTCCACTTACGATGATTGCAAGTTCGCTATATTATCGTAGAAGAGGCACGAAAGGACTTGAAGGTATGGCTGTCCATTGAAGGCTTGACAAGATACGCAATTTGATGCAACTACTTCGATTGAAAACTTGGAATAGCCTCTGCAAGCTGAGTAGATGAAAAGTGGCAAGCAGGGCAGATGTAAAACATTCTGCATATTCGCAAGCAATGCATACGTTTTACTTTTGCATGCTGCTTGTTGGTGGCCCAGCCCCCAATCCCCTGTAATGCAGAGCAAGCTCTGCGGTTGTAAAGAGTATCTGCGCTATTCAATGCCCAGTCTCGCATCCGAAAAAGCAAGAAGCCCTATGGCCGTTGTGCTGAGTTTGCATCAGCGGCCATAGGGCAATCGCATTCTTGAACGAATTGCGCAATGTAGCATTTCCGTTCATGAAGATTACCGTGTCATCAATCAGCAGCTATTATCACGGAACCGCTCAGTGATTTTCTGGTTGATGCGCTGACAGAGGAAGAAGAAGAGAAGAATAAATAGAAATAGAGCTGCCCGATTTCGATTTGAAATCAGACAGCTCTATTCTTTGAATCATGAAATTCTGTTGCCATTTCGTTGCCGAAAGCAACATCGGACTCCAAATAATTGAGCTATTGCTAAGCTTTTTCGCGGCGGGACATTATTCCCACTCAATCGTCCCCACAGGCTTGGGCGTCAAGTCGAGCACAACGCGATTGATCCCCTCCACCTCATGGGTGATGCGGTCGGTAATCTTGTGCAGCAGGGGATAGGGAATTTCCTCGATGGTGGCGGTCATGGCATCGGTGGTATTCACCGCGCGGATGATAGCCGGCCAGCCCTCGTAACGCTTACCGTCGCGGACGCCGACGCTCTTGAAGTCGGGGACGGAAATGAAGTACTGCCACACCTTGCCCGCCAGACCGGCGATGTCGAACTCCTCACGCAGGATCGCGTCAGCTTCGCGCAGGGCGTGCAGGCGGTCGCGGGTAATGGCGCCCAGGCAGCGGACACCCAGACCGGGGCCGGGGAAGGGCTGACGGAACACCATGCTGTGGGGCAGACCCAGCGCCTGGCCCACCACGCGAACCTCGTCCTTGAAGAGCAGCTTGACAGGCTCCACCAGCTGGAAGGTCATGCCATTGGGCAGGCCGCCTACGTTGTGATGGGCCTTCACGCCGCCATCGGATTCCAGGATGTCGGGATAGATGGTGCCCTGGGCCAGGAACCTTACGCCGTCGAGCTTCTCGGCTTCCTCGGAGAACACATCAATGAACTCGCCGCCGATGATCTTGCGCTTCTTCTCGGGCTCCGCCACACCGGCCAGCTTGTCCAGGAAACGGTCGGTTGCGTCGATGTAGATGAGGTTGGCATCCATTTGGTTGCGGAACACCTCGATCACCTGCTCGCTCTCACCCTTGCGCATCAGACCGTGGTTGACATGCACGCAGACCAGCTGCTTGCCGATGGCCTTGATCAGCAGGGCTGCCACGACGGAGGAGTCCACGCCGCCGGACAGAGCCAGCAGCACCTTCCTGTCGCCCACCTGTTCCCGCACAGCGGGAATCACCTCATCAAGAAACGCCCTGGCCTGCTCGGGCGTGGTAATACGCGCCATGTCATCGGGGCGCTTCATGCTGTCCAGAAAAACGCTCATTGGAAAGACCTCCTGTTGCTCTTCTACGTTGGGGGATCCTGCATACTGCAAATGGTGAACATATTCATTATACCGAAACGTTCGCTGTCTGTAAAGCGCGAATTTGCAATCAGCTTCGGTCTTTGGGCAAGTCAGGCACGGATGACATCCGCCCAGGACGCATTCAGGAGCAGCCTGAGCCAGGACAGCATCCCCTCCTTGTTTTCGTACAGGCGGTAGAAGCATTCGGTCACCATGGTGGTGTACAGGAACAGGTCATACCACACAATACGCCCTTGCTCTGCCGGGGAAAACGCAGTCTGTCCAAAGCCCTCCAGGAAGGCAGCGTTCCTGTTGTGGCGGCGGAAACGGTCATCCATGAGCGGATCTGCCCACATGGCGCGTTCCCAGTCGATCACACCGCTGAGTTCACCGTTTTCCACAAGGAGGTTGCCCTCCCACATGTCCCAGTGCACCAGCGAAGGGAGCGCGACGTCATCAAAGATCGTACGATCGCCCTCCAGACGTGAAAACAGCTCCGCGTCCGAGAATGGCAAATCAACCTGTCTGGCCCGGGCATCCCGCAGGACGTTGCTGAACAGGTACCGTACAAGCTCATATTGGCTGCCAAAACCATGCGCATCGCCCAGCAGGCCGAAGTGATCGCTGTGTATGGATGTCAGACGGCGCTGCAGCGCACCAACCTGATGCTGTACATGCGCCTGCACCTGCGCTGAAAGCTCGTTCCGGCAGGAGTTCAGGCTGCGTCCGGGCAGACAGTCCATGAAAAAGAAGCTTCCGCTGCAGCGGGTACGGCTGAAATCGGTATAGCGCACCCGGGGGACATAGGGCAAGCCGTACTGCTGGGCAAGCTGCATGGCGGTGATTTCCGCCTGCATCATGTTGATCTCATTGGAAAGCAGCCCGGAGGAATCAGCGGCGGCAATCTTCAGCACAGCGGCATCGCCGTCGGTGAATTCGATCCGATATGCGGCATTGAACAGCCCTTCCGTCAGCTCCGTGACGGCGGATACGGAACGATCGGGAAAGGCGGCGGCGCACAGGCTCCGCAGGACTTCCGGGGTTTGACGGTTCTTCGTGATGCTCATGGGAACCTCCCGCAGGTGATAATGACATCTCCAGGATCGCTGTTTTCAGCACCCCTACAAGAGGCGCATGAACGGTTTGCCTCTTTCGCGCGGAATTGGACGGACAGAGCTGCCTTATTCCGATGAAGCGCTGCAGAATCACAGGTTCAGAAAGTCCCTGCGGTACTTCACGCCGAAAAACTCGGCCAGCTCCACCATCTGGTCATCCCGGATGGTGTTGATTCTCGGCAGATGGGCGGTGAGCATGTAAATCTGCGCTGCCTTTTCGACGGTTTCGATCAGGCCGAAGGTCTCGTCCATGGTTTTGCCGGCGCCGTATATGCCATGCATTCCCCAGACCACCAGACGGAATTCCTTCATCTTCTCAGCGGTGGCTTCGCCGATGGCGTTGGTGCCGCAGAGCATCCAGGGCAGCACCCCCACGCCGTCCGGGAACACCACGATGCACTCCGTGCACATCTCCCACAGCGTATGGGTGAGCTTCCTCTCATCCAGCTCGTGGACGTAATTCATCGCCAGCGTATGGGTGGGATGGCAGTGCATCACCACGCGGTTTTCCGGGTCGACGGAAAGGCGCGCCATGTGGCTCATCAAATGGGCCGGGAATTCGGAGGTGAACCGACCGCCGTCCCGATACCCCCAGAGCAGCTCGGCCGTCTGCCCATCGGCAGCGATGCGGACGATGCCCAGATTGGTTTCGGGATCCGCATCCACATTTTTGAAGTACTTGCCCGTGCCGGTAACGATGAAGATCCTTCCGGCAATCGCGGCAGCGTCAAAGCCCAGAGGGATGCTGCGGATGACCTCATCGGGGTTCAGGTACTCCCCTACCTCCTTCTCATCCAGCAGATAGCTGATGTTCCCGCCGTTCCGCTCGTCCCAGCCAAGGCGGTACATGTTCGCCGTGGTCTGTCGCATCTCCTTGACAAAGGGCGCGGTAAAAATGTCCTTCATCCTCTTAACCTCGCTTGCTCAGCACGTCGTTTTCATACTGCCTGACGGATGCAAACCACTCGCCGTCAGCAGGTGCGCCGCACACGCGGCAATACTCTGTCCAGATATCGCCAAAGGGCATGGTTTTCATCTCTTCCTGCATCACCATCAGCTCCGTCCAGTTGCCCGCGTTCTGCATAGCCGTAAGGTCAGGCGTGCACAGCGCCATCAGCAGCGCCTTCTGGACGTTGCGGAAGCCGACCGTCCATGCGGAAATGCGGTTGATGGAGGCGTCGAAATAATCCAGCGCCATGTTCACCCGGCCCTCCAAACCGCCGCAGCGTACGATCTCCTTGGCGATTTCGCGGGTTTCATCATCCAGCAGCACCACATGGTCGGAGTCCCAGCGGATGGGACGGGTGATGTGCAGGGCGATCTCCGGGAAAAAGGCCAGCAGGGCGGGAATCTTGTCGCTGACCACCTCGGTGGGATGGTAGTGTCCATTATCCATCAGCGGGATGCACTTGTCCTTGTTCATCGCCGTATAGCTGAGGGCAAATTCGGCAGAGCCCACCGTATACGCCTCCACGCCAATGCCGAAAACCTTGCTCTCGATGCAGGGCTTGACCTTTGCGAAGTCGTATGGCTCGGAGAGGATCTCGTCGATGCTCTCGCGGTAGCGAAGGCGCGGGCCCATCCGGTCAGCCGGTATGTCCTTGAAGCCGTCGCCCGTCCAGATGTTCATGACGCAGGGCTGTCCCAGCTCCTCCGCCAGATAGTTCGAGATGCGGATGCAGGCCTTGCCATGGTTGATCCAGAATTTGCGGATGTCCTCATCCGGTGAGGACAGGGTCAGTCCGTTGGCCTTGGAGTGGGAAAAGAAGGTGGGATTGAAGTCGCAGCCCATGCCGCGCTCCCTGCAGAAATCCACCCACTTTCTGAAATGCCTGGGCTCCAGCTGATCCCGATCAGCCCACTCGCCTTCCTCAAAAATGGCATAGCTGGCATGAAGGTTCATCTTCTTGGTCCCGGGGCAGGCCTTCAGCACCCTGTCAATGTCCGCCATCAGCTCCTGCGGATTTCGCGCCCGTCCGGGGTAATTGCCGGTGGTCTGGATGCCGCCGGTCAGGGGCTTGGAGGGATCGGTATCGAAGCCCCGGACGTCATCGCCCTGCCAGCAGTGCAGGGAAACGGGAACGGCTTTCAGACGCGCAATGGCAGCATCGGTGTCGACGCCCAGCGCGGCATAGCGGGCTTTCGCTGCAGCATAGCTCATGATGGTATAACCTCCCCTCATCATCTTCCGTCATTTTATCACAGAAGGGCAGCAAATGGAAGATCCGCACAGCATTTATGCTAATTCTCGCTAAAAATGCTGCACCGCGCGCAGCGAATTTTTCGTTCTGGCGAAGCTGAGCGTAACGCTATCGGCACGGTTGCCCGATACGAATGGAGTCGGAGAGACCGTAGTCCCTCCGACTCCTCCCAAGGATCTTGACAGACTGAGGAGGGGGGAATCCCCCCTGCTCGATTGAATCGTTCCTCCCATCTGCATGAAGCAGCCTCCGGGCATGGAGCGTTTCCTTCGCAGAAGAGCCATCAGGCATTCCCCTACCCTTGTCATCTGCTGTACCGCTTGCGGCACAGCATTCCCAGCACAGCCGCGGATGAGAGTGCCAGCAGGAGCCAGAGCATCAGCGGCGCGCTGTCGCCGGTCTGCGGCACAATGAGGAGCGTGGCTGAGACAGACGTAACGCTGTCCCCTATCTGATCTGTAATCACACAGCGCACCGTCAGGCCGTTCTGCTCGTTTGTGACCGATGCGATGCTGTAGGTATCCAGCTCAGCGTCCGGGATGTTCCTCCATTGATCCGGCCCGATCATGCTCTGCCACTGGTAGCGGTAGGGCTTTACGCCGCCGCCAGCCGTCACGGAGAACACGGCCTCCTTCCCTTCGGACACGGAGATGCTTTCGGGCTGATCGACCATGTACAGCTGCGTGCGCAGCAGCAGGCGCACATGGTTGTCCGAATCCGCGAAATCCTCGTACCCTGCATTGTTTTTGTCGCCCACATGCAGCTCCAGCTCCGACAGATTCTGACCGTTCGTCAGCGTCGTCAGGGGGATATCCATGGAATAGCCGAATGCGGAGCCCATGGAAACGGCGAATGCGTGGCTGAACAGGGTTTTGCCCCGGAAGGTGGAAGTCAGAACCGGGATCAGATCGGACGCGGTGTTGCCGCTGCGGTTCCGAAGGGTGATGTGCACATAGTCCTCGCCGCCGCGCCGGATGAGCTGCGCGCTGAGCATCAGGTCATGGGCATTGGTGTCGATTGTCTTGACGGCGTCGCTGCCCAGGCGAATCACCCTATTACGGATGGCTGGTACCATCATGGGGTTACCATTCAGGAGCAGTCCCTCTGCGGTTTCCTCGCTGCCCAGCACCTCCGCGCCGTGCACCGAGGTGATCTTCGCCACGAGTGAGTCATTGCCCATCCAGTTTGCCGGAATCTGGATCTTGGTCTGATAGCTGCGCGTATCGCCCGGCATCAGCAAATCGGTGTGCACGCTGCGCACGGCGGTGGTGCCGGTGACCGTCCAGTCCTCCTGGTTCAGCGGATCATACATGCTGCTGATCCGGCGCGGGGCGTTGTCAGCGCTCATGGTATAATCCGTGCCATTGCCATGATAGACATTCGCGGTGCGTTCGGGGTCATCCAGGTCGATGCGGATCGTCTGGACATCCTGATTGGTATTGGTGTCCGTGATTTGCACGGTGAACCCGTTCAGGGGTACATTGCTGGTGTTCTTCACGGAGAAGACCAGATCGGTGAAGTCACCGGCGCTGACGCAGGGATCGCTGAGGACAGCCGCGGTCAGCTCGGCGTTGAGGATATATACATTGGTGACCTTGTTGAGGGCACATCGCTTATAGGAACCGGCTTTGGTTGACAGCGGCGTCGTGTAGTAGCCCGTATCGAAGTTGAGCAGCCTGAGGTGGCTGGGGCATTCGCTTAGCTCCATCAGGCTGAACGGGCCGTAAGCCGTGTCGGTTCTCAGGTCATAGCGCACGGCGCGCACCGGGTACCTTGCCTCGGCGTCACCGCCGGCAGAGGAAGCCTTTGGCGCTGCGCACTCCGTCCAGTACAGGTAGAGACCGTCATACTGGGGGATGATGTCAAAGGTGGGGGAGGTGAGCTCGATGTCATAATCGGTGATCCTCACCGTCGGATCGGGGGTGACGCTCTTGAGGCGATAGACGGTGCTGCCCCCCGCCGTCGTGACCTGCTCCAGATAGAACAGTCTGTCCGTGGTATCGCCATATTGCGCACTGGGGAACACCTGGAAGCTGATGATATTCCCCTGCGCCAGCAGTTCCCGCTGCGGGGTGCCGCCGCTGAGGGAAAGACGGGAAAGCTCTCCGGCTTCATTCAGTGAATACACACTCGCATGGTTTACCGAGTTGGACGTTTCCACACAGTAGCGGTTAATGCCGTACACGTCCGTGAACGTTCCCAGGAAAGCCACCTCATCCAGGGTCGGTTCGGAGCTGCCGTCCTTGTGGTAGTACGCCATGGCATGGATTTCCTGCGGGTTGCCGGAGCTTGAGCAGGTGCTGGCGATGTAGACGGAATGAATGTCGTCACCCTCTGCCGTCAGATAGACCTCCGGCATGACGGCGTAATCGTCCTGCTGGAATACCTTCCACGTGTCTTCCATATAGAAGCGGATTTGCAACTCGCCATGAGCTGTCCGCTCCATCAGCACGGTGGTCATGAGGGACTCCGTGGGCGTTTGAGCCGACGTGCCGGAGCCGGCGCTGGAGAACTTGCCGCTCAGGATCGTCAGCGCACAGAAGTTGTTCGGCTGGTTGTTCTCCCCTCGGCTGACATCCACCGCAAAGTCGTAGTCCGCATACGATGCGCGCTTTAATACATCTCCGTTCACACCGTTGTGCGGATTCTTGATTGAGTTATTAGTCGTAAAGTTGACCTGTCCACACCTGCTCGTGTCAGTCAGATTTTGCCAACACAGCTGCGCTTTATCGCCGCTCGCTGCGCCGGGCTGAATCCAGAACACATAGGTGTCGCCGCCAATCACCACGTACTGGGGATTTCCGGTTGCGCTGTCCAGCTGGCTGAACAGCTGCTTTGTCTCGACCGGCTCCAAGCCGCTTGTGCCATAGCTTGAGCCGCTGCTCGAGGTCATCTGCATATTCGCTCCGGTGTTGTCCAAGTACAGATACGCTTCCGCCATCGGTATATCCGTCACCGCGCTCTGTGTGAGGGCAAGATTGTCCGCCCAGACGACGCTCTTCCACTGGGTGAACAGCTTGTGCATGGTGGCGTACATGCCCATGTCGAGCGTCGCACTCGCGCTCCCACGGGCAGCATCCGCTATGGCGGCAAGGCTGCCATAGCCGCTGACGTCGACGGTCACGTCATCCCTGACACCCATGCCGGAGGTGGTGCGCATGTCCATTTGATAGGAAACGCTACTGCCGCTATCGGAGCTGATCCTGGGGGAGCCGACAACCTCCGGCACGCTGCCGGTCACATCCAGCTCCATGGTCGAGGTAACATCCACACCGAAGCCGGTACCCATATCCACGGTCATCCCCGCATAGAAGGGCGCAGGGCCTGTCGCGAAGGTCTGTGTGATTCCCGCGCGGAAGGCCGTTACCGCACCGGCAGCACCGCTCAATTCAAGCGTGCTGTTGTTGGCGCGGTACAGGCCCTGCAGCGCCGCGAAGGGCGTGACATACGCGCTGTGCCCGCCCAGCAGCCTGCTCTGCGTGGTGGTGTTGATGTCGCGGTACACGCCGGCGGTAGCCAGCGCCTCATCGGCCTTGCCCTTCACCTCAAATGCCTTGATGGCGCGCGCTTCATCCTCGGCGTCGCGGGTCTGCCAGTTGACCTGCTCAGCCTTGAAGTCGTAGCCCAGCGCGTACAATGCCTGATAGGAAGCCAGATACAGCGCCTGGGGCAGGCTTGCCGGAAGCTCGACGGACAGGGTGTCTCCGCCGATGAAGGGAGTGCCGTACGGGATTCTGAAGTCCCAATCGTTCGAACCGCTGTTAAACGCGAACAGCGTGCTCTGGCTGAGGACGGGCGCCTCCACCATAGCCTTCTGAATGAGAAGCAGGGTATCGGTGGTGTACTGCGCCTCGCCGGTCCTGATCGTAAAGGACACCCTGGCGCCCGGAGGCAGCTTGCTCAGCCAGCGATCCTCGAACCTCAGCACCGTGCTGTCGCTGTCGGCGGCGGTGAACGGCTGCACCACGGTTCCGTACTCGGTCGCTTCCGCGTCCACGGGATAGCGCAGCTCCAGCTCGCCATCCTCCGCGCAGTACAGCTTGACGGTGAAGGCATGCTTCGCCGTGTTCAGCTTCGTGCAGTAATAGGTGTTCGCTTCGGTGAGGATATCCCTTCCGTTGAAGCAGCCCATGATCAGATAGGGCTCGCCGTTATCCCTCTGCAGCTCGACGGTTCGGATTTCGCCGCTGCGGAGCCGGACGGTCTGCGCCTCACGGACGCGGTAGCCCTGGGCCTCCACGCGCAATTTCAGCTGCAGCTCGCCCGTCTCGTCCGCGCCCAGGTCACCCACCCAGAAGAGCGCGTCGCCCTGCGGATCGGTGACGGCCTGTTTCAGGACATCGTTCAGCTGATTGGTCACCGTGACCGCCGCACCCTTGATCGGGTTTCCGTCCGGATCGCAAACCCGGATGCCAATCCGGGCTGTGGCAAGCACGGAAACACGGAACTCCGCATCGGCGGAATTCTCCTTCGCTTCCAGTCGGCTGGCAGCTCGGGCCAGGATGTCCGCATAGTGATCGTAATCCGGCTGCAGCTTGCTGCTGCAGTCGTTCACCGTGGTCAGGTAGGTGTCGTAATCCCTGCAGATGCTTGTGATGATCTGCTGAATCTCGCTTTCAGCCGCCAGGATGCGGCTGATGGCAGCCTGACGCTCAGCCTGGCTTGCCCCGCCGCTCTGACACAGGCTGATGCCGTTGAGAATCGCCAGTCGATCCTCCTCCAGCTGCGCTTCAAAGCGGGAAAGGGTGCTCTCCAGTTCGAGCAGCTTCCATCGGGCGGCTTCAGCCTCAGGCTCCTGGGAGCGGTTTGGATTCAGCTGAGCATCATCCTGAATCGCGCCCAGCAGGCTGCGCACCCTGTCGGACAGGAACCAGTCCGTCCACTGCCACATCTGGAAGGCGTTCATATCCGGCGAGGGGGACGTGCCTTCACGCCACTGCGCGCCGTTATCCCCGGCCAGCTTCCGCAGGTCACTGATCCTTGCGGCGCTGAGGCCGGAGGTTTGCTCGGCAAGGCCTGTTGTCGCGCACAGCAGCAGGGCGAGTGCCAGCAGAAGGGAAAGAAGCCGTTTTGTCATGGAAGGCGCCTCCTGTTCGTTGCGGTTCGTTGGAAATCGTCAGCCATTCGGGATGGGTTTCAATCTCGTTGTCGCTGCGGTGATGGCTCACCGGCGCCCCCGGCGCCCGCACAGCGGTGTCAGCCATATCCGCCTCTTCGTTCCTGCCTTTTCATCCGGTACTACCCGTTGAGCAGGGATATGCATTGCTTGAGCACTTCCATCTGGCTTTTCAGGTAATACGCATCCTCGAACATGGCATAATGCACCGACGCGCGGACGAAGATGAAGATGAGCGGTGTGATGATGTCGCAGGGCATACCCAGCAGGGGCTCCAGCTTTTGGGCATAGGCATGATAGCGCTCGTTCACCCCGGCGAAGAAGGCCTTGCCGTGCTCGATGTATTTGGGATGGGTGTATACCTGATACATCAACCGGTATTTTTTGCCGTGACGTTCTGCCGTCCAATAGGGCACCTCGTCTATGAATCTGGCAATATCCTGCACTCCCGTAGGCGCAAGCTGCATGAAATCGTCCTCCACCTTGCTCATGCAGTACGCGGTGGATTCCACAATCAGATCGTCCAGCGAATCAAAATAGGTATACAGGCTGGCTTTCGACAGACCGCAGGCATCAGCCAGCGCCTGAATACCCGTTCCGGTCAGGCCGTTCTCCGCATAGCAGTTGAAACAGGCCTCCATGATTTCTTCCTTTCGCCGCCGGAACATCTGCTCGTTGCGTTCTTTCATAAGTATCCTCTTTCAATGATTGACCAATCGTTCGGCCAATCAATATTAGCATACATCATTTCACATGTCAAGGATCCGGTGATCATCAGCGAGATCGGCGCGGGCGCCATCCCCGGATATCGCGACCCCTTCGGACAGGCCAAATGGTCGGAGGAGAGGCAGTGTGCCATCCTGCGCAGCCAGCTGGAGGCGGTGTTGGGCAACCCCGACTGCACCGGTGTGTTCCTGTGGCAGCTTGCCGATGTGCGGGTGGATGAGAGCTGGTTCGGCACCCGTCCGCGCACGATGAACAACAAGGGCATCGTGGACGAGTACCGGCGGCCCAAGCTGGCTTATCAGACGGTGAAGGAGATTTTTCGAAGGCTGTGAGCGCTGCGCAACTTCGATCAGGCGAAACCCAACCAGTTTGGGGTGACGGACATCACCTACATCCCGATTCCGGGCAGTATGCTGTACATGTGTGC
>JBJEUF010000092.1:0-7207 GCA_051883695.1 Aristaeellaceae bacterium
GGGCGGCCGCACCGTTGGCTCCGGCGTTATCGCGGAGATCCTCGACTGATCGGGTCACCGGAGCAGAATGCCGCAAGGCTTCTGAACGCTCACACAGGGCGCTCGTCGCAAGACGGGCGCTCTTTTCGCATCTTTTTGGCGTGTGCCCCTTGACCTTCACGCCGCGTGAGGGTGTATCCTGTGTCAGGAGGTGATCGAATGAAGATCAGTGATTTTGCAAGGCAAAACGGGATCAGCGCGCGAACCCTGCGGTATTACGACGAAATCGGCCTGCTGCAGCCGGATCATGTGGATGAGCAGAACGGATACCGGGAGTATGGCGATGCTGCGGTGGAAAGGCTGAAGGCGATCCGCTTCTATCAGCTGGTTGGGTTTGCGCTGGAGGAGGTGCGGACGCTGCTGGATGCGTCCGACGCGGACAGGCAGTCCGCCCTTGACCGGCAGCGGGAGCAGCTTGTCCGTCAGCGGGATCGGCTGAACCGGTTGATTGCGCTAATGACGCCGCAGGAGGAAGCAAAGCCCGGACAGCCCAGCATGACGTCGCTGCTTTCGGCCTTCGCCCGGGCGTACCACGCGGGAACGGAGCAGCCGATGCTGCGGGATGATGTGGTGCGGAAGCTCCTGACGGAGGAGGAGTATGCCCAGATCAGCCGGTACATCCTTGAGGGCCGGGCGTTCCTGATGCCGGAGCTGCCGGACATGCCGGAGGAGCAGGCGCTGCAGCGGCTTGTCAACACGCAGTTTGCCCCGGCAACGCTATCGCGCACCTGCTTCAGTGAGGAATGCCTGCGCACAGCGGTGAAAACCGGCACGGAGCAGGCGGTGATCCTGGGGGCGGGCATGGACACGATGGCGCTCCGGGAGCCGCGGCTGCCGGTGTTTGAGGTCGATCACCCGGCGACCCAGGCGGACAAGCTGATGCGCCTCCAACGGGCCGGGCTGGATTCGCCGGCGACCTTTGTGCCGATGGATTTCACGCTGGATGACCTGCCCGCCAGGCTGCGGGAGGCGGGCTTCGACCCTGCCCGCAAGAGCCTGTTCACCTGGCTGGGGGTGAGCTATTACCTCCCGCTGGGCGTGGTGGATGAGATGCTGGCGGATCTGGCGTCGCTGTCCACGCGGGGCACGGCGATTGTCATGGACTACGCGGATGAGGGCTTCTTCACCTCAGAGGTGCGGCGGGTGCGGAATATGATCGCCATGGCGCAGGCGGCGGGAGAACCGCTCAAGACGGCGCTGTCGGAGGCGCAGCTGACCGCATTGCTGGAACGCCATGGCTTTCAGGTGTACGAGCTGCTGACATGGCAGGAGCTGCAATCCCGCTATTTCGCGGGGCGCGCCGATGGGCTGTCGGCCTTTGAGCACATTGGCTGCGTGCTGGCGGTGTATGTCGGATAACAGGGTATCAATCTGCTGATGGCGGGGTGAAGACCGCCATGCCAACGTCCCCCCGGTGGATCACGCTGATGGTCTGCCGGGGGGATTGCGCTGCGATCACGCATAGGTCCTCCAGCGGGTCGGTGGCCAAAACGGCGCTACCGCGCGCATCCAGATGACGGATCAGGCCGAAGCCTTCGATGAGGAAGGCAGGCTGCGAGGCACCGTTTGGCAGAAAGGCCAGCAGCTCGCTGGCGGCGACCCAAAGCCCCTTTGGAGACGCGCAGACGGTCCCCGGAAGGCCGGCAAACCGCGCCAGCTCCTCGTGCTGTCCGGTGGGCAGATGCAGGCGCAGCAGCGCCGTCTGCACTCCCTGCTCGGGCAGAAGCGTCAGGAGATAGGCGTCATCGCCCAGCAGCTGGATGCGCTCCGGCATACCGGGCAGGGGATAATCCGCAAGGGGCTGCAATTCCGGCAGGGTGAGAAGGTGGACGTATCCGTCCGCGCCGCCTGCAATCACCGCGATATTCCTTTGAATATGCAGGTCCTGCGGATAGACGCCGACGCGTGCTGTCCGCACAAGCCCGTCGTCATCCCAGAGGGAAAGGCAGTCCGTGTCCGAGGAGAGCAGCAGGGCATGCCTGTTCCAGCTCTGCAGTGCTTCCACGTCCCGGTCACAGACATGGAGGCGCCCTGCGTGGAGCAGCAGGTGCGCGGCGTTGTCCACAGCCGTTCCGTCGGCCGTCAGCAGATCGACCCGGGGCAGGGGACAGGGGAGCTTTTGCGGTGCAGACCCGGCCACATCGTTTTGCCACTCGTACAGCCCGTCGCCGCAGCCAAGACGCAGACCCATGTGCGCCACCTCCTGCGTCAACCTATGCGATTTTTCGTCGGGTCGTGCAGGAATTCCGGGGATGCGTGAAGAATGAAATAGATCGGCGGTTTTTCCGCTGCCAGGTATTCGGCGCGGCGTATGCCGCTGATGACGAAACGAAACCGGTATGACGAACCATACTGACGTTCAGAAAGGATGCATCACACATGTTCACCTACAAGACCAACGGCACCTGCTCCACCCAGATTGATCTGGAGATTCGCGACGGCATCATTACCTACTGCAAGTTTACCCGTGGCTGCAAGGGCAACACCGAGGGACTGGCGCGCTCCGTGATCGGCCGCAGGGCGGAGGAGATCGCCGAGCTGCTGCAGGGCATTGAGTGCCGCGGCAACACATCCTGCCCGGATCAGCTGTCCAAGGCCATCCGCGCCTACCACGACTGATACCGGCTGTCTGGAAAGGAGTATCCCCTTGTCTGAAACCACACCCATCACATTCGAGTCCATGGATCTGTCCCGGGAAATCCTTCGGGCGATCCGGGACATGGGCTTTGATACGCCCTCGACCGTACAGGCGCGCACCATTCCGCTGATGATGGACGGCGCGGACATCAACGCTATCGCGCCGACCGGCACCGGCAAGACCTGCGCCTTCGGCATCCCGATGCTGGAATATGTGCAGCTGCAGGACGACTGCGTGCAGGAGGTCGTGCTGGCGCCCACGCGCGAGCTGGCACTGCAGATCGGCGATGAGCTGACGAAGCTGGCCAAGTACATCAAGGGCTGCCGGATTGCCGTGCTCTACGGCGGTCAGCCCATCCCCAGGCAGCTGAATGCCCTGAAGCGCAAGCCGCAGATCATCGTGGCGACGCCCGGACGATTGCTGGATCACATGAACCGCGGCAACATCACGCTCAAGGGCGTGCACACCATGGTGCTGGACGAGGCCGACGAGATGCTCAACATGGGCTTCGTCAAGGACGTGACGAAGATCATCGAGGCCACGCCCAGGGAGCGTCAGCTGGTGCTTTTCTCCGCCACGACCAATCAGGACGTGCTGACCATCGCCTGGAAGTACCAGAACAAGCCCGTGGAGATCACCGTGGAGGCCACGAAGGAGGATCGCCCGCAGATTGCGCAGTATGTCATCTCCACCGAGCAGAACAGGAAGATGGACGACCTGCTGTACCTGCTGGACGCGGATGTGTACCAGCGCGTCATGATCTTCTGCAATACCAAATTCATGACCGACCGCCTGACCTCCAGGCTCAAAAAGGAAGGCTACGAGGCGGAGTGCATTCACGGTGACATTCCCCAGAGCAAGCGCAATGTGGTCATGTCCGACTTCCGCAAGGGCAAGTTCCCCATCCTCGTCGCGACGGACGTGGCGGCCCGCGGCATCGACGTGGATGACGTGGAGGCGGTCATCAACTTCGACCTGCCGGAGGAAAACGAGTACTACCTGCACCGGATCGGCCGCACGGGCCGCGCCCACAAGCACGGCGTGTCCTTCTCGCTGGTGACCTTCCGCGAGAGCGTCCGCATGGATGAGATTCTCAAGTACATGATCGCTCAGCCCACGCCGCTGCACTTTGAGGATGGCGTGCTGCGCGGCGAGGACGGTACGCCGTTCTTTGAGCATATTTGATGGCTGCGCCGCTGGAAAAGGCTTTCCGGCGGCGATTGTGTTGCACGGAGGTGGGGCGATGAAGCGGCGCAGAGGGCGCCTGATGGTACGGATCGGACTGCTGGCGGCGCTGGCGCTGCTGGCGGCAGCGGCGCTGGATCAGCGGATGATCGTTCGGGAATACGAAATCGCGTCCGAAAAAATCACGGAGCCGGTGCGGCTGGCGCTGGTGGCTGATTATCACGGCTGCGATTATGGCCCGGACGCACAGGACATTGTGAAGGCCATTGTGGCTGCGGCCCCGGATGTAATCCTCCTGGCAGGGGATATCTTCGATGATGAGATGCCCTGGGACGCTTCGGAGGCGCTGGTTCGCAGCCTGGCACAGCGCTGGCCCTGCTATTATGTGACGGGCAATCACGAATACTGGTCGGGACGGGTGGATGAGATCTGCCGGATCCTCAGCGACGCGGGGTTGACGGTGCTGAACATGGATTGCCGGACGCTGGAGGTGCGCGGGCAGCGTATCAGCGTCTGCGGCATTCCCGATCCCTATGCCATGGTCTATTCCGGGGCGCCGGATACGCAGGCGCAGCTGACACAGACGCTGGCGGGAGCGGAGGCGGGGACATTCCGACTGCTGCTGGCGCATCGACCGGAGCTGATTGACCGGTATGCCACGGCAGGCTTTGATCTGGTGGTGTCCGGTCACGCTCATGGCGGACAGGTGCGCATTCCCGGATTGCTTAACGGGCTGTACGCGCCCAATCAGGGCTTGTTTCCCCCATATGCCGGAGGGGTGTACCGGGCAGCCGGGACGACGATGGTTGTCAGCCGCGGGCTGGCACGGGAATCCACGCGCGTTCCCCGGGTGTTCAACCGTCCGGAGCTGGTCATCATTGACCTGAAGTGATTTAGTGCAGCCCCGGAAAATGTAAATAAACTTGCGAATTGCGGTACTTTTTCTGTTCTTGGAGCGGTTTTGTGCTTGCTATTCCGGACATTTTCGGATATAATAGGCGCGGTTGAATCTTCGGGTCTGTGGTTGCAAGCCGATGCCAGTCGCAGGCAAAGCGGTCCACGTAACCCGGCCAAAGCGCCGGTGAGCATGGTGCGGTTTAGAAGTAAGTCCATCCGGGGCATGTCCCCGAGAGAAGTGCGTGAGGGCGCGATGGCGCAGAGCTACCTTCCAGATGGCGAGTGTGGGGTCAAAGACCAGGTCAGCCGGAGATTTGCCTACTTCATTTTTTCAGGGGGTTCCAATACCATGTACGAAGACAAGACGCTGGTTTGCAAAGACTGTGGCAACGAGTTCGTGTTCTCTGCCGGTGAGCAGGAGTTCTACGCCGAGAAGGGCTTCCAGAACGAGCCCACCCGCTGCCGTAACTGCCGTCAGGCACGCAAGGCCAGCCGCCCCGCTGCCGGCGCTCCCCGCGAGATGTTCGATGCCATCTGCGCCGAGTGCGGCAAGCCCACCAAGGTTCCTTTCCAGCCCCGTGAGGATCGTCCCGTCTACTGCAGCGAGTGCTTCGCCGCGCGTCGTGGTTAATCGTCTCTGACGATATTCCCCCTCGCATCTGAGATACTGTTGCAAAGATTCCCTGCCAATGGTGGCAGGGAATTTTTCATGCACTGCTGTTTCCCCCCTGCCGGGCGGCCCCCCGAAGCGAAACGGCTGAGCGAAGCCGTTTCGCATGAAGAAGTCCGCCTCCGGCATGGGAAGCGGACTTTCGGGTCATTGCCCGGAATAGGGCGCAAAGGTTACCTGGAAAAGCGTCTCGTCTGTGGCTGTGTCGATGCAGCTGACAACGAAGCGGCTTGTGTTCATCGGGAAGGGCTTCGTCGTGCAGATTTTCGCACCGATCAGATCAGCCGGATGCGTTGTACTCAGATCTGCCGCGGTGACCGCTGCTTCCCCATAGTTGCCGGAGGTCATCTCAATCTCCGTAATGCGCAGGATGGCTGTCTCTGGCAGCTGATCGTGATAGCGGAAGAATACATCCAGGAAGGTACAGCCGCTGTACTGCCGGTAGATGCAGGAGTAGTGGGAATACTTCTGCGGCTTCTGCAGGGCATAGAAGCAGGTGCTGGAGGTAGCCAGCGCATACGACGGTTCCTCCGGGATGGACCGCTGCTGGGCTTCAACAGCGCTGGTCGCATCGGACGCGGCTTTTGGGGTGGCAGAAGGCGCGGGCGTGATCACGGGCGTGGGCGTGGGGGTGCTGATCCGGCTGGCAGGCACATCCTTGTTCCGGAAGACGACTTGTATGGAGGATGTATCCTCCTCGGGCATGTGCAGATTCAGCACGATCGCGTCTGGCGCTTCCGGGATGGGATCGAGATAGAACAGAAGCTGGTAGTAGCTTGTCTGGTTGATGGAGTAATCCAGCCAGTTGAAGAAATCACGGGATTGGTAAACCAGCTGGCATTCGCTGTTCAGCTCGATGTCCGGGTCGCAGGAGGACAGGGTCGCCGTGATTCCGGCAGGGAGCGAGGGAGCGTACTTGAACTGAACGGAAACATAGGTATATCCGTTGTAGGTGTTGAGCGTGGCATGTTGATGCTGGTAATCATTCGGGGAAAACATCGGCGTATAGGCGACGCCCCACTTGGGGTATATACCGCTTGGGTATACATCGAAGAAGACTTCTGTGCGCCCCTGGCTGCCGGTCAGATCGCTCACGGTCAGGGCGGTGAGGATCATGTTTCGCTCGCCCCACAGGTCCCTCACGTTCTGTGCGTCGTCCCTGCCACAGATGAGCCATGCGCCGTCGGATGCTTGCGTCAGCGTCAGATCGAAGCAGGCGAAGTGGTAAACGGAGCGCTCCAGCTCGTCCAACAGCTCCCGGGAACGGCTGGCGGTATCGCTCAAATCGAAGCTGGTGATGCCGGACTGGAGGTTGGCGCCCACGCACTCCATGCGCGCATTCAGCAGGAGCGCTTCGCGGCCGTCATCCGGCGCTTGCGATGCGTCGGTGACCAGCACATACCGCGCGGGATCCTTCACGGCGACGCGAAGCTCGCGGATGATATGAAAGCCGTCATGCGCGTTTTTCTCCAGTGTGACCACGATCCGCTCATCCTCAAGGATGATTTCACCGGACGAGCGTGTCGCAGTGGATGTGGGCGCCGGGGAGAGGTCAGTAGAGGTAGCCAGCGACCGGTGAGCTGTAGTGGGGGCAGCGGAGGGAGTCGCCGTGGGCGTGGGTGTGGGGGTAGCCGTAGGCGTAGCCGAAGGGGTAGCGGTGAGCGTAGCTGTGGGAGTTGCAGTTGGCGTTGCCGTAGGCGTCGCGGTAGGCGTGGCCGTGGGTGTCGCCGTGGGAGTAGCCGTAGGTGTCGCAGTAGGCGTGGCAGTGGGCGTCGCCG